>JADZBN010000216.1 GCA_020852075.1 Bacteroidia bacterium
ATCCGGCACTATGGAATACTCTCCGGCCGGAAGAATGCGTACGTTATTCCGCAGGTTATTTAGCTATTGGATGGTCGTACCACGTGTCTGATAAAACACCAGCGTCGCAAAGCTCCTGCTGTGCTGTGTCCCTGTTGCAGGAAAACACGTATGAAATCCATCCTTCGCTTTGATCACCGCGGCCCGCCGCCGGGATTCTTACGCACGAACACACTCACAAATTGATCCTGAAAAAAGCCAGCCACGTTCAAATTTACGGTGGCGTGATATTCAATCATGAATTGCAAAAGGGCGCTCGGATGAAATTGATGTGCATGCACTTTCAGGCGGATTGTATATCAAAAGCAGGTTCAGTGAGATCAGCCGCATCGGCAAAAAGCTGGTGAAGGTTCAGTGAATCATCATTTGCTTATCACCCTTTTTCCCTTTTCGTTGAAAAATCTCAATGCCCACGGAATGTACTGAACTCGCGCGTTTTCAGGGATTTTGTTAGTTAAGTTTTATCTTTTGGATTTGCATGAAAAAGATTTTGCGTTTATTTGCGACCGTTGAAAGATAAAAGATGGCAAAAAATTTAGTGATCGTTGAGTCGCCGGCAAAGGCAAAAACCATTGAAGGGTATCTCGGAAAAGACTTCACCGTAAAATCCAGTTACGGACACGTTCGTGATCTTGTAAAGAGCGGGATGGGGATCAAAGTGGAGAAAAACTTTGAACCGATATATGAAGTGAGCCCGGACAAACAGCAGGTTATTTCCGAATTACAGAAGCTGGTGAAGAAGGCAGATACGGTCTGGCTGGCAACAGATGAGGACCGGGAAGGAGAAGCCATTTCATGGCATTTGTTTGAAACGCTTGACCTGAAAAAAGATAAGGTTAAGCGTATTGTTTTTCATGAGATTACCAAAAAGGCGATCACCGAGGCCATTAAAAATCCAAGGACCATTGATAAGAACCTGGTGGATGCCCAGCAGGCACGCCGCATTCTGGACCGGCTGGTGGGTTTTGAACTGTCTCCTGTACTCTGGAAAAAAGTGAAACCGCAATTGTCTGCAGGACGTGTGCAGTCGGTTACCGTACGCCTGATTGTTGAACGTGAAAGAGAAATAGATGTGTTTAAGGTTTCAGGTTCATTCCGTGTGGTTGCCCTTTTCGAATCCAATGGGAAAACCTTTAAAGCGGAACTGCCGAAACGTTTTAGTACCCAGGAGGAAGCGGAGAAAGTCCTGAATTCCTGCAAGAGCGGAGGGTTCACCGTCAAGACCCTGGAAGTGAAACCGGGCAAACGCTCTTCTTCGGCTCCCTTTACCACTTCAACCCTGCAGCAGGAAGCCAGCCGGAAGTTGGGTTACAGTGTTGCGCAGACCATGGTTCTTGCACAAAGGCTGTATGAAAGCGGAAAGATTACCTACATGCGGACGGACTCGGTCAATCTTTCACAGGATGCGATTGACATGGCGAAGAAAATGATTGTGAAAAATTACGGCGAGAAATATCACGAAGCCCGCCAGTATAAGAATAAGATTGCATCCGCGCAGGAGGCGCACGAAGCCATCCGTCCGACGGATATGAATCTGGAAGAGGTAGATGCGGACTCCAGGGAACAAAAACTGTATGCACTGATATGGAAAAGAGCCGTCGCATCACAGATGTCAGACGCCATTCTTGAAAAAACGGTTGTTACAATAACATCGGATCATACAGACCACGACTTTGTTGCCACCGGCGAGGTGATCAAATTTGACGGTTTCCTAAAGGTGTATATGGAAAGCTCGGATGATGAAAACCAGGAGGAACAGGAAGGTATCCTCCCGCCATTGAAACAGGGAGACAAGCTGCGGCTTGAAGAGGTTACTGCCACCGAAAGATTTACCTATCCGCCGGCAAGATATACCGAAGCATCACTGGTAAAGAAGCTGGAGGAACTGGGGATTGGCCGGCCTTCCACGTATGCTCCCACCATTTCAACCGTACAAAAGAGAGGTTATGTGGTGAAAGAAGAGCGTCAGGGCAGAGAACGGAACTACCGGGTTCTTACACTGAAAGGATCGAAGATGAAGAAGGAAACCAAGACGGAAATTACCGGAGCTGAGAAAAACAAACTTTTCCCCACGGACATAGGTATGCTGGTGAATGATTTCCTTGTCTTGAATTTTAAGGATATTCTGGATTACAATTTCACGGCGTATGTTGAAAAGGAATTTGATGACATTGCCAACGGGGATCTGAAGTGGCAAAAGATGATTAAAGAATTCTATGGTCCTTTTCATACCAATGTGGAGGTAACTGAAAAGGAGTCAGAACGCGTAACCGGTGAAAGAATATTGGGGAAAGATCCGGCAACGGGATTGACGGTGCTGGTCAGGGTAGGCCGTTTTGGTCCCATGGCCCAGATTGGCGCCCAGGATGAAGTGGAAAAGCCGCGTTATGCAAAAATCCGGGGTGATCAGCGTCTCGATCAGATTACGCTCGAAGAAGCGCTGGACCTCTTCCGGCTGCCCAGGAACCTGGGACAGTTTGAAGACAAAGACGTAGTTGTTTCCATCGGCAGGTTTGGTCCCTACGTCAGGCTGGGGGATTCATTTGTGTCCCTGAAAAAGGAAGATGATCCTTATACCATAAGTTACGACCTGGCGGTGGAACGGATCCGCGACAAACGAAAGGCCGATGCGGAAAAGATTATTAAGACATTCAAGGAAGATCCGACAGTTCAGATTCTCAAGGGGCGCTGGGGCCCGTATATTTCATTCGGTGACAGGAATCTGCGTATTCCCAAGGACACCGACCCGAAGAAACTCACGCTTGCTGCAATCCGTGAACTCGCCGAAAAAACACCGGTAACCTCCGGAAGGAAAACCGCCTTCCGGAAGAAAGCTGTAAAAAGCAAGTGATATTAACAACGCGGTTCTGATTTCTCGTTAACAGTGAGTCGCGGCATTGCCGGATTTTTTCCCTTCTTGTGCGTATGGAAATCAGTTCATATTTCAAGCCACTGGACACGTCAAGGTTTGGAAATCCGGGATCCCGGAAACAGTCCCTCGGAGGAGTTATAAGAAAATTCCTCCAAGAAGACAGTTTTCCCGATTGTGAGGGCATTCATATTGCCATTTTTGGTGTGGAAGAAGACCGCGGATCCGTTCGTAACGACGGGTGCAGCGCCGCTCCCGATAATGTACGGGAAAAGCTGTATGGATTGCGGACGGCCGCCTATCAGTATCAGATTGCAGACCTGGGAAATCTCAGAAAAGGGGAAACGCTGAATGATACCTATGCGGCCGTCACAACGGTGATGACAGAGTTGCTGCGTGAAAAGATTCTTCCCCTGATCATTGGCGGCAGCCAGGATCTTACCTATGCCCAATACGCAGCCTATCAGAAACTGGAGGAAACGGTTAACATTGTTTCGGTGGATTCACATTTTGACCTGGGAGCTTCCGACGAACCGCTGAATGCAAATACCTATCTTGGAAAGATTGTGCTGAAGGAACCGAACTTCCTGTTTAACTTCAGCAACATTGGATACCAAACCTGTTTTGCGGGCGTTGAACAGGTGGACCTGATGGAAAAATTATTTTTTGATGCTTACCGGCTGGGACAGGTGCAGCAGGATCTGGAGGAAGCAGAACCCATTGTCAGGAATGCCGATATCCTCTCATTTGATATTTCTGCCATACGCCAGTCCGATGCTCCCGGTAACGGGAATGCATCCCCCAACGGGTTTTACGGAGAAGAGGCCTGCCGGATTGTACGGTATGCCGGGCTCAGCGATAAACTTACTTCATTTGGCATTTATGAAATCAATCCGCTTTATGATCATTATGACCAGACTTCCCATTTAGCGGCACAGATGATATGGTATTTTTTCGAGGGATATTACAACCGCAAGCATGATGTTCCGTTACGCAGCCGGAACGGTTTTGTAAAATACCGGGTTGCTATGAAGAAAGAAGACCAGGAAATTGTGTTTTACAAGAGCGAAAAAAGCGAACGGTGGTGGATGGAGGTTCCGTATCCCAATGAAAAAATCAGATACCAGCGTCACCACATGGTTCCCTGTTCCTACCGGGATTATAAACTGGCTTGCAGCAACGAACTTCCCGACCGCTGGTGGCAGGCTTTTCAGAAGCTCAGTTAAGGAGGTAAAACTACGATTTCCACCCCCGCATTCCTTCGTTTGAGACGGGGGGAATTACTGGTTGTCAAATGGTTGTGTCAAAGGCCAGGTACCTAAAAAAAGTTTGTTTCGAGTTTTATTTTTTCATTACTTTACCCGCTCCTAACCGTTGGGGAACGAATCCATATTTACGAATTTCCGCTTAGCCGATGCGTAAAACCTTTACGATTGTATTTTTCATTGCCTTAATGGCCGGCATCATGCCGGTATATGCGCAACAGGATCCGCAGTTAAGTCAGTTCATGTTTGCGAAACTTCCCATGAATCCGGGTTTTGCCGGTTCCAACGACGCCATTTGTGCCACCCTGTTGTACAGGAATCAGTGGACGGGCTTCGGTGGCGAACCCAAAACCATGCTGTTCACCGGCGACGCCCCGGTGGATGTGCTGCACGGCGGAATCGGTCTTTCCGTTTACGCTGCCGATCAACTGGGTGCAGAAAAAAACATGAATATCCGTGCCGCCTATGCATACCGGATGGACCTGGGGTCAGGACGTTTGGGTATCGGCCTGGATTTGGGCTATCACCAGAAGTCCCTGGACGGATCGAAATTCATATATAACGATCTGGGCGATGTGAATATCCCAACCGGATCGGTCAGTGGTGGGACATTTGACATGGGATTCGGGCTTTACTACAATTCCGAGCATCTGTATGCCGGAATTTCTTCCTCACATTTGCAGGAAGGATCTATCTCTTATGACAACATCAAAACAAAACTGGCACGTCACTATTACCTGATGGCCGGTTATTCCTACGATATTAATGCCTCGCTTAGCCTGAAGCCCTGCGTGCTGGTAAAGACAGATGCCGTTTCAACCCAGGTCGACTTCAATGCCAGCCTGATGATCAACAGCAGGTATTGGGTGGGTGCATCCTACCGGATGCAGGATGCTATTGTGCTGATGGCAGGGCTTGAAATAGTTCCAAATCTGAAATTCGGATACGCCTACGATATTACCACCTCTGAAATTAAAACCTACAGCAGCGGTACCCATGAAGTCATGCTGGGGTATTGTTTCAAACCGGTGAAAAATGTTAAAAGGCAGTTCCATAGAAATGTAAGATTCCTGTAGAATTTGCCTGTCGGATGTGGACTGAATTGATTAGATTTGGTGAAACCAATGGTGTGCCCCCCCGTTTAAGGAGGTCACGCTTTATTGGATTCAATAAATAACAGTATCAAACGTTAATTGAAAACCATTTTATTTCGCATAAAAACGATGAATCTCAAGACCTTCGGAATCAGGAAAAGCAATTTTCTGTATTCCCTTGTCCTGTTGAGTCTGGCCGGATGCAGCGGGGGGAATAAGGGGGAGCTAACCGGTGTTCTACACAGGGAAAAATGGTACCAGGCGGATCCGTACGGCATGGTGTTTATTCCCGCCGGATCCTACAACATGGGACCCAGCGACCAGGATGTCCCGAATGCCATCACGGCTCAGAGTAAAACGGTTACCATACCGGCATTTTACATGGACAATACCGAGATTACCAATAACGAATACCGGCAGTTTGTTTACTGGGTCCGGGATTCACTCGCACACCGGTTGATTGGCGGAGAACATCTGATCGAAGAAGGTGAATATGGCGAGCGCATCAACTGGAGGGCCAAGATTAAGTGGGATGACGAAGAAAATGAAGAGACCCTTGCGGAATTGTTTTTACCCGAAACTGAAAGATTTTACCGGCGCAAGGAGATTGATACCCGGAAACTGAATTATGAATATTACTGGATTGACCTGAAGGCTGCTGCACAGCGCGAAAGCCGGCCGCAGGGACTTGTTGACCGGTCTGTGTTTATTAAGAAGGATGTCATCAATGTATATCCGGATACCCTGGCATGGATTCACGATTATACCTATTCTTATCATGATCCTCTTACACAGATGTATTTCTGGCATCCGGCCTATGATGATTATCCCGTAGTCGGCGTAAACTGGAAGCAGGCACGTGCCTTCTGTGTCTGGAGGACCCAGTTGCTCAACAGTTACCTGGAGGAAAACGGAAATGCCTTTGTACAGGATTTCCGGTTGCCCACCGAGGCGGAATGGGAATACGCTTCCCGCGGAGGTCTCGACTTGTCACCCTATCCCTGGGGTGGTCCTTACATCCGGAACAGCCGCGGTTGTTTCCTTGGAAACTTCAAGCCGATGCGTGGGAACTATATGGATGACGGAGGTGTCTACACGGTTAAAGCGACCTCTTACTGGCCCAATGATTACGGACTGTATTGCATGGCCGGAAACGTTGCCGAGTGGACCAGCAATGCCTTTGATGAATCTTCCTATAGTTTCAGCCATGATATCAGCACCGATTATACCTATGAGGCGAAGGATTCTGATCCGCCGGCTCTGAAGCGTAAGGTGATTCGCGGAGGTTCATGGAAAGATGTGGCCTACTACCTTCAGACGGGAACCAGAACCTATGAATACCAGGATACCGCTAAATGTTATATCGGTTTCCGTTGCGTTATGAGTTTCCTGGGACGCGACAAATCCGATTATTAATCCTGCACAATGTTACACTGACAGGTCATCGTTCAGATTCCTGACAGGATCTTTTCAGTCAGCAATAGTTGTCATACACCGAAATCCTAAAAATTAAAATAATACAATTGTCTAACCAATAATCAACACGCAAACTATGGGACTTACCGAATTAACACAAAGTAAGAAGTTCAAAAACTTTATGGCCAAGCTGTACGGTTGGGGAGCTTCCGTCGTAATGCTTGGTGCCTTATTCAAGATTCAGCACTATTCTGGTGCAGGTTTAATGCTTATCCTTGGTTTAAGTACGGAAGCTATCATCTTCTTTTTCTCGGCCTTCGAACCGCCCCATGAAGAAGTTGACTGGTCCCTGGTATATCCCGAGTTAGCCGGTATGAGTGATGAGGACAGCGTAGGTAAAAAACGCCGTAAAACAGATCCTGTTGCCCAGCAACTTGATCGCCTGATGGCAGAAGCTAAAATTGGTCCTGAGCTTATCGAAAGTCTGGGATCCGGACTACGTTCCCTCAGTGAAAATACTGCGCAGATGGCCGACCTGAGTTCTGCTTCGGTTGCTACTGATGATTATGTGAAAAATGTTTCCAAAGCGGCCCAGTCTGTAGGTGAAATGTCCAGTTCATATACCAAAGCCGCCCAGGCAGTGGACTCTCTTTCTTCTTCTACCGAAGAAGTCCGGGTATATAAAGATCAGGTGGTTGCTGCAGGTAAAAATCTTGCCGCACTGAATGCAGTGTATGAACTTCAGCTTCAGGACAGCAATGAGCATCTCAAGCAAACCAGCCGGTTCTATGACGGTATCAACGAACTTATGTCTAACCTTAATTCTTCCCTTGAAGACACGCGTAAATACCGCGATGAGGTGGCCATGCTTGCCAAAAACCTGTCCCAGTTGAATACCGTTTATGGAAACATGCTTTCTGCAATGACTGTACGTAACTGATAGCCATATTCTCTAACCAAACTCTTAACCAGAAAAACACAATCAGCTATGGCACAGGGAAAATTGTCTCCCAGGCAGAAAATGATCAACATGATGTACCTCGTGTTGACCGCTCTCCTGGCGCTTAACGTGACCAAGGAGGTAATCAATGCCTTTGTTACGATCAATCAAAGCGTCGAATTGTCCAAAAATAACTTAGACAGGAGAAACCAAAACACCTATGCAGCATTTAGCCAGGCCATGTCTGTGGATGCTGCTAAATATAAAAGTGTAAATGACAAAGCAAACAATGTCAAAAAAGGCGCGAATGATCTTGTGAAATTTATTGAGGATCTGAAAGCAGAATTAATCCGGGAAACCGATGGGCTGAAACCGGACCAACCGGTTCCTCCACTTCCTGATATGAAGAATAAAGACAATTATGATACGCCAACGCGTATCATGGTGGGTGATAATCAGGATGGGAAAGGCGCAAAGGCGTCGGATCTGAAAAAACGTATTGAAGCATTTAAAAATGTTATTATTCAAAATGCGCCGGCCGGAACCCAGGAAGATTATAAGTCCCGCCTGGAGGTCCAGTTGAATACGAATGATCCCAAAAAGGCCGAAGACGGAAAAAGAACCTGGGAAATGCTGAGCTTTTACCATAATCCCGTAGTGGCCACCGTTGCGCTCCTGACCAAGTTTGAAAGTGACGTGAGAAATGCCGAGTCACAGGTGATAGACGAACTCCTTACCTCCGTGGATAAGAATATCGTTAAATTGGATAAACTCAACGCCAAAGTAATACCAAACAGTACTGTGGTCACCATTGGATCGGATTTTACGGCTGATGTATTTCTTTCTGCGACCTCTTCCACGATGGCGCCTGAAGTATATATAGGAGCAACGTATGATTCGGCCAAAAAAACCATGGTTGGCGGTAGTGATAAGCCGCTGCCAGTGGAAGGCGGATATGCCAAATATGTGGATCATCCCGGTTCGGAAGGCGTTAAACAGTGGGGCGGTGTGATCCGCGTAAAAAAACCGGATGGTACCTATGATTATTACCCGTTCAGTTCATCCTATGTTGCACAGAAACCGAATTCAGTGGTATCGGCGGAAAAAATGAACGTGCTATATATTGGAGTGGATAACCCGATGGCCATCTCTGTACCTGGCGTTTCCAATGACAAGGTAAAAGTCAGTATTGAAGGATCCGGCGGTTCTCTTAAGCCGAATTCAGCAGCAGGTGCCGGGCATTACATCGCCACTGTTGGTAGTGTAGGAAAAGCAACCATTAAGGTTTCTGCCGATATGGCCGGAAAAGTAACACCTATGGGCAGCTTTGAATACCGTGTGAAGCGTGTTCCTGATCCGGTTGCCACCATTGCAGGGAAAAAGGAAGGAGTTATCAATAAGAGCGTCCTGATGGCAGGAACACTGATTCCCCAACTGGAGAATTTTGACTTCGAGCTCTTTTTCCGTATTACCGGATTTAAGATGAGCGTTGTGGGCAAAGGAAGGGATCCGATGGAATTTGAAACTCAGGGAAATCAACTTACACCCAATATGCGCGAGGCACTTTCCAAATCCCGTGCGGGTGATAAAATTTACTTTGAATACATCAAAGCAAGAATGGATAAAAGTGCAGACCAGTCAACACGGAGTTTGTCTCCCATGTCTTTTACCATTCAGTAAACCAGTTTTAAACGGATAGTCATGAAAATCAGAATTCTCCTTGGCCTTGCGGTGGCACTTCTTACAGAGCCCCTCTTTGCACAAAATGTGCTGGACGGTGTGTACGTAAAGGAAAATACACCGACACGGCAGGTGATCCCGTATCCCTATCTCCGCGAGGCCGATGTGATGTGGTCCAAACGGATCTGGAGGGTGATTGATCTCAGCGAGAAAATGAATCTTCCCCTGAAATATCCGTCCAGTAAGAGCACCCATGACCGTAAAAATCTTATCGATATTTTCATGGATGCCATTCAGGAGGGCTCACTAACTGCATACGGGACTACAGATGATGAATTCACCCTTCCAACCACGATGAAAGAAATCGAATCCCGTGGCGGGGCCCGAACCGATACCATGCGTATGCAGCGCCCGGAGCCACCCTATGAGGAATTCGATACCGTAATCGCCCGTGAATTTTCCAGGGACAAGGTGGTGGCATACCGTGTGAAAGAAGATTGGTTCTTTGACAAACAAAGATCGGTAATGGATGTCAGGATTATCGGCCTGGCTCCAATGGTTTATGCGGTGGATGAATTTGGCAATATCAGACCCGAAAACATTAAACTCCCGCTGTTCTGGATCTATTATCCCGAAGCAAGAAAACTTCTGGCGAATTCGGAGATGTTTAACAGGGAAAATGACGCAGAACGCCGCAGCTTTGATGATATTTTCCAGAAACGCCTCTTCAGCAGTTATATCTTCAAGGAATCCAATGTGTTTGACAGGAGGATTGAAGATTACCGCCAGGGCATAAATGCACTGCTGGAATCCGAACGTATCAAAAATGAAATTACGGATATGGAGCATGATATGTGGGAGTTTTAAAAACGAAAAAGATTACACCCGGCTTAGCCGGGTTTTTTTTTAATCAGATTAAGGTAAATTATCTGCGCGGCATTGATTTTAAAGCCCGTAGGATTTTGTTGAGTAAAATCCCGGATCACCCTTCCGGGTAATAAAATTTTTAGTTTTTTTGTAGAACTTTTCTTTCATGTCATTCGCTCCGCATACTTTTCTTGATAAAATTATCGAACAAAAAACCGACGCTTTTTTTGTAATGGACCGGGAGGGATTGTTGCGGTATGCAAGCGGGGTGGTGGAAAAGATTTTTGGATTTTCACCCGATCAGGTTACCGGAAAAAATGCCCGCGAATTTGTCGCCCCCGTTGATTGGGATAACATTGTTGCCAGTTTTAAGCAAATGCTTCAGCATCCCGGCAATCGCCTGTCACAGGACGTCAGGATACTTGATACCCATGGCCAGTACCTATGGATGGAATGTATTTTCAATAATATGCTGAACATTCCTCCCATCGAAGGCGTGCTGGTTCAGATGCGTGATATTTCCAGACGTAAACAAGCCGAACTGGCATTGCAGGAAAGCGAGGAGAGGTTCCGGATTTTTATGGACAATGCGCCGGGATCTGCCTGGATCAGAAATAACAGGGGGGAATATGTCTTTGTCAATGAAATGTTCAGAAAGTATATGACATCCCAGGGAATTGACCTGATGGGAAAACATTTCAGTGATACCTTCCCGGTACATACGAAAGAAATTGAGGAGACAGACAGGGTATGCCTGGAACAGGGTAAACCGGTGGATTATCTTTTTCATGCCAGGGATCTGCTGGGTGCGGACTCCGACTGGATTATTCACAAATTTCCGCTGGTTGGGAACAGTGGTGAAACATTAATCGGGGCCTTTGCCATAGAACTCGCAAGATTCAGGAATGATGAATGGCTTCAAAGCCATACCGATTCCAAATTCATAAGAATTTTTAATGCATTACCCGATGCCGTTTTTCTTGAGGATGAGAACGGTGTCGTCCTTGATGTAAATAACCGGGCATGCGAGCTTCAGGGTATTTCACGCGGGAAACTCATCGGCATGAACATTATCAACCTGGCACCGGATGGTAAAAAGGAAGAGGTAAGCCGCTTTTTTAAGAAACTCTGGGAGGGGGAAATTGACAACCTGAGGTCCTGGGTATGGCCTGCGTCCGGAACGGAAATTCCCGTACATATTCACGTATCCCGGATTGAGCATGAGGGAAAGCCTGCCATGATACTTACATTGCGGGAGATCGTACACCAACCGGCTGTCCTTTCATAATCGTTGGTGAGGAATCAGAGAACGGGAGTTGGTGCGAAAGGTGGGTTACCACAAAATCAGCAGCAGGTTCGGAAGTAAAAAACCAGCTTCGGTACGCCATTTCAAAACCGGGGAAATAACAGAGGGGCACAATTGTATTTACCTCAAAAAGAAGCGGTCTCACCAGGAATCGAACCTGGATCTTAGGTTCCGGAGACCTACGTACTATCCGTTGTACGATGAGACCGGCTGGAAAGGCTGCAAAGGTAGCATCCCGGCGCGAATTTCACATTTTTATTGGTGATAAACGGAGTTGAAAATCAGATACTTCTCAGGGTAAAGAACCGCTATTGAGGATTTACCACAGGGGGAATTCCGAAGGCCTTCCGGTTACCGGCCTTCCGGTTTTTCCTTACTCCTGAAGAAGAGAGACACCGGCACACCGGTGAAATCAAATTTCTCACGCAATTTGTTTTCAAGAAAACGGCGGTAGGGCGGATTGATATACTGAGGCAGGTTACAGAAAAAAGCGAACTGCGGAATATCCGTCGGAAGTTGGGTGATGTATTTGATCTTAATGTATTTGCCTTTGATGGCGGGAGGCGGGTTGTTTTCAATCAGGGGGAGCAGGTAATCGTTTAGTTCCGAGGTGCGGACCTTCTTCTTGCGGTTCTGGTACACATGCAGCGCTTCTTCCAGGGCCTTAAAGACGC
This sequence comes from Bacteroidia bacterium, assembly GCA_020852075.1. Lineage (GTDB taxonomy): Bacteria > Bacteroidota > Bacteroidia > AKYH767-A > 2013-40CM-41-45 > JADZBN01. The sequence continues at coordinate 12,151 of JADZBN010000216.1, forward strand.
GTTGTTTGGTTAGGACAGAGGTGAAAACGATGGGGATATCCGTAAAAGGGGCGATCCTGTCTTTGATCGTTTTGGTGTAAGCTTCCAGTGATTTAGTGTCTTTATCCACCAGGTCCCACTTGTTAACTATCAAAACAACGCCCTTCCTGTTTTTTTCGATCAGGTTGAAAATGGCGAGGTCCTGGGCATTCATTCCCTGCTCCGCATCCAGCATGAGCAGGCATACATCCGCCTCTTCGATAGCCCGGACGGAACGAAGCACCGAATAAAATTCCAGGTCTTCTTTCACTTTGGCTTTCCTGCGAAGTCCGGCAGTATCCACAAGCATAAAATCATAGCCGTATTTAGCATACCGTTTATGAACCGTATCACGGGTGGTTCCTGCAATCGGCGTTACAATGCTGCGTTCCTCTCCGATCAGCATATTCAGCAGGGAGGATTTTCCGACGTTGGGTTGACCTACGATGGCAAAACGCGGCAGGCCTTCCGTATCGTCCTGGAATTCGCGCGGCAGTTCTTTTACTACTGCATCCAGCAGTTCACCGGTACCGCTCCCGCTGACTGATGAAACGGGGAAGGGTTCACCGAGTCCGAAACTGTAGAATACGGAAGCATCTGGGATTCGCTGCGGATTATCCGTTTTATTGGCCACCACAAAGACTTTTTTCCCGGATTTTCTGAGGATGGTTGCAACGGCATCATCCAAGCCGGTGATTCCCATTTCAACATCCACAACAAACAGGATGAGGTCGGATTCTTCCATAGCGATGTCCACCTGGCGGCGGATTTCCCCTTCGAACACATCTTCAGAACCCCTTACATACCCACCCGTGTCAATGACAGAAAATTTTTTCCCGTTCCATTCCGCATGCCCGTAATGCCGGTCGCGGGTAACCCCACTTTCCTCGTCAACGATGGCCTTACGGGATTCCGTTAAACGGTTGAAAAGAGTGGATTTACCCACGTTTGGCCTGCCAACTATGGCTACAATACTGGACATTTGTGACGTGAAATTGAGGGATGAAAAAGGGCCTGAATGTGGACAAAAATAACAAAAAGGCGGGATAGAAGCGGGGTGAATTATCGCAGAATGAGAAACAACCCTCTACAAAACGCTTCGTTTTTACAAGAGCTGCTACTGTATTGCAGGATCCGTCCGGCCAGGTACATATTGCCCTAACGTGAATCTCAATGATACATTTACCGTAATAAGTACAGTTCAGCCAGGACAAGAAGTAGGTTTAATAGCCCAAGAAGTAGAGAGAGTTGTTCCAGTAGTTATATACACCAATGGTCCTGTAAAAAGTGAAGCTTACATTTACACTACACATTGGGTATCAAAATTCTCTTTTAAGTCAAAACATACCATGCCGTTCTTCCGCCGCCTCTCCGGGACAGGTAATTCTTTTCTACCAAGGTTCGGA
>JADZBN010000217.1 GCA_020852075.1 Bacteroidia bacterium
AGTGTTTCGGCCGGTCAGGGCTTATGCTTTTGGTCGGGGCTTTCGGGTACTGGCAGCAGTATGGTGGCAGGTGCGATGAAAATGGAAAGAGGCAGTAGCCCTTATTCATCCACCGATGAGAACAACTATTACAGAGGGGCTTCCGTCACCGCATCCAGCGGGAATTTTTCCGGAAATATTTTTCTTTCTTCCCATGCTGTTGACGCAAATATTGAAAAGCCGGCAGATAGCACGTATGCTACATCCCTGCAACAATCCGGTTATCACATTACCCAAAATGAATGGGATGACAGAAAGAGCCTGAATATCAGTCTTGGTGGAATCCATGCAACCTACAGGAATAACAATCTGTCTCTGGGTATTGTGTACGGATACACACATTTTTCCCTTCCCATTTATCCAACTCCATCAATATATAACGGATTTGAATTTTCTGGAGATCATAATACCAACCTGTCCATTCACTATTTCCATACCAAGGGTAACCTGACCACTTTTGGAGAAATAGCCCGTTCGCAGAATAGCGGTACCGCATGGATTGAGGGATGTATGATTCACCTGAATCCTTCATGGAGTTCAAGTATTGTAGTAAGGAATTTTCAAAAAAACTTTCATTCCATCAATGGAACTGGATGGAGTCAGGGGACTCATGTCGCTAACGAACAGGGCATATTTGTGTGTCATAATATAAGCCTTAGCAGGTCCTGGGGGCTGGACGTGTTTGCAGACCTGTATTCCTTTCCATGGTTAAAATACAAAGCAGATCTGCCCTCCACAGGAAGTGCGCTGTTCCTTCAACTTACATGGAAGCAGGGGAAAAGTACAACAATGTATTTCAGGGTTATCAGAAAATTCTCCCAGGAAAATATTCCGGATGATGCGAATCAATTAGACCGGCTTTCAGACCAGGAATCCATGAATTATCGTATTAATTACAGAATCAAAATCGGCGAAAACTGGGAATGGGGAGGAAGAATGCAATGGTCTTCAGACAATGTTGACGGAAGTTCAAGCGGAACGTACCTGTCACAGGATATATTTTACAGGCCCGTTTCGGGTCCGTTCAGGTTCTCTGTCAGAATTGCAACTTTCCATTGCAAAACCTTCTCATCCAGAATTTATGCCTATGAAAACGAGGTCCTGTATTCATATTCAATTCCATTCTTTTATGGAAAAGGAGCCAGGATGTATATTAACACATCCTGCAGATTGGGGAAGAAAATGGAAGCCTGGATAAAACTCGCAAGGACTGTGTACTTCGAACCTGCTTCGACCGAAAATTCACTGACTTTTCAATTCCGCATCAGGATTTAAAAAAATTCTAGTTGATACCCCGTATGTTTCAGATTTTCCCAGAACCCGGGATAGGATTTATCTACCGATACAGGATTATCAATCATCAAAGGACTGATTACAGGGGACAGTGAGGCAAAAGCCATAGCCACACGGTGATCCTCCATCACAGGAATTGTATCTGGGGCAGAATGTAGATCGGAAGGGATCAATCGCAACACCCCACCTGATTCAAGGATGTATTTTCCTCCCAGCAACGTGATTCCCTTCAGGAACATTTGTATCCGGTCCGATTCTTTATCATGTAAGGTTTCCAGACCTTTAAGCCTTGCACTGATCTTTAAAGCGGTTAATGTTGATGCGACCGGGAGAAACAGGTCAGGATGATTCCTGAAATCCAACTCTATGGATTCCGGATAATTTGTTCCGTGCATTTTTTGAATGCGAATCCCTTCGGGAACTTCTTCAGACCGAACTCCAAGTATTGCGTAAATATCTGCAGTTCTTTCATCACCCTGGATTCCATTAAGGTGTAAGCCTTCAAGGATTCCTTCTGAACCCGGAGAAAGTGCCACCAGTTCATACCAAAAAGCGGCTGAACTCCAGTCGGATTCCACCGAAACGGTCGAGGGCTGATAATTTTGCTGAGGTACATTAAAAAAACCCTGACCTCTTTCAACTGAAATGCCAAATCTTTCCATGAGCTTGCAGGTCATCTCTATATAGGGTTCAGAAACCTTAGGCCCTTTGGTAACTATTTTTAATCCACCACTCAACATGGGGGCAATCAATAACAATGCTGAAATAAACTGGGAACTTTTACCGGCGTCAATGATCACCTTTCCTCCCATATTTATTTTTTTTCTGATCCTTAATGGTGCAAACCCTTCTTTTTCGGTGTATTCAATTTCTGCACCAAGTGTCCGGAGTGCATTCACCAGTGGTGCAACAGGTCTTTGCCTCAGCCTTTCATTTCCGGAAATGATCCTTCCGGGCAACCTCAGAGCTGCATACGCAGTAAGAAACCGGAATACCGTTCCGGCATTTCCTGAATCCAGCACCCTCTGATCAGTATTCAGAAGCCTTTCAAGCAACACGGTATCACCGGCAGTGGAGAGATTTCTGATCTGAAATACCCCACCACACAATGCACGAATTATCAGAATACGGTTTGAAATACTTTTAGAAAAAGGTAAACTGAACCTGGACTTCCACGAACCTGCAGAAGAAATAATTTTTACCCGGTGGTTCATACCTTTTCGGAAACACTGGCTTCATTGGCAAAGTCAATGGCTTTCTGCAACAATATATCATCAGAAATTATTTCAGGTTCCGGAGAGGCAATATTTCTGAGGAGTACCGGCCTGACCGATCCGGTTATATTTTTTTTATCAGAATACATCTTCCTGATCAGGCGTTGGGGATCAATTCCGGTGGTGTGCGTATTATAAAGCCTTTGATACAATTGCACATAATCCTCCAGTACCCCGGCAGGCAATCCTTTTAACCGGACAGAAAGGTATAACTCTGCCAGCATTCCCCAGGCAACAGCTTCTCCGTGCCGGACCTTGTCTGGTTCTGCCTCATTTGAAAGTATCTCATAGGCATGGCCAAATGTATGCCCGAAATTCAGTGACTGCCTGATACCTCGGTCCCTGAAATCCGACTGAACAATCCGGGACTTAAACGAAATGGAATTTCTGATCAGACCGGTCCAATCTTCTGAATCCGGAATGGAACGATACCTGATCCGGTTCCACTCTTCTTCTGAAAAAATCAGGGCATGCTTGATCATTTCAGCATATCCGGAAAGGATTTCCCTATGGGGTAAGGTATTCAGAAAACGGGGGTCAATGAATACGGCATACGGCAGGCTGAAAGTACCAACCTGGTTTTTTACGTTGTTAAAATTAATTCCGGTTTTGCCTCCGACAGAAGCGTCCACCATGGCCAGAAGACTGGTGGGGATATTTACAAAACGTATCCCGCGCATATAAGTGGAAGCTGCAAAACCACCGATGTCAGACACCATTCCACCTCCCAGGTTTACAAGCAGCGACTTTCTCCCTGCATTATGGCTGGTCAGCCACCCCCATATCCGTGACAAATTATCAGGATTCTTGCTCATATCACCTGCTGGTAATTCCAATTCATGAAGGATGGTTTTCCTCTCTGTCAAAGCGGATAATATGGGAAGGCAATGTAAATGCGTATTTAGATCCGTCAGAACGAATAATTCAGAATTTTCAGCATGCTCTTTCAGGTATTCTGCAGCACGCACGATGGCACCAGCTTCAATAAAAATCCGTTCCCGTTGTTGTCCCGCTGGTTGTCTCCTCATGATTCCGGCGAATTAGCACTCGTTATCTCGTGATTCTTCATGACCTCAGTCTGGTGACGGATGGACTCTTCATGAATTAATTCGTAAAGCCTGACAATAAATTCCCTGTTGAGTTCTTTATTAACCCCTGATTGCTGCCGTGTCCGCAGAATCTCATTCCATCGTTCCACCTGGTATATGGCCATATTGTTTTCTTTCTTATACCGGCCTATCTCCCTTGCAATACGCATTCTGTCCGCCATTAAGGATAGTATATTTTCATCCATCCGGTCTATCCGGTCACGAAGTTCATCCAGTAGGTTGAGAAAAATAACATCATCAACGGAGGGGCGTCTGATGATGAGGTTGCCGAGAAGTTCTCCGTATTGCGAAGGGGTCAATTGCTGTTCCTTGTCGCTCCTTGCCTCACCGGGATTGTTGTGCACCTCAATCATGAGTCCGTCAAAGTTCAGGTCCATGGCTGTTTGGGCAACTTCAGGAATCATTTCCCGGTTTCCACAGATGTGGCTTGGGTCGCACAGCATCGGAAGATCTGGAAACCTGCGTTTCAATTCTATCGGGATCTGCCAGTTTGGAATATTTCTGAAACGGGATTTATCAAAAGAGGAAAATCCCCGGTGTATGGCCGCCAGTTTCCTTATTCCTGAACGGTCCAGCCTTTCGAGTGCCCCAATCCATAGCTCAGGATCGGGGTTAATGGGGTTTTTCACCATCACGGGAACATCGGAACCAACCAGCGCATTGGCCAGTTCCTGCACCAAAAAGGGATTCACTGTTGTCCGCGCTCCTATCCATAATACATCAATCCCTGCCGATAGTGCCTCTTCAACGTGCCTGGGTGTTGCAACCTCAACAGCCACAGGAAGGCCGGTGGCAATACCTGCCTCCTTGAGCCAGACCAATCCTTCCATTCCAATCCCCTGAAATGAATCGGGGCGGGTTCTTGGTTTCCATATACCTCCGCGGATCAGGTGAACCGGCAGACGGGAAAGTTCCGCGGCAATGGAATGAACCTGCTCCGGAGTTTCCACACCACATGGTCCGGCCACAAGAAAGGGCCTGCCTGTTGAAGGCAACCGCCAGGAGGATAGTGGCAAAGGTTGTATGGGTGCTGGCATAACAGGATTACAAATATAGGAATACCTCAAATGACATAACACAGTTCATTATGAGACAATCAGATGTGTTTCAAAAATTTATGAAAAATAACCTGTTGAACATGATAACAATCACCCTACCGCTGGTTTTAGCCTTTTGCCATTAAAATGGAATAAATTAGGTTTGCGCCCGTATTTATGAGAAACGCATTAATAAGTTTTGATGATACCCTGACGGCCTTCCGTTCCAAATCTGACGCTGATTTGAAACAAGCCTACTGGTTGTTTAAAATGATCAGTTACAACTGGCTGGTAAAGGTCAGCCCTCCCTTCCTGAATTTTGCATTATGGGCACACCTGCCGGTGGAAGGGCTGATGCGAAGGACTGTGTTCAGGCATTTCTGCGGAGGTGAAAACATTGTTGACTGTGAAACCACCATACAGCATCTCGGCAAATACCATATTGGTACCATACTGGACTATTCCGTTGAAGGCAAAGAATCTGAATCCGATTTTGATACAGGATTAAAACACACCCTTCAAACCATCGAAAAGGCAAAGGGCCATCCGATGATTCCATTTTCTGTATTTAAGCCTTCCGGTTTCGTGCGATTTGCGCTTCTTGAAAAAATCAACGCCGGAAATTCAATAACCCCATCCGAAGAACGTGAATTCAACAGATTTAAGGAACGGATACTGACCATCTGTGAAACCGGAAAAAGAAATAATGTTCCGATTTACATTGACGCCGAAGAAACATGGATTCAGGACACGATTGACACAATCGTGAGGGACATGATGATGCAGTTTAACCGGGAAAAAGTTATGGTATATAATACCATCCAGATGTACCGGACTGACAGGCTGGAATTTCTGAAAAAATCCTTTGAACACGCGAAGGAAAACAACTACATGCTTGGAATAAAAATTGTCCGTGGCGCTTATATGGAAAAGGAAAGACTCAGGGCATTAAAAAATGGTTATCCATCCCCCATCCAGCCCGATAAATCGTCCACCGACAATGATTACAATGCTGCCCTTCAATTCTGCCTTGATCATTTAGACAGGATTGCTTTTTGTGCGGGGACTCATAATGAAAACAGTTGCCTGAATCTTGTTCAATGGATGCACGAAAAAAACATCCCCGTCGCCCACAAACACATCTGGTTTTCCCAGTTATACGGAATGAGTGATCATATCAGTTATAACCTGTCAAACAAGGGATATAATGTCACCAAGTATGTTCCATACGGGCCGGTTGCATCGGTGATGCCTTATCTGATTCGCAGGGCACAGGAAAACACTTCCGTTTCGGGTCAGACCGGACGTGAATTGTCTTTGATCATGCAGGAACTCAAACGGCGAAAACAGGAAAAGTCAGGTAGCTGAAAAAATCAAATTCTTGCTGCAGAAAGCAATTCCAGATCTTTAAAAGGAAGTTTACAGGCTTCTGCCACAAAACGGTTGGTGATGGCTCCGCGGAACATATAGACTCCCCGTCTCACCGTTTTTTCTTTCCAGAACATTTCATCCAACCCGCCTTCCTCGCCTGCCTTTAACAGAATGGGAGTAAAAATATTACTCAACGCAGTAGAGGCAGTCCTGCTGACACGTGAGGCAATATTGGGAACACAATAATGTACCACGCCGTATTTCCGGAAGACAGGCTGGGAATGATTGGTTACCTCGGATGTTTCAAAACATCCGCCCTGGTCAATACTGACATCTACTATAACGCTACCCACCCTCATTTCACTTACCATCTCTTCGGTCACCACGACGGGAGTCCGGCCTTCACTGCTTCTCAGTGCACCAATGGCCACATCTGCATTCTTCAGTTCCTTCAACAGGATGCTGGGAACAAGTGTCGAGGTATAAACCCGTTTCCCGAGACGGTTTTGAAGCCGCCTTAATCTGTGAACGGAATTATCGAAAACTTTTACCTCTGCCCCCAGTCCGGTGGCTGCCCGTGCAGCATTTTCGCCCACTGTTCCTGCACCAATGATTACCACCTGGGTTGGTGGTATCCCTGCAACCCCACCCAGCAATTCCCCCTTTCCGCTAAACGCATTACTCAGGTATTCGGCAGCAATAAGAACACATGTGCTTCCGACGATTTCGCTCATTGCCTGAATAATAGGATACACGCCGTTTTCGTCATGGATAAATTCAAATCCAATGGCCGTAATTTTTTTAGATGATAAATGCCTGATATACCCTTCATTCTGCAGATTCATGGTAAGTATGGATATCAGGTATTGATTGTGCTGGATGAGGTTCATTTCATCCTGTGTAGGCGGGGCAACTTTCAGAATTATATCTGCCTTAAAAATTTCTTCATGGGAATATGCAATCCTGGCACCGGCTTCACTGAAATCAGAATCCTGAATATTGGATGCCGCGCCGGCGCCGGCTTCAATGTGAATTTCATGGCCATTGTTCACCAGCAGTTTGACGGATTCCGGAACAAGCGGAATCCGGTTTTCCTGAAATGTGGATTCTTTCGGAATGCCAATAAACAACTGCTTGCTTTTCTTTTTTACTTCAAGCATGGCTTCCAGAGGGACCATTGCCGCAGAGGCAGCCAGGGACGATAACCCAGGTGTTCTTTTCTCAATCATAGGAAAACGTAATCAGCCTGTTTTCGGTTCTTTTTTCAATATTCACCCTGACAAAGGGATCAGGCAATAAATTTAGAATTTTTTCCGGCCATTCAATCAGGCAAAAATTGCCCGAATCAAAATATTCGCCCAGACCCAAGTCAAAGGCTTCAGGTCCTGAATTAATTCTATAAAAATCAAAATGATAAATCAATTTTCCACCCGGGTTGCGGTATTCGTTAATGAGCGAAAAGGTAGGGCTGCTGACATTATCCAAAACACCCAAAACCCTGCAAATTTCGCGGATGAATGTAGTTTTACCTGATCCCATTTCTCCAAAAAATGCAATCCTTCTGGTATCTCCCGCAAATTCAAGCAGTTTTGAAGCAGCTATTCCCAATTCACCGGGAGTAGGTACAAAAACACGGATATACCGCAGCGGGGGCACCAGATTTTTCGATTCCATTATGAGATTCCGGGTTTCCAGTCTGTAATCATTACCCGGGAAGTACAAAAGGAGTATTCATCGGGCATTGAATTGGAACAAACGACCACCAGTTTCTGCGTAGTATATTGTGCAATCAGATCCTGATACCATTCAATGGCATTCCTGTCCAGGTTGGAGCAGGGCTCATCCAAAAACACAAGCGGGGTGTCTGCAAGCAAGGCAAGGGATAACTTTGCTCTTTGTTTCATGCCGGATGAAAAATTCTTTATCTGTTTACCAGAAGAACCTGAAAGTCCGCTGATGGAAATAATTTTTTCCTCATTAAGGCCAGCCGGC
>JADZBN010000218.1 GCA_020852075.1 Bacteroidia bacterium
AATGACGTTGATGACACAGGGAAACGCACCATACGCACCATACCAGGCGTCCAGATCATTCACCACTTCCCTGAATACTCCAAACTGTGGCTTTCCGAATAATTGTTTTGATACAATGGTGGAATACAATGATATGGCGATGAAACAGGATAATAAAATCTCAAATGCCGGCTGCCGGATATTTAGCCAACCTGACCAACTAAACAACAGGAGAAATAAAAACGGCAAACCAAAGAAAAATGTTGAGTATTGTACAACCGGATGAACCCATATTGAATACAACCAGGCCAAAAAACCGCCTGTCAGGGCAAACAGAAAACTTACCATGAAGATATTCCGACGGGATTTATTCTGAAACAACTGAAGAAGTGAAACAATAAACAAAAAGAAAATCAACAGTGTGAACCAGAAAATATTGTTAAAGACATGCAATAGAAACATCCAAAAAAAATCAATTCCGGGTTTACCCAGCCAGCCACCTATATCCCCACTTCTTAATTGTTCCCTGAAGATATCAAGCTCCGGAATAAACAATGCCAATGCAATCAATCCGCAGGTAATAAATTTCAGACGGTTTCTGCGGTCTACAAGAAAAACACCGGTTATACCCGCAACTCCGGCCAGTGCAAATGAAAAATAGTGGATGTGAAGCAACAGAGCCATGGTAATCGTAAAACCCGCAAGATTACGGATGGTAAAATTTCTGTTTATCACCAATTCCGTCCAGAACCAGGCCATGCATAATCCCAAAAACACACCCGGGCTGTAAGGTCTTGCAAAAACAGAATACAATACCGGAAACTGAAGAAATGCGAAAGCTGCTGATGCAAAAAGCGCCGTTCGTTTATCGAACCATTGTTTTCCGATCAGCCAAATCATCCAGACAGAGGCTGAACCTGCTACTATAAACGGTAATCTGAAAACGAAAGCGGAGTTTCCGAAAAGGCGGGTCCAGTAATATAAAAAAACCTGAACTCCTGCAGGATGAAAATCTGTATAAACGCCTTTTTGAATCAATTCGCCAAATGAACCATAAAGGGTCCGGGTCATGGCGCTCAGTTCGTCGTTGGATAAGGAAAGGAAAATTCCCGCAAGCACCCTCAGCAAGGTGCCGGCAATCAGAATTCCCCATGCGATTTTAAGTTCAGGATTTCGTGATGTGGAAAGATCACGGGGCATCATCTTTTATTTTTGGGATGACATTCTCTGGCGCAATGCTTCAAATAAAATCACCCCGCATGCAACAGAAACATTCAATGAAGCAGTATGCCCTATCATGGGTATTCGAACCAGAGAATCACAAATCCGGAGGATTTCCCCTGAGATTCCATCCTCCTCAGAACCCATTACAATCGCCAGGGGACCTTCCAGTGATACATTAAAAGTATATTCCTTTCCCTTTTCCGTTGCGCCGATTACTTTTATTCCTGAATGCTGAAGATAGCGCACTGTTTTTTCAAGGTTTTTTTCCCGGCAAACAGGAATCCTTCCCAGGGCACCAGCGGATGTCCGGATTGAATCTGCGGAAACCTGGGCTGCACCCTTTTCGGGAATGACAATCGCATGAACACCGGCACATTCTGCCGTTCGCGCAATGGCTCCGAAATTTCGGACATCTGTTATCCGGTCGAGCAGCAACAGAAACGGGGTAAGTCCTTTTTCAAACAAACCCTGAACCAAATTCCCGAGATTATAGAAATCAACCGGTGAAATAAAACAAATGACATCCTGGTGATTTTTCCTTGTGAGTGAATTCAGTTTTTCCACCGGAACCTCCTGCCATGAAATATCTTTCGACTTCAGCAAAGCTTTTAGCTCAACAATCCGGTCGCCTTTTACACCGCGTCCTATAAATATTTTTTCAAATTCCCTGCCCTGATCAATTGCCTCCATGACGGGCCTGATTCCATACACCATTTGTGTATCAGGTGGTTGCTCACTGTTACGGTTTTCCGGTTTATACCTGTTTTGATGCATAGTAATTTTCAGTACATACCATTATAAGGGCGGCCCTGTCTCCAGGAATCCACAGCCCTGTACCATGCACTCTCATAAACAGGAGTGCGTGTCAGGGAATAATCATTATCCGTAAACGGATTCATGACTTTGGTAAAGAAGAAATTCAGAGACATGACGGAGTTTGCCGTGCCATAAATCCAGCTTTCAGAAACCGAACTCCGGTAAATGGAATTGGGCGGTCCGAAGATAATATAAATCATTCCCCTGTCCGTCCGCCATCCTTCGGTATACGATGAAAACAAACGGTTTGCCCGCTGCACCCTTCCGTAATATTTTCTTATAAGAGTTCGTGTTCTTTCAGGATTCTTGCCTTTCTCCAGCCAGAATGCATCCATGGTTTGTTTTACATTTCCCGAAGAAAGCAGCATATCATATTCCCGGCGTGTAAGGATATACCGGACTGATTCAAGCATTTCCCGCGCATTCGAAACATCCGGGAAACCGGGGCTGAAACGAAACAGGGTAAGTCCCTCATGCGACATGGTATCCGTCCGGAAATGATAAAAACCTTCCGGGGGAAATACATACAGGGAATCCTTTTGAGTGCTTACCTCAAAGAGGCTGTCAGGTGTATAAACAAATCCTTCGCGGTTGTCAAAACTAAATGGCGGAGGGGGAAGGGGAAAGTCCCGGTGATAAAAACTACACCACAATTTTTTTTCAGATGTTCGGGCATAACTGACATGCACCGAATCTGTAGCACTGATATGATCGGTAAATAATATTTCTCCCTTACTATCCGAGGCCCTGTAATACTGCCGGTGATTGTCAGCAAGGTTATCAAAAGGGATGAAATAATCTTCTTCAAGATTTTTATTGATATCATTCAGGTAAATATGCAGCAATTGCACACCAACGTGAGAAGGCCTGAAGCGACATTCAAGTACCTGAAAATTTTGTTTCTGGTTCAGGTCAAATTTGAATGAATATACTCCGGAATCCAGAACTGCTGAGTTTTCATACGAAGCCATGAGATACATCCTCACCCGCAGTACCGATTCATACGAATCGTGTCCGTCATTCATATAAAGCATATTGCCCGGTTTCAGGCGGATATATACCAATGATGTAGAATCCAACTGTTGATGAACTGCAAATTCGGGTTCAAAAACCGATTCCGGTTCCCGGTACAATGTGGCCAGGTTCCTGCTGCTGATGTCATTTGAGACGGTGCATGAATACAGGATGGCTGGTATAATTATGAGCAGGAACCGTGTAGCCATATCAGCCGGAACGTTTGTCATCAGCACGTTCAACCAGCGCCTGGGGAATGTCTTTTGTTGTTTTGGCGCCCAGCCGTTTCAATTCCTCCACCCTGCGGATAATATTTCCCGAGCCTGTACTGAGTTTATTCATCGCATCGGCATAACTCGACTTGGCCGCATCCATTTTCTTTCCCACATCAATCAGGTCATCCACAAAATTTTTAAACTTATCGTATAATGCACCTCCCTGTCTGGCGATCTCCAATGCATTCCGGGTTTGTTTTTCCTGTTTCCAGATGGAGGCAATGGTTTGGAGTGATGCGAGCAATGTTGTAGGGCTGACGATTACAATTTTTCTTTCCCAGGCAAAAGAGAACAATTCATGATCTGCCTGAAGGGCTATTCCGAAAGAAGACTCAATGGGCATAAACATCAATACAAATTCAGGTGAAGAAAAATCAGGAGAGGAATGATAACTCTTTTCACTCAGTTGCCGGATATGCGAACGTACCGACTGAATGTGTTCTTTTAAGAAGTTCTGCCTTTCGTCCTCGTTTTCGGCATTTACCAAGGCTTCATAAGCCACCAGGCTCACCTTAGAATCTACTATGATGTGCTTATTATCCGGCAATTGTATTACCACGTCAGGCTGAATCCGTTTCCCATCCTCAGAGGTGGTACTTACCTGCAATTCATACTCGATTCCGCGGGTCAGGCCTGAACGTTCAAGTATTTTCTCGAGAATCATTTCGCCCCAGTTTCCCTGTTTTTTTGTATCACCCTTCAACGCTTTGGCGAGGTTGCCTGCTTCCTCAGAAATCTGTTTATTCATTTCCACCATATTCCTGATTTCACCTTTGAGGCTGTTTCGCTCGGCAGATTCGGTTTTATAAACCTCATCCACCTTCTTTTCAAATTCCTGGATCTTTTCTTTAAACGGGTTCAGTATTATTTCAAGGCTGGAACGGTTCTGATCCGTAAATTTTTGGGTTTTTTCATCCAGGATACGGTTGGCGAGATTTTCAAACTCCTTTGTAAATTTCGACTGCAATGCTTCCGTTTCCCTGATTTGATTATTCAGTTTTTCTTCCAGAGCCTGGAACAGGGTTCTGGAAATGGCCAGGTCGCGGTTTAACTGCAGGGTTGTCTCCCTGTCTTTTTCCGCCTGAGCCCTTAAACTATCCAATTGCGTACGGTAACCTGATTCACGTTCCTGCAATACAGCATGCTCCTGACCTGCCAGAGCAATAGATTTATCCAGTTCCTCAATATCTTTCCGGTGTTTGGACGTCAGGAAAAGCCAGCCGGTGACAAACCCAAGGATAAGTCCCGAAAGCAAAAAGATAAAATTCATGGTGTGCATGGTATTTTGTAAAATTACAAATAAATCCGAGCCTTGTTCCCGGCAAAATTTCCCTCAGATAGGATCATGATCCAAAAATACAATACCCGGCCATCTTTCATTTCCTGCCTGATACTATTTTCACTTCTGCCTGTTATTTCTTTTGGAAATTCAGGTATCGGTTGCCTTTCTGCAGAAACCAGGAAACCGGGCCTTTCCCCCGGTCATTATTTCATCCGGGATTTTATTGATAACAGATCTGATACTGCATTAGGAAAAGTATTGCAGGATCTCTCCGGGAAGAAAGGTGAGTTGCGGCTTTGTTCAGGTTCAACCGGTTTCTTTATGAAACTTATCGGTAATATCATAGAGAATGACACCACCCTGCTTCCACTGGTCTTCCGGCTGGATGAATGCCGCTTTACGGATTCAGGGCCCGTGCGGAACCATATTGTCAGGTTACAATTCAAAGCAAGTATCATCAGGAGTTTCGGAAAGGACAGTCTTAAATTATTTGAATCCAGTGGAACACCATCCATCCAGGCACGTGGAATCCTGCAGGATGCATGGATGAATCTCCTTTCAGCATCCATCACTTCTTTTATCACGTCATTTTCCAAATGGGTAAATGAAAACCCGGGCCAGCCGGCACTTTGCCGGCAACTGATTGTCGAAAACAGGGTTAGCGATTCAAATGCGGACACTAAAGACACCCTTCGATGGAAGCCCGGACTTTTGCTCCACTGGGATGATTTCCGCGGTAAGCCTGCAGCTTCTCCCTTCTCAGCCCAGAGCAACTGCATTTTTACCTATACGGCCGATCCGTCCTATGATCGGGGAATCATGAAAGTAAAGGTTTATCTGAACGCCTGTTTTGCAAAAAACAGTTCTTGGGTAAAACCGGATGATAAAAAAGCCTCTTTGCTTTTGCACGAACAACTTCATTTTGATATCTGTGAATTGTATATCCGCCATCTGAGAAAAAAAGTCCGACAGGCTTCATTCAGTATTCCTCATCTGAATGAAGAAATGAAAGAACTTTTTGATTCCTCCTGGGCGGAATACCAGGAACGGCAGAATGCATACGACCTGGAGACCGGGCACGGAACCAATGAACTCATTCAGGAAAAATGGAATAAGGCCATAACTGACGAGCTGAATTCCTATGCTGAATATTCCTCTTCTGAAAACAAAGAGTAGTTGCGCCTTCCGGGAAAAATAATTTCTGATGAAATTGCCGAAGGGGAGTATTAAAAGACAATGATCATGTATCCCGATTGTTCCGTGGGGGCCGTAGGAACATTATTAAACAAGGCACTTTCAGCCGCCTGCTTTGCCTTTGTTTTCAGGTAACCGCTTTGCGTCGTGGTACCTTCTGCACCCGGTTCAGCTTTCAATACGTGTCCGTATTTGTCAATGGAAATTGCCACCACTACAGTTCCTTTCTCCTGGGTAAGGTTGTCAATTCTTGGTGGTTTTGCAATTACTCTGTCTGCCACCTTGTAGCGTACCATATACGATCCTGCAGTGATTTGCTTTTCACCAATTTCACGGGGAGCTGCTGATATGGATTCCATTCCCTGGTTGGCTTTGGCGGCAACGGATTCAGAAAAATTAATGGAGTACACATCACCTGTATTGATCTTCATTGTATTCCCTTTGTACTGGAATACTATGATTCCGTTATTCAATGATTCCACCTTGCCGTTCATCTTCTCACCGCTTTTCATAACTACGGTATGCTGCGCATAAAGTAAAGACCCGTCCAGGGTACAAATAAGCAGGCATGACAACAAAATTCTCATAGGGTTGATTTTTTACAAATTTATATCTTAGGCAGAGGAGAAAGTATGGAAAGGAGATGAATTTTTAAACAGGGAACCAGGCATCCTGGCTGTATTTAGCCTGAATTTTTCAATACAGGGTTTTAGGGAAAGACAGATTGCTGCCCGCAGATCCGGATACAATATAAACGGGATTGAATCGTCCCTTTTGAGTACATTTACTTCACTCGTCCTGCACCCCGTTTATGAAACTCCTTATTACCTATGTAAAGGAATATAAAGGCCTGTTGTTGCTTGCCCTGTTTCTGGCAGCCGTCAACCAGACTTTTTCTCTTCTGGATCCCATGATTGCGGGGAAAATGCTTGATAAATTCGGAGTAAATATCGGTGATTACAAAGGCAAACCGCTCACTGTGTTTATCACGGCAATTCTGCCTTACCTTCTTGCATCGGTGGGTGTCGCCATGGTATCCAGGATTGCAAAAAATTTTCAGGACTATTTTACCAATGTAATTGTGCAGCGTTCCGGCGCACAGATGTATTCGGACGGAATCCGCCATTCACTCGGTCTTCCCTACCAGGTTTTTGAGGATCAGCGGAGCGGAGAGACCCTAAGTAATCTTCAGAAAGTTCGCAGTGACTCTGAAAAATTTATCACCTCATTCATCGGAGTAGTATTCCAAACCATGGTCGGGGTGATATTTGTAGTCTGGTATGCCATAACCGTACACTGGCTGATTGTCCCTGTCTTTCTGCTTACCGTACCGGTATTGGGAGTAGTAAGTAGTTTGCTCAGCAAAAACATCAAAAAGGTATCCGGGGATATTTTGCGTGAAACCACTTCACTGGCCGGTTCTACCACAGAATCCCTGAGGAATATTGAACTGGTAAAAAGTCTCGGTCTTGCCAAGCAGGAAGTAAACAGGCTGAATTCCATTACCGGAAGAATTCTCAAACTTGAACTGAGGAAAGTGCGGTACATACGCAGCCTGAGTTTTGTACAGGGAACAACAGTAAATTTTCTCCGCACACTGTTTGTTTTTTTATTATACTACCTGATATTCGGTGATCAGATTACACCCGGTAAAATGATGACACTGATGTTTTACAGTTTCTTCATTTTTGGGCCACTTCAGGAAATGGGTAATATAATAGGGGTGTACAGGGAAGCGCAGGTATCCCTTGCAAAATTCAGGGACATACTCAATTCTCCGCTTGAGCCAGGTCCACAACAGCCTGTTGTGTTGGGCAATATTTCCATGCTGACGTTTGATGCCGTTTCATTCAGGCATAACAGCGGATCCCAGAATGCACTGGAAGGAATCAGTTTTACGGTCAAAACCGGTGAAACCATCGCCTTTGTCGGACCCAGCGGTTCGGGAAAAACCACGCTGGTTAAACTTCTCGTTGGATTGTATAACCCGGCATCAGGTAATATTTACTACAATGGTATTGCCGATCATTTAATCGGCAAGGATGAACTTCGGGAACAAATCGGGCTCGTTACCCAGGATACGCAATTATTCAGCGGAACCATCCGTGAGAACCTTGTCTTTGTTAATCCGGAAGCCGATGATGATGCATGTATGGAGGTATTGAACAAGGCAGCCTGTCAGACCCTCCTGGCCAGGGCCAACAAAGGCCTTGACACCCTTATCGGCGAAGGCGGAGTAAAGGTTTCGGGCGGTGAAAAACAAAGGCTCTCCATAGCGCGGGCATTACTCCGCAATCCCAGGCTGATTGTATTTGATGAAGCAACCTCTGCCCTCGACTCCATAACTGAGGAAGAAATTGCGGGCACCATCAGGGAACTCAGTCATCGTCAGGATCATATCACTATCATGATAGCGCACCGACTGAGTACCGTCATGCATGCAGACAGG
Organism: Bacteroidia bacterium; assembly: GCA_020852075.1. Taxonomy (GTDB): domain Bacteria; phylum Bacteroidota; class Bacteroidia; order AKYH767-A; family 2013-40CM-41-45; genus JADZBN01. The sequence goes on from JADZBN010000218.1 coordinate 8,234, forward strand.
ATATTTGTGCTTGAGAAAGGCCGGATTGTTGAATGGGGTTCACATGCCAGCTTACTGGGTTTCAAGGGGCTGTATTATGCCATGTGGCGGCAGCAAATCGGGGAGAGAAAAAGGGATGATGGTTCCCTGCAACCCGGAACCTCAAAATCCGTTTTACAGGAATTCAAGGTTTGATCCTTTATTGTAACTACTGTGCCTACAACACTTATAAATCATCTGAAGCACCGGCTGGCACTTCCCTTACCGGGGAAAGAGGCTCAATATAAGATGGCAAATATGGAACGGAGGCTCAGCCTGAACAGTTATAAGACCCTGGGGGCTGCAAGGTGGGGCAGTGTGCTGATTCTCCTGTATGAGGAGGATGATACGATCCGCTTCCCGCTTATACTCCGGGCTGATTATGAAGGGGTACATTCAGGTCAGGTGGCATTTCCCGGAGGCAAGTTTGAGCCTGAGGATGAAAGCCTGGTAAATACAGCCCGGCGGGAGACTGAGGAGGAGATTGGGGTCAATGCGCATGATGTGGAAATCATCGGCAGACTGACCGAACTTTTTATTCCACCCAGCAATTTTCTGGTACATCCTCATGTCGGATACATTGCCTATAAACCCGTTTACGTCCCCGATCCAAAGGAGGTGGTAAAAGTAATGGATGTAAGCCTGGATGAATTACTGGACGATGATCTGATAAAAGAAAAGGAGATCCGCCTATCTAACGGATTGGTTATACGAACGCCAACCTTCTACTTTAATGGTGAAACGGTATGGGGGGCAACGGCGATGATACTCAGCGAACTCAAAGCTATACTTTTTGAAATGGGTGTTTAATCCCGGGTTTCCCCCGTTGAATATTTCCGGGAATATACAGGGGTTACTTCAACACAGGCGCTTTGGCCGCATGTGCCTTCATCCATTCGAAAGTTACCGACCCCGGACGTTCAATGGGATGTCCCAGGGCACGATCCCATAGCAGGGAAGATAACACTCCAAGTGCCCTGCTCACTCCGAATAAAACAGTATAAAAATCATACTCTGTCATTCCGTAATGAATCAGGAGCGCACCGCTGTGGGCGTCCACATTGGGCCAGGGGTTTTTGATTTTTTTGATTCCTGAAAGAATGGGAGGAACTACCTCATACAGCATGTGAACAATTTTACAATTCACATCTTCAGGAAGATATTTTAGAGAAAATTCCATCTGGGCAGTAAAGCGTGGATCGGTTTTCCGCAATACGGCATGCCCATAACCGGGAACTACCTTGCCTTCCTGAATGGTTTTCATTACATAATCATGTATCTGCTCTTTCGTAGGAAGTGCACCGTCGTAATAATCTTTCAAGTCCAGAATCCAGCGGACTACTTCCTGGTTGGCAAGTCCGTGCAGAGGGCCGGCAAGTCCGTTCATACCTGCAGCAAATGAAAGGTAGGCATCGCCAAGTGCAGAACCCACCAGGTGGGTGGCGTGCGCGGAAACATTCCCGCCTTCATGATCGGCATGGATGGTCAGATACAGGCGCATGAGTCGTTTCATATCATAATCATCGTAACCGAGCATGTGGGCAAAATTTGCTGCCCAGTCCAGTTTGGGGTCCGGTTCAATATGCACATCCTCCTTATAGGTTCTCCTGTAAATATATGCAGCAATTCTCGGAAGCCTTGCAATGAGATTCATGATATCCTCGTACATGGGATCCCAGTAGTCCTTTTTATTCAGACCTTTCCGGTAGGCGGCAGCAAACACCGATTCCCGCTGCAGCGCCATGATGGCCATGCTGAACTGGGTCATGGGATGTACATTTTGGGGAAGTGAATCGAGCATGTCAAGAACAAACTTGGGGACATTGCTTCTTCTTGCCCAGGCATTACTCACATACTGAACATCATCCTCGGAAGGAAGTTCCCCGATGAGCATCAGATAAAAAATTCCTTCAGGAAGCGGTTCACCATCATCTCCGACCTTTGGAAGCCTTTCACGAAGTTCCGGGATACTGTACCCCCTGAACCGGATACCTTCCTCGGGATCCAGCTTACTGGTTTCGGTAACCATTCCAATCATGCCTTTCATCCCGCTGTACACCTGTTCAATGGTGTAGGAGCCGATAACATGGCTGCCGTTTTCCTTCGTAAATTCTTTTACTTCGGCAGCCATTGGCAGTGCCACTTTCGAAAATTTTTCTTTAAGCCTGTCGGTTTTCACAATTGTGTTTTTTTCAGATCATCAAACAATCCGGCTTCCGTGTCATGGATTTTGTCCCGGCATTTGTTTGAAATTATTTGTTTTCTCCTGGTTGCTTTTTTTACTGTCCGATACAATGTTCAGCTCCGGAATAACAATCACCAGGCTAAACAAAAATGCTGCTATCAGCAGGATCCAAAGTGCATACCGGCCATATTTTTTTACGCGCCTTCTGGAAAAAAAACTCTTTTTCTTTTTTATCCGGACCCGCTTTCTTAAACGGCCGCTACGGGGTGAAATTTCATATTCCCCTGTTGCGAGTTTATCGAGAATTTCCTGATCCATGGTACCAGACAGGTGTCCGTTGATACAATCTACCAAGTTACAAATTTAAATTGTTTTCCGCCAAATCTTGCTGTCTGTCCAAGTCCTTCTTCAATTCTGAGCAATTGATTGTATTTGGCGATCCGGTCTGACCGGGAAGCAGATCCGGTCTTTATCTGACCGGTACCCAGGGCAACAGCCAGGTCAGCAATGGTACTGTCCTCGGTTTCACCCGACCGGTGGCTCATTACAGAGGTATAGCCGTTCTGGTGCGCCATGGTTACTGCGTCTATGGTTTCACTGAGGGTGCCAATCTGATTTACCTTCACCAGGATGGAATTTGCAATACCCTTGCTGATTCCCTGGCTGAGGCGTTTTACGTTCGTAACAAAAAGGTCATCTCCCACCAGTTGGATTTTATTCCCCAGCATTTCAGTCTGCAACTTCCAGCCTTCCCAATCATCCTCTGCCAGGCCGTCTTCAATGGAAATAATAGGGTATTTTTTCACCCAATCCGCCCAGAAGGCTGCCATTTCCTTTGGTGATAGCTGGTCTCCGGTGGATTTTTTGAAGATGTATTTCCCACTTTTAGAATCAAAAAATTCAGAAGCTGCCGCATCCATGGCGATGAAGACGTTTTTCCCCGGAGTGTACCCTGCCTCTGAAATAGCATCCAGCACCGACTGAATGGCCTCTTCATTGGATTTAATATTCGGGGCAAAGCCGCCTTCGTCGCCTACATTCGTTGACAGTCCTTTCTTTTTTAACACCGTTTTGAGATGATGAAAAATCTCCACTCCCATTCTCAGTGATTCAGAAAAGTTTTCTGCTCCCAGAGGCATAATCATGAATTCCTGAAAGTCTATGCTGTTATCGGCATGGGCGCCTCCATTCAGGATATTCATCATGGGTACGGGAAGAATATTGGCATTCACTCCTCCAATGTAGCGGTACAAGGCCTCGCCTGTTTCAATGGATCCTGCCTTTGCACAGGCGAGGGAAACTCCCAGAATGGCATTGGCCCCCAGATTGGATTTATTTTCGGTGCCATCGAGGCGGATCATGGCCTCGTCAATCAGCCTTTGTTCGGATACCGGATACCCTTTGAGTTCATCATTCAGGGCCTTATTGACATTGTACACCGCCTTCAGTACACCCTTACCCAGGTATTTCTTCTGATCGCCATCCCGCAGTTCGACAGCTTCGTGCGCACCTGTTGAGGCTCCGCTGGGAACTGCAGCCCGGCCCACTACACCGTTTTCGGTGAATACGTCCACCTCAACGGTAGGATTTCCTCTCGAATCCAGAATTTGCCTCGCCCTCAGGCCAATAATTTCGCTCATAAATTGTAAAATAAGAGTTGCAAAAGTATGAAAAAAAGCTCCCTTTTTAAGGAGATTTCAGATCAATTGAAAAATTACCTTCGCAGCATGGACTGGATTTTTGCACTGAAAGAGTATCTGAATTATCAACGGCAGGCAGGAAGTGTGCATGATGTGCATTCACCTTTTGTTTTCAACCTGTTCAATACTATTATCCGGGACCGTACACCTTATTATATTTATGAACGGATTGAAAGCCTGAGATCCGGATACCTTCTCGATGAAAGGGGAATAACCGTAATGGATTTCGGCACCGGCGGCGGAGAAAAGGGAGTAAGCCGTACGATGAAAATTCAATCCATCGCCCGGCGCTACCTTCAATCGGGGAGTTTTGCCCAGTTACTTTTCCGGATGGTAAATCATTACCGTCCGGATGTTATCCTTGAACTCGGAACATCGCTCGGAATAACCACCATGTACCTTGCAGCACCACACAGGAATTCAAGGGTCATCACGCTGGAAGGATGTCCTGCCACGGCAGAACTGGCCCGCAGCAGTTTTGAAAAGATGCATTTTAAAAACATCGAACTTTTTACAGGGCCCTTCAGCAATACCCTCCCCGCCATTCTTTCAAGGGAAAAATTAATTGATTTTGCCTACCTGGACGGCAATCACAGGTTACAGGCCACACTGGACTATTTCAACTTCATTAAACCATTGCTCCATGAAGACAGCATTGTGGTTCTCGATGACATACACTGGAGCAGGGAAATGACCCGTGCATGGAATCTCCTGAAAAATGACCCTGGCATAAGTATCACCATTGATTTATATAAGATGGGAATTATTTTTTTCAGAAAAGGTATTACCAGGCAACATTTTACACTCAGATACTAACATAGAATTTCCTAACATTTTCATAACATTTAATAGGCTATCTTTGTTCACACACAGCAATTATGGCCCTGCTTGAACTAAAAGATATTTCCCGGAAATACACCATTGGCACCGAGACGGTGAATGCACTTCGTTCCATTACGCTGACCATTGAAAAAGGCGAATATGTGGCGTTGATGGGTCCGTCGGGTTCAGGAAAATCCACGCTGATGAATATCCTCGGATGCCTTGATACTCCCAGCGGCGGCAGCTATTCGCTGAACGGAAAAGAGGTCAGCCGGATGTCCGAAAATGAGCTTGCGGTGGTCCGGAACAAAGAAATCGGTTTTATTTTTCAGACATTTAATCTGATACCAAGAAGCAACGCATTGGACAATGTTGCGCTGCCGCTTGTTTATGCAGGAATTCACAGGAACGAACGGTTGAAACGAGCCGAATCAACATTGAAAGATGTCGGACTGGGAGACAGGATTCAGCACAAACCCAATGAACTCAGTGGCGGTCAAAGACAACGGGTAGCGGTTGCAAGAGCCCTGGTGAATCACCCCTCCATTATTCTGGCAGACGAACCCACAGGTAATCTTGATTCAAAAACGTCTGAAGAAATCATGTCACTTTTTAAGGAGATTCACCGTCATGGTAATACAATTATCGTAGTTACACACGAGGAGGATATTGCCCGGCATGCATACAGAATCATACGGATTAAGGACGGTTTGATTGAATCGGATGAACAGAACAGCAACATTCTGAGTCCATCCGTTGCAGGATAGAAGCGGATGAAAATATGAAAGTTTATACAAAAAAAGGTGACCAGGGGCTTACCTCCCTGATTGGCGGAACGAAGGTCCCGAAAAATCATATTCGCATTGAAGCCTACGGTACCGTTGATGAATTGAATTCCTGGGTCGGCCTGCTGCGGGACAATATACCCCAATCGGGGCATACAGGATTCCTTCTGGAAATTCAGGACCGGTTGTTCACCATTGGTTCCCTGCTTGCGGCAGATCCGGAAACTTCCCGGATGAAATTACCACAGCTTTCAGAAACCGATGTGGAGTCGCTTGAAAAAAAAATTGATGAAATGGATGCTGTGCTGCCCCGTATGCGGTCTTTTGTCCTGCCGGGAGGCCATCCTGCAATTTCGATCAGCCATATCACGCGTTGTGTATGCCGCAGGGCGGAACGGGACGTAGTGCATCTTTCCGAAACATCTCCACCCGATCCGTTGATCATTAAATACCTGAACAGGCTGTCGGATTACTTTTTTGTCCTTTCCCGGAAACTGACCCTGGAGCTCGGATCAGATGAATCGCCCTGGAGCCCCAGGATGTAAGACCTGAAAGATGTTTCACCTCATTCCAAGCCCTTAACAGGCAACAGGTTGACTTTATAGTGAAATTTTTCGATGAAGGAACAACTGAATGGAATTTTTATATTTTTGCAACCCTTAAAAGGAACAGGTATTAAAAACCCGTTACAATTATGTATTGGACCTTAGAACTTGCACAACATCTTGAAGATGCACCATGGCCGGCCACGAAGGACGAACTGATAGATTACGCCATCCGTTCAGGTGCCCCTCTTGAAGTTATTGAAAATCTCCAGGAACTTGAGGATGAAGGAGAGGCTTACGAAAGTATTGAAGAAATATGGCCTGATTATCCGACAAAAGACGACTTCTTCTTCAATGAAGATGAATACTGACAACAAAAGGGAGCGGTTGCTCCCTTTTGTGTTTTTATCCGGCAACCTACTACCCAGAGCCGTAACGCAACGACGATTCCGGTGGATTCAATAATCTGAAAATTCATTTATCTTTGAAATAAAACTCACCTGCCCATGAGATGGATTCTACCCATTTCCGTAATGATGCTGTTAGGCCTGACTTCAGATGCACAAATGACATTTCAGAATACTTACGGCGATATTAGTACCGACCGTGCCCATGCACTGGTTTACACAAATGACGGAGGCTATTGCCTGGCAGGAAGTACAGGCCCTGCCCTGCCCGACAGTACTGACATTGCCATTGTCCGGACCAATGCCGACGGCATTTTATTGTGGTCCACTAGACTGACCGAAATAAAGGATGTTTATATTAACGGCATCGTCCAGACGGGTTCGGGGGGCTTTATGCTTACCGGAACCACCTTTGCCAGTCCGATTGATACCGCCCACAGCGACATACTGGTTATTTATGTTGACGATTCGGGCTTTTTCATCTGGGGATTTGTTTTCGGAGGTACCGGTGCTGATGAGGCAAATGCAATCGTCAGTGTAAACGGTGGATTTGTAATCCTGGGGAATACACAGAGCTTTGGTTCCGTTCAGCAATCCGCTCTTGCCATGAAAATTGACACCGTGGGAAATATTGTCTGGAGCAATGTAAACAGCAGTCTTAATGTGAATACATTTAGCAAGGGAGATGCCGGTACCGATGGCAGTATAATAGCCGTTGGCTCCACCACCAATAACCCCGGTAACAATCAGGGCTCCGATTATTACATTGTAAAAATTGATTCCACAGGTCTCGTACAGTGGGGCACCAGGATAAGCTCTCCTCTGGAGGATAAGGGTTTTGATATTAAAACACTTCCTTCCGGATATATTATGACCGGTGAAACGTATTCTGCAACTTCCGGTCAATCGGATGCTTCAGTAATTCAACTGAATAACCTGGGAGGGGTTTCATGGGCTTATAATTACGGAACCACCGAAGCTGACAACGGAACCTGCCTGGCAACCTCCGCCACGGGGAATATAATGGTGGCAGGGAATACAAACATTGGTGATACCAATAATGTCATTAATCAGATGTTTCTTCAGGAAATGAATCCATCCGGAACCGCAAACTGGACTCACGGTTTTGGGAACTTTACCGGAACAAGTGAATGCAATGCGCTGGCAGCATTACCGGATGGCTATGCACTTGCCGGATTCACCTCCGGGTTCAGTGATCCCGCCGGAGATATGTACCTCATCAAAGCCGGCACTTCAGGCTGGTCAGGATGTTTTGAAGGAAATCTGAATTTCATACGAACCGCTGCCAGTCTGGCGGATAGTGCGGGCGTTACATCCAGCCAGCCTCTGGTGGATCAATACCCAATCATTTTTAATTCAACAATGTATATAAACCAGTTTGGACAAAATTGTTTTGACAACCTGACGCCTGAAAATACCTTAGTTGTGAACTGGGATCTGTTCCCAAACCCTGCAACCCATTTGCTGTCCCTGACATCAGGGTATCCGGTACATAAGGGCATTATTAAAATTACTGACTCTTCCGGAAGGATAATATCCACACACGAATTTTATAATACTACAGTAATCCAAGTACCGATTGATCATCTTGATCCCGGAATGTATATTCTTCAGATTTGGGCGGATGATATGGTATCACACAAAACCTTTATCAGGCAATAATGTAAAGCAATAATTCTACAGCTTTTACACAGCTTCCCGTAATTCATGGAGATAATTTTCAATCGTCTGATTCCGGGGTCCTATTTTAAAAATGCAGGAGGTTAACACTTTGAGCATAGCCCGTTAACAGGCCCAGCGCATCACGGAAGCAAAACTTTAACGTAATGATAATCCGGCTCTAAAAATTATTGCTCTTCCGCCTAATTCAGGATGATCTTCCCGGTGCTGATTAATTTCCTGCCTTCCACTAGCCTGTAATAGTACATCCCTGCTGATTCACCCGATAGATCCATTTTAACTTCTTTCATAGGTGTATTCCCTGTCAGGTCCATGAAACGGATCAGCCTTCCCGGCAAGTCATAAATTTCAAGCTTCAGGTTTTTCCCCGAAACCCCTGCCAGGTAGAAAGAGAATACTCCGGTGGAAGGATTCGGGAACACCTGAACGGAAATATTTTCCCCGATTACCGGGACCGAATTAAAATTATCATAAATATTAATGTCATCCAGGTACAGATTATTGCCATACCCTGTCTTAGCTTCAAATCTCACACTCACAGACCCACTACCAATAAAGGACGACAGGTCCACGGTATCTCTGCGCCATTCCGACGGGGTGGGCTCAAAGATGATACTCGTATTTCCTGTTGTCGCAAGAGTTGCATCACCTTTCGAATACACTCTTGAGTAGGTTATACCACAATCGTTACTGACTGAAATAATTAGTGAATCATGAAAATTGGAACTGTACACAGCATACGCAAGATTAAATTCAAGAACCGCAGGGGCCTGCAGGGAAGTGAAATTCATTTGTGGGGTGACAAGGTATGAAGTACCCGATGCGGTTGAATAAAAGTCTGCCATAAGCGATTGGGTGGACAATCCAAAGCCGCCCACCGTATTGGAAATATGAAACATCCCGACGAGATCCGATAGTGTCCAGGACGGTGACGGAAAATTTGGGGATTGAAATCCTTCCTGTACCGGAATGGTAGCAGTATTACTGATGACAGTGAATGCAGATACCCGGGAATCATTCAGCGGATTCTGGTCACTGTTACCATTTGGATCCAGGGTCATCACTGTGAATGAATGAGATCCCGGGGATACCGTAATTGTTGGAAGACTGATGTCGGTGGTGCTGCCCGAAGGGAGGATCCCATTCCAGTTGTACGTTGTAATTGTACCGGCGTCTATTTGGTACTGTACGCTTATGGAATGAAGTGTGTCGGTTCCAAAGTTTTTAATTCTCACAAGAGGTGTAAAAATTGAATCACAACTGAGGCCTGTTGGAGAAAGTACCTGAACCACTCCGGCATCCAGGGCAACGACCTGAGTTACATTCAGAGCAGCTTCCCAAAGACCCCTGCCAAACGTAGCCGCCCTGATTTTTCCTGCCGGGTACTGAATCTCCAGTTCATCCACGACAACATTGGGAAGTCCGGTAGAATAAGGGACCCAGTCATTCAGGCTGAGATCGCGGTAAAAAACCCCAAAGTCCGTACCAATATACAATGCGTCTGCACTAAGGTTCTGATACACTATGCAATTCACGGGAATGTTTGGAAGGGTTCCGGAAAAGTTGTTCCAGGATTGGCCGCCATCAGCCGATTCATATACTTTTTCTGCAGTGGTATATCCGCTGAATGTCACCCAAACCTGCTGGGGGTTTGAATTGCTTATGGCAATATAGGTGATGGCTGCGTCTGCAACCGGTAAGCCGGCTGTAATATCTGTCCAGGAATTTCCGCCATTGGTGGTCGTAAAAATCTGATCCAAAGACGCCGTATATAGCACATCGGGATCCGACTGACTCACTGCCAGTGCAATCAGGGTACCGCTGATGCCAAAGGAGGAAATGGGATTCCATATTACTCCTCCGTCCGTGGTTTTATACACCTCATTGTAACCTGCATAAAGTATTTGTGGATTGACAGGATCCATGATATAAGGAGTTACCCAGTTTCCTGTTGAGGGAGAAATGTCTGCAAAATTCACCCCTCCATCCGTGGACTTCTGGATTTGGCCATATTGATAAGAAACATAGACGGTATTGTCATTGGTATAATCCACCAGGCATTCCATACCATCCGAACCATACACCTGATCCCAAACTCCGTTTCTGAAGCGGTCCGTTCCATTATCCTGGGCTCCTGCATAAATAGTATAAGGATCCTGGGTACTCTGGCTAAGCCGGTAGTATTGCTTTATGCCAAGGTTTGAACTCAGGTCAGACCAGGTATTTCCTGAATCGGTTGTTTTAAAGATCCCTCCATCGTTGCAGGAGAAAACGGTTGAATTGGAGCCTGGAAGGAAATCAATGAAATGATTGTCAACATGGACGTAATCATTCATTCCTGTATTTCCTGCCTTCGTCCAACTATCTCCTCCATCTGTGGATTTTGCCATATTCATTCCGCCGCAAAACACAGTGTTTTCGTCAACAGGTGAAACAGAAAGTACGGCATCATAATACCCATAAAATGTTATCATTGAACCGGGAGAAACTTTTGGGGTGAAGGTAACACCACCATCCTGGGAGCGGAAAAAATCTCCTGATTCACATAATGCATAAATCACTTCGGGATTGGAAGGCGTGACGGCTATGGAAATCCTTCCGTTGCATAAGCCCGTATTGAGTTGAGTCCATGTTGCGCCGGCATCTGCCGATCTGAAAAATGAGGTCGCATTCGTCGAATAGACGGTATCCGGATGCAATGCATTGAATTCAATATCGTAGTAATGGCCTGCCCTCACGGCATTCCATGTAATCCCGCCATCCGTTGACCGGAGCAGGTTGTTGCGTGTAGCCGCAAGCAGGATTTGGGGATGAACAGGATGAATGGCCAGTCGCTGAATGATATCGGCCTGAGATTGAATATAGGTGAGTCCGGTGGGATTCCAGGTTACACCGCCGTCCGGGGATACCAGCACGCCTGCGGCATAGGTACCACCCCAGAAATCGCCGGATACTTCATACCCGTATCCATCGCCTGTTGCAGCATAGATACTGTCCGGATACCTTGGATTGATGGCTATATCCGCCACACTCAGAGCAGAAAGAAAATCAGAATTTGTACTCCACGAAATTCCTCCGTCGGTGCTTTTCCAGATGCCGCCTGCTGCAGCCCCGATGTACATTATATTTGAATTGAGGGGATCGAACCGGAGTACATTGATCCTGCCTGCACCCCCTCCATTGTTCGGCACTATGGTTGGCCCGATTTCAGTCCAGGTGGATGAAGTACGGCTGTTTTCCTGAATCTGCGCCCGTGCAGATTTGTAATGCTGGTATTCCCGGTATAAAATCGTGGGGTTGAAAAAATTTCCTGATGGCCAGGTTCTTTGCTTCATAAACCACTCCCAGCGGCGGAATTGCTGGTAACCACCCTCTTCAGCATTTTCACCTTCGTGAAGTTCATCCACCTTTCTGTCCTTCCAAAACCTGTCGAACCTGTCGCTGATTTTGAAAAGATTATTCTTGGTTTCCTGCTCTGTGTTGCCGGATACTATGGATGGCCGCAGCCAGGGCTGGGCAGACAGGGAAATAGTTAGAAATGGAACAAAAACAATCAGCCAAAATTTTGTAATTGGAATTTTCATAAAGGATCCGGTTTGGTTAAATTTTTGATAAGGATTTGGGAGAATATGCTGTAAAATTAGGCAATGTTGCCGTGTGTATCACAGGGCATTCGTCATTTTGATGTCGAATTATACCAAAAGGCAGAATTCCTAATCTCTTAAATAAAAAGTACTTTTGCAGCTTCAAAATTTGATGAAAAGCGACCATGATAGGCATTCTAAATAAGACAATTACGAAAATTTTCGGAAACAAGAGTGACCGTGATCTGAAGGAACTTTATCCCATGGCAGACTCGGTGAAGAAGGTGTATGCCGGAATGTCAGGGCTCAGTAACGATGAACTCCGGAATAAAACCACAGAATTTAAGGGCCGGATTGCAGACTACCTGAAGCCCATCACGGATGAAATCACAAATCTTGAGCTGGAAGCGGAGAATAATGCAAGCCTGGATATGTTCGCAAAGGAGGACATGTACCGGAAAATTGATCACTTAAAAAAGGACCGGAACAAGAAAACCGAGGAGGTATTGCTTGACATCCTTGCCGAAGCATTTTCGGTAGTAAAGGAAACGGCGCGCCGGTTTACCGAAAATGAAACGATCACCGCAACCGCCAGTGAACTTGACCGGAAACTTGCCACCCAAAAGGAACATATTACGATACACGGTGATCAGGTGGAGTACCGGAATTCATGGCTGGCGGCCGGAAACACCGTAACCTGGAACATGGTACATTACGATGTACAGTTGATCGGAGGCATTGTACTTCATCAGGGTAAGATTTCGGAAATGGCCACCGGAGAAGGCAAAACCCTGGTAGCGACTCTCCCCATATACCTGAACGCCCTGGCCGGACAGGGTGTGCACATTGTAACGGTCAATGACTACCTGGCAAAACGGGATGCTGAATGGAATGCGCCTTTGTTTGAATTCCTCGGCCTTAGTGTGGACTGCATTGACAGGCACGAACCCAATTCGGATGCCAGAAAGAACGCTTACCTGGCAGATATTACCTATGGTACAAACAACGAATTTGGTTTCGACTACCTCAGGGATAATATGGCACGCTCACCGGAAGACATGGTGCAGCGGGGGCACCATTACGCCATTGTGGATGAGGTGGATTCGGTGCTGATTGATGATGCCCGGACTCCACTGATTATTTCCGGTCCTACCCCAAGGGGTGATCACCATGAATTTGACAATTACAAACCCAAGGTAGAATTGCTGGTTAAAACCCAGAGGGATTATGTAAACACGCTGGTTGCTGATGCCAGGAAGTTGCTGGCAGATAAAAAAGAAGATGAAGCAGGTCTTGCGCTGTTTCGGGCCTATCGCGGTTTGCCCAAGACAAAGGCACTTATCAAATTGCTGGGAGAACAGGGCGTAAAGGCCATCATGCAGAAGACCGAAAATTATTACCTGCAGGATCAGCAAAAGGAAATGCATAAGGCAGATGCCACGCTGTATTTTGTGATTGATGAAAAGAACCACAACATTGAGCTTTCCGAAAAAGGCATAGAACTTATGTCATCCTCCAGTGAGGATAAAAATTTCTTTATTCTTCCGGATGTAGGATCCGTGATTGCTGAAATTGAAAAGTCGGGCGACAGTCCGGAGCAAAAACTGGCCAGGAAAGATGATCTCATGCGGGATTACGCCGTCAAATCGGAAAGAATTCATACTGTTAACCAGCTTCTCCGTGCCTATACGCTTTATGAAAATGATGTTGAATACATTATTGCAGACGGAAAAGTAAAAATTGTTGACGAACAGACCGGCCGCGTCCTGGAAGGCCGCAGGTATTCGGATGGACTCCACCAGGCCATTGAAGCGAAGGAAAATGTCAAGATAGAAGCGGCTACCCAGACCTATGCTACCATTACACTGCAGAATTATTTCCGGATGTACCATAAACTGGCAGGCATGACAGGTACTGCAGAAACCGAAGCACAGGAATTCTGGACCATTTACAAACTGGATGTTGTGGTAATTCCCACAAACCGGCCTATTATCAGGAAGGATCATGAGGACAAGGTGTATAAGACCAAGAGGGAAAAATACAATGCCGTAATTGATGAAATTGAACAACTGGTAAAATCAGGCAGGCCGGTACTTGTAGGTACAACCTCCGTTGAAACGTCTGAACTCCTCAGCCGGATGCTAAAACTCCGGAATATCAGACACAATGTCCTGAATGCAAAGTTGCACCAGCGTGAAGCACAGATTGTGGCTGAAGCCGGAATTGCCGGTACGGTTACCATTGCCACCAACATGGCCGGCAGGGGAACGGATATCAAACTGGGTGCGGGTGTAAAAGATGCGGGCGGCCTTGCCATCATAGGTACGGAGAAGCATGAATCCAGGAGGGTTGACAGGCAGCTTCGCGGCCGTTCAGGACGGCAGGGTGACCCGGGTTCTTCCCAGTTTTATGTCTCACTCGAAGATGACCTGATGCGGCTTTTTGGCTCCGACAGAATCGTCAGGCTAATGGACAGGATGGGAATTGAGGAAGGCGAAGTGATACAGCACAGTATGATTACTTCCTCCATCGAACGTGCCCAGCGCAAGGTGGAAGAAAACAATTTCGGAATCAGAAAAAGGCTTATCGAATATGATGATGTAATGAATTCACAGCGTGAGGTAATTTATACCAAAAGACGTCATGCCATATTCGGCGAGCGGCTGAGCATTGATATAAGCAATATGATTTACGAATCCTGCGAAAGCATCGTAAGGCAACACCTTGATGAACGTGATTTTGCCGCGTTTCAACTTGACCTGCTGCGGGTTTTGTCCGTAACCAGCCCGGTTACAGAAAACGACTTTCTGAATGAGAAACCGGAAAAGATTACATTAAAGATCTTCGATGAAGCACAACGGTATTACAGTCATAAATCCCGGTTGCTAATTGAACGCACCCTCCCGTTTATCCGGGATGTTTTTGAAAAGCAGGGAGGCACCATTCAGAATGTGGTGGTTCCGTTTACCGACGGTATGAAGGGCATTCAGGTGGTTGCTAACCTGAAAAAATCCTATGATACCCAGGGACGCGAACTGGTTTCCGCATTTGAAAGGCTTATTACCGCCGCAATGATTGACGATGCATGGAAGGAACACCTCAGGGAAATGGATGATCTGAAAACCTCTGTTCAGAATGCCGTGTATGAGCAAAAGGATCCGCTTCTCATATACAAATTCGAATCCTTTGAGTTGTTTAAGCAGATGATGGAGCAGACCAACAAGGCCATCGTTTCATTCCTATACAAAGGCGTGATTCCTCAGCAGGATCCCAATCAGGTGAAAGAGGCAAAGCCACAACCCAAAACGGATATGCGGGGCGTGAGCGCAAGTAAGGCAGATGCCGGCACTGCTTCCCGGAATAACGGGATTCCTCAGGGACCACCGGCACCACCTAAAATACAGCCGGTACGGGTGGAACAAAAAATCGGAAGAAATGATCCCTGCCCCTGCGGAAGTGGTAAAAAATACAAGAATTGCCACGGAGCCAATGTGGGCGTTTAATATTTCCCTGTAAAAACTTTTCATGGCCGGAACATTCCGGCCATTTTTTTTCCTTTTTCAAATGGGTTATTCCCAGTTGCCTGATGTGTATTTTTTGCTTTCATTTACTTCATGGACGAAAACAAAACAAAATCCTTCAAGCCGTATATTTCGGCCAGCGATTCCCTGCCTGAATTCACGCTGAAGGCTATCCTGCTGGGCGCCATGTTTGGAATTATTTTTGGCGCCTCCACGGTGTACCTTGCACTCAAGGCCGGGCTTACGGTTTCGGCATCTATTCCGATTGCCGTACTGGCCATTTCACTTGGTCAGAAATTTTTCAAAACGACCATTCTGGAAAACAACATTATTCAAACCACAGGGTCTGCGGGTGAATCCATTGCAGCCGGTGTAGTCTTTACCCTTCCGGCATTTTTGTTTTTATCGGCCGATGAAACAGGGAAAAGTATTGGATTTGATTACTTCAGTTACTGGACCATTCTCACCCTTGCCATTTTCGGAGGTATGCTGGGTACCCTGATGATGATTCCGTTGCGAAGATCGCTCATTGTGAAGGAACTCGATGCACTACCCTATCCGGAAGGAACTGCCTGCGCGCAGGTTCTCATTGCCGGCGAAAAAGGCGGGTCTTTTGCCAGGACAGCATACCAGGGCCTCGGTTTCGCAACACTCTATGCCATTTTCCAGCGTGTTTTTCATGTGATTGCTGAGGTACCCACCTGGGCATCCGGTCAGGCAAACAAATACCTTCCCTCGGCCACCGTCAACGGAGAGATTACACCGGAATACATGGGCGTGGGTTATATTATCGGTCCCAGAATTGCCGGTGTACTGGTAGCCGGCGGCGTTCTGGCGTGGCTGGGTCTCATTCCACTTCTGGCTTCTGTTGTTCCTCCGGATACCATTGCCCTGCAACTGGCCAAACTCGGATTGATAGACCTGTTGAAAGCCGGTGGTGCGGGAGGCTGGGATCCTGTAACTCATACATTCCAGGATACGGCAGAAGCCATTTACCGCGCCTATGTCAGACAAATCGGCGCCGGAGCAGTTGCAGCAGGTGGCTTTATCACCCTGGTAAAAACCATTCCCACCATTATTTCTTCTTTCAGGGAATCCCTGAGTTCCCTTAAAGAAAAAGGCACATCTGCAGTTTCAAGAACCGAGAACGACCTTTCCTTCAAAACAGTTATCATTGGAAGTATCATACTGGTATTACTTCTTGCCGTTCTTCCCATGATCCCGGGCGATTCCATCCTAAATAAACTCCTGATTGGATTACTGGTTGTGGTGTTCGGATTTTTTTTCGTTACGGTTTCCAGCCGGATTGTAGGTATCATCGGATCCAGCAACAATCCTATTTCCGGCATGACCATCGCTACCATCATGGGAACCGCGCTTGTATTTATCGGCGTGGGCTGGACCGGTAAGGTTTTCGAACCCATGGCACTTGTGGTGGGTGGAATGATCTGCATTGCTGCTGCCAATGCGGGCGCTACTTCCCAGGATTTGAAAACCGGGTACATTGTCGGAGCAACACCAAAATACCAGCAGCTCGCATTATTTATCGGCGCTATTGTTTCGTCCGTAGTCATTGGCTTCACAGTCAGGTACCTGGACAATCCTCCTCCCGAACTCGCCGCTCAGGGCATCCAGCATGCTATCGGAGAAAAGTTTGCTGCCCCGCAGGCGACCCTTATGGCAACCCTCATCAAGGGACTGCTCAGTTTCAACCTCGACTGGCAGTTTGTACTTGTCGGTGTGTTTCTCTCGGTAACCATGGAACTGTGCGGTGTAAAATCCCTGTCTTTTGCCGTAGGTGCTTACCTGCCTCTCTCCACCACACTGCCGATTTTTGCGGGAGGTTGTGTAAAAGGTATTGTTGACTGGAAGGCAAAAAAGGAACACAGCGAAGCAGAAGATGCTGAACTCGGGAAAGGCAATTTGTTTGCCACCGGCCTGGTTGCTGGTGGGGCACTGTTTGGAGTTATTATTGCCTTCCTCCAGGCAGGTCAGCACACCTCAGGATTTCTTCAGCGTATATCCATTGAACACTGGCTGCAGACTGCACTGGGTGACGGAGGGTATCAGGTACTGGGCGCATTGTTTTTTGTTTTTATGGGGTTGGTATTATACAGAATCGCCAGGAAAAAATAGATTTCTGACCCATACAAGATGATTCAGGATCTCTCCTTTCGACAGGCAGGAGTGGACGACATCCCGTTGATACAGCAACTTGCTGAAACCATCTGGAGAGACCACTACATCCCCATCATTGGTGAAAAACAGGTCAGCTATATGCTGAAAAAAATGTATGGGAAAGAAAGTCTGCTTCAGCAAATGCAGGAAAGCCATGTTTTTTATTTGTTGTTCCAACAATTCACTCCCCTTGGATTCATCAGCCTGAGCCGGAAAACAGAAGATCATTATTTTCTCCACAAATTTTACATTCTGAGGGAGCATCAGGGGAAGGGTCTGGGTACCTGTTTTTTTCAACGGATTGTAAAAAGCCATCCTGACATGAAATCCCTGCGGCTGACTGTGAACCGTCAAAATTTCAGGGCTGTCAACTTTTATTTCAGTCTGGGTTTTACCATCGAATCCGTAGAAGATTTCGATATTGGAAATGGTTTTTTTATGAATGATTTTATAATGTCGAAATCCCTCTAAAAAAATAATCTCAGGATTGATTCTCTGAAGACATTTAATCCATTGATTCCCAAAAAATTGATTGGCTACAGAACATGTGATTTTCTCCCAGGAAGGATTTTTTTAAGAGGGTTCCGTTGTTTACCTTTACGGCAATAATTAACCGAACCAAACTTCTTAATCATGAGAAAACTACTACTATTATTTTCAGGTATTTTAATGACCTGTGTATCCGTACAGGCACAGTATGTCTGGCTTCCCCAGGCGACAGGTTTTACGCCCGTTTCTTCCGGTGTCAGGTATGTCAGCCCTGTTGACACAAACATTCTTTGGATCTGCAGTTACGACGGATCCGGTGGCGGTCTGAACCGTCAGGATTACTCCATGACTACCGATGGAGGTAACCTGTGGACAGCATCAACGATTCCTGCACCTGCGAATCACGACTGGTCCATGATTCAGGGATTAAATGCAGATACAGCCTTTGCACTTCTGTACAATGCCGTTCTCGGCGGCAGGGGTGGCTTGTGGCGTACCCACGATGGCGGAACTTCCTGGGCACAGCTTGATTCAGGTGTCATTTTCTGGGCACTGACCTCTTTTCCCGATGTAGTGCATTTCTGGAATGACAGCGCGGGTTTCCTGATGGGTGATCCAAACCCTACCGAATTTGAGATTTATACAACTATTGATGGTGGCGATACCTGGACACGGGTTGACACGGCCAATATTCCTCAACCTTTAACAGGTGAATACGGAATCGTTGGGCATTTCAACGTAAAAGGAGACACCGTCTGGTTTGACACCAACAAGGGCCGCGTGTACCGTTCTATTGATAAGGGGTACAACTGGACAGTATCATCTACCGGAATTACCATTCCCGCCAACAGTGCCATGGATATTTGTTTCTGGGACAATATGAACGGTCTTGCGCGTTTGTATGATGGTACCACGGGAGCGAATACTATGGTAACCACCAATGATGGCGGCGACACCTGGACCACTGCAACACCTACCGGAAATTTCTTCGGAAGTGATGTAAAATACATACCGGGTACACCATCACGGTTGATCAGTACAGGAGCTGCTACCGGACTGATCGGAACCAGCTTCAGTGAAGACGGCGGCCTCAACTGGACAACACTGGAAACCAGTGCCCAGCGAACAGCTCTCGGGGTGGTAGATTCTTTGCACATCTGGACGGGAGGATTTACCGTTTCTCCGACAGCTGAAGGAATTTTCAAACTCAGCTACATAACCCCGGTCAGTTGTACAGATGCCAATATCAACCCTGGAACCGCTACAGTTGATAACGACACCATTTGCGGAGGCGAAACCGCCACCTTTACTGCAACCGGCGTGTATGCCCCCACAACGGGCGCGTACTATGGTGTAAGCTGGATTATTTCTTCGGCAGATATTTCCGGAAGTTCGGATCCACTTGCCGAACCCAGCCTTGTCGCCACCTACACATTTACTTCACCTGCGCCCTCCACCAGTGTGCGGACGCTTACCAACGACGGCGCGCTGATTGACGGAACTCTGGTTCCTTATGGACAATATTTCTGGACACCGGTGGTTTTCGGAAATGCAACAGGCACCAACCCTGTATTCCTGAGTGATCTCACACTTGATGGAAATTGTCTTTTTACCGGCAGTTCAATTCCTTGCTGGGTTCTCGATCCGAACAGTCTTGAATGCGGTGGTGTTGGCATGGATGAACTTGCAGCCGCACAATTCAGCCTTACTGCATACCAGAAGAATGGAGATAACCTCGGGCTTCGCATTCATGCAAAGAATGGCGGAACCATGTCCCTCCAGATTTATGATGTAACAGGCCGAATAGTATCATCTTCCGAGATACAGGTTAACACCGGCCAGTCTTACCAGGAAATAGGTGCAACCGGTCTTTCCGGTGGTACATACATCATCCGTGGTACACTGAATGGCCTGAGTTCCGTAGCCAAAGTGGTGAAACTCTGAACGCATACTACCTGCTATTAAGAAAGGGCTGTCCGTTTGGACAGCCTTTTTTATGACTCATTAGATTCTTATACGGCCTTTGATCGGTCAAATCTATCCTGCCATGATATTGCTTTCAATGTCAAATCCGTGTATAAATAATATTTATCCATATTCATCTTTTACCCGTTCAACTTCAGGGGGAGTTTACATGGATAAGAATAAACAATAATAAATTTGCAGGATTGACAAGCCTATCTTTGATAATGCATCTTAAATCAGCAAATTTATTTCCGGGCTTTTACATTAGAATAATTACCGCTGACTTTTAATATTCATCCATCTAAGCATTTAATATTGCACAAATGAGCTTCGTATTTTGAATGAATCTAATGGGTTTTCTTACAGGCCCGGTAATCGTGCAGGTGCCATTAAAAATTGTATCGCAAACTACGTGTGTATTCCGGCCCATATTGACCCCTCGATTCCGGAGCATACTGACCCGTCTATTCCGGCCATATTGACCCGCCCCTATTGAGAACTGACATTCCGGCAATATTGACCCCTCCCCGGAGGTGACATTCCGGCAATATTGACCCCCGTCGGGGTATTGGATTTGATGCAAAAAGCTGTTCGCTTTGAAGGCTAAAACCATTCA
>JADZBN010000219.1 GCA_020852075.1 Bacteroidia bacterium
ACACTGTATGTAAAGAGTAGTGTGAACTTTAACGAGAATCTGGCCAGCGTAATCGGTGAGGCGGGTGCAAGGCAGTTCCTTTCTGTGCGATATGGTAAGGATTCGGAAGTGCTAAGAAACTATGAATTTCAGGAAGAGGATTATAATACATTCAGCCGCTTCATGCTTACAGGGAAAGAGCGGCTGGATTCGCTGTATAATCATACAGGTAACCTGGATAGGAAAAAGAGGTCAGATCTCAAGCAGGCCATGATAACTGCTATTGTCCGGTCACTGGATACACTGTCATTTCATAATCCTGAACGTTATTGCAATTTGTATTCAAAGCACCTGCCCAATAATGCGTATTTCTTAAATGTAGTCCGTTATGACGCACAAAAAGATTCTCTGAAGGCAGACATGCAAAAAGAATCCGGTGGAAATATCAGGGAGTATATGAGATACTTAAGTAATAAATTTGGCAAATAATCCCTGTTATCCGGAACAATTTTGATTCTTAGGTTTTTGTTGGGGAAGGCTGTTTCTTACCCACAATTCAAAAGCTTTATTATATTGCACCTTTTTCCACCCCAACCCCGACCCCAATGATACCGCTATCGCGATTTATCAGGTGTTTGCTCCTGCTATCTATTGTAACTATTTCCCTGGCCTACGGTCAGGAGACCCAGATCAGGGGATTTGCCGAGTTTCACACGACCTACCAGAAAGACAAGCTTCAGTTCGGACTGGGTGAGCAGGATCTTTTTATTACGTCAGACCTTGGTAACCGCTTCAGCTTCCTGGGAGAGAGTGTATTCAAGTTTGAGGATGCCTCGCCGACACTCTTTAATGTAAGTGTGGAAAGGATTATTATAAAGTATAATTTTTCAGGAAATCACAACCTGCTTGTCGGGAAGCACCACACACCGCTCAATTACTGGAATGATACGTACCATCATGGCCGGGTGTTTTTCCCCACGATTTACAGGCCGGATATGTTCAATGAACACGTAATCCCACTCCATACGACAGGTATCGGTTTGCAGGGACATGACCTTGGTACCCTCCGTTTCGGGTATGACCTGATGGTGGGGAATGGAATCGGTAATGGATCCAATGATGTGTCAGACAATAACAGGGAAAAGGCATTCATCGGCGCGGTACACATAAAGCCTGTTGACGGCATGAAGACCGGTGTTTCCTATTATCATGATGTAATATCAGCGGGTGAAGCACACGGACATGACGGACCGATATTGAAGGAAATCAACCAGCAGTTGTTCAGTGGATCCATTGCATATTTTGGTAAAAAGTTTGAATTTCTGGCGGAAGGAACCTATGCCATGGATAAAAATGACAGCACGGGAACCAAGAACACTCAGGCTGGATATGTTTATGCCGGTTACCGGATACGGGATATAGTCCCCTATATCCGTGCGGATTACCTGAAGGTACCTGCAGGAGAATTGTATTTCACGCACGATACCCGTACCTCACTCGTCATTGGAATACGTGATGAAATTAATTATCTCACGGTAGTAAAACTGGAATTCCAGCATAGTGAAAGCGATTATACCGGTAACAGTAATTTCGTAACAGCCCAGATTGCTGTTGGATTTTAACCATGAGAGGAACCCCCGCGATGAAAAGCATATCTAAAACACTGTTACTGACTCTTTTCATGTACAGTATTGCTATGGTGACCCGTGCACAGGAAACAGGAGAAAAAATAATGCTGATTGCAAATCCTAAAGGAGCACCTGCAGAAATGAAAATGTCGGATGTGAAATCGGTTTTCCGGGGAGAAAAGCAACGATGGGCGGACGGTACACAGATTTCAATTGCCATGATGAAGACATCCACTCCCATTGGTGAGGTAATCAGCCATAAAATTTATAATATGAACGGAAACGAGCTGAATAAGTTCTGGCTGGCCCTTGTATTCCAGGGTAAGGCTAAAGCACCTGTTTTCTTTAACACCCGTGAAGAACTGGAAACATATATCAAGATTACTCCCGGTTCCATTGGTGTGGTGGAAGAAGACGGAAGCAGGACGTTGACACCCCTGGTGATTGACGGGAAAAAGGCATTGTAAAATATTGACCGAACCACTTTTAATTTTCCACCCTCATTGCGTATTTCCCTACAATCGAAAATCTGGATTACGGTTTGTACCATCGTACTGCTGTTTTCCTTTTTCATTCTTTTTTATTTTCCTGCCCAACAGGAGAGGTACCTGATTAAAAATTACAATAAGGAGGTATCCAACCTGGCGGGTACAGTAGCTCTCGGGGTTAAGATAGCACTTATAGAACAAAATTTCGAGAGTGTCCAGACCGCAATGGATTTTGTAAAGGATGATCCGCATCTGAAGTTTGTTGCCATGGTTCAGTATGATACCGTATGGAATGATTCACGGATAAATTTTGTTATCCGCAAAAAAATCTTCCGGATCTATCCTGATTCCGTAAAAGTGAATCTTGGCAATTACAATAATGACTCGCTGATTGTAAAATCTGCAGAATTTGTCACGCCCATACTAAGCGGGGAAATTCTGCTGGGGTTCACCACCACGGAGATTGTTCAGAGCAAGCGGCATGTACGGGCCATTTCCATGATCGTCAGTGCGGTGGTTTTTATTATTGGCATCCTGATTGGATTCTGGCTGGCGCGAAGAATATCCGTGCCCGTCCTGGCGCTTAGGGATGCTGCAGAAAAAGTCGGGGAAGGAGACCGGTCCCAGTTTATCAAAGCCTCAGCCAAAGATGAAATCGGCGACCTGACGCGTGCATTCAATAAAATGGTTGCCGACCTGAAGACGGCAGAAGATAAGGTAAAGAGCACGCAGGCACAACTCGTTGCATCAGAGAAAATGGCATCGCTCGGTCAGCTTACGGCAGGCATTGCCCATGAGATTAAAAATCCTCTGAATTTCATCAATAACTTTTCCGAATTAAATACGGAATTGATTCAGCAGATTAATGATGCTGTTGATGAAAAGGAAAAGCATGAATTGCTGGAAGACCTGAAGGTCAATATGGAGAAAATTAATCTGTACGGAAAACGTGCGGATAATGTAATTACGGCCATGCTCATGCACAGCCGGACACTCAAGGAAGACCTACGGCCTGCGGACATAAATTCTCTGTGCGACGAGGCCATGAACCTGACATACCTTACGGCGAGAGCCAGAGAGCCGGGCTTTTATTGCACCTTTGAGCGCAACCTCGATCCGGACCTGCCCAAAGTAAAGGCAAATGCCCAGGATTTGTCACGGGTGTTTCTGAATATTATGTCGAATGCTATTTATGCCGTCTCTGTGGCCGGGAAAAAAGATTACAATCCGTTGATTGTAGTCACTACCTATGCCCAGAACAACGTAGTCCATGTCATCATAAAAGATAACGGAAATGGAATCGCCCCGGCCGCTGTTTCAAAGGTATTTGAACCGTTTTATACAACCAAGCCTACCGGTCAGGCAACAGGGCTTGGGCTGAGCATCAGCTATGAAATTATCAAAGCCCATGGTGGTGACATCTCGGTCAGGTCAGATGAAGGGGTGTACACGGAATTTTCAGTATCCATACCTGTAGGATATTCTTAATTGCCTTTATAAAAATTACAGCTTTCTTCCGGTGATGTTTTTTTCCTGGATCATAAATGTATCGGAGGGCACCGTAAACTCATCTCAAAAACGGAGAATTAGGAAAGTTTCGAAGAAAGAAAAGTATCTGTTGAATTAATAAGTTTATTTCCCCGAAAGGCTGATCGGGTAAAAATGTGGGAAGTGTGGGTTGTGTGAAGCAGGCAGCAATTTATTGTCTGATTTTTCTTTGTTCCCTTTCTATTGATCCGGTGATAAAAACAGTGAATAGCTGAGGTGTTGTATCTTTCAGTTATTTTTGAGATAAATCTGGAATCTTTCCGGTTACATGAAAATATTACGAAAAATGTTGCTTGCTGAACACACCAGGTTTCAAACAGACCGGGTGGTTTCGTATATAGGAAAAAGCCCTGCCAGGGCAGCAGACCTGGTAAAATTATTTTGTGGAAAGGATAAGATACTGGCGCAAAGGGCAGCATGGGCACTGTCCCACTCCGGAATATTATTCCCGGAATTATACCTGAAGCACCTGCCGGATATACTTGGATGCATTCAGCATCCCGTGCATAATTCCCTGAAACGAAATGCCATGAAATTGCTGGGTAGTTGCAGGATTCCGGATACTCTCCGGACGTCTGTCATGGACACTTGTTTTCAGTTTATTGAGGATCCTGCCGAACCGGTATCGGTAAAAGCCTATGCCATGACAGTATTGGAGAAATTCATACTCCGTTATCCCGTACTGCTGAACGAATTCAAGGCTGTGCTGAAGTCAGGAATGGAATTCGAAAGTGCGGCGTACAGGAAGCGGGCAGAGATGATACTTGCAAATCTTGAAAAACGCCGGCTGCAGAAGGCTATTTCAATTCGTTAAGGGCATCCTCAATGAGTCCAAACACTTCGTGGTCGGGCTCATATACCTCTGAAAAAATCTGTTTTGCGTTCAGCAGGTATTTCCTGGAAATATTTTTGTCAATGTCCATATAAACCTGGCCGAGGTAATATTCCAGATTCCCCAGTACTTTCGGGTAATTTTTATATTCTTCGGTTTTCTTCTGATAGTAGGCTATCAATGCCTGAGAACGTTCATTGAAAAGGTAAATTTCGTTTAAATCGTTATATATGGTCGGATTTTCAGGAGCCAGTTTGAAAAACACCTCACGGGTTGAAGCCGTATCCTCCGTTTCATTCGTGACTTCCAGTCTTAGCAGCGGCTTGAGTGTATTGTAATTGTTCGGATCGGCAGCATTGCTCAGTTTGAACCAGGCAATGGCGGCAGAATCATTTTCCATTTCATTGTACATGGTGGCAATAAGTCTTGCGGCATCGCCCTTGAACAAAGGTTCCGTATAAAGCGTATATGCTTCCATGGCACATGCAATGGCACTGTCCCTTTCGTCAAGGTTCATCCAGCTATATGCCATGTTATACCAGGCCGGTGCATAGCCGTCGTTGAGGGCGATGGACTTCCGGTAGCAGGGAATGCTTTCTTCGTATTTCTGGTTGCTGGTGTTTATGTAGCCCAGAACATAATACGATTTGAAATCTCCTGCCTTGTGATTCACGGCAACGGAATAATTCTTTTCCATGAGGTCAAAAACCTGCTCGGTGTTTTTTATCCAGTCTTCTCCGTAACGGAGATGGGCTTCGTAATAGTAATCACCCAGTCCGCGATACAGGTCATATTTCTGCGGGAAAACCCTGATAAGGGAATCCAGAATATCATTCACCGGAAAGTGATAGGAGTCGGAGGGACCGTCCTGCTCACGGGCATCACTGATTTCTTCATATGACTCAAGATCCCGGAAAGAAAATATCTGGTGCGATATACTTTTTACAAAGAAGTTGAGCGCGATGTATTCTTTATACAGGACAATGTCCGGATGCTGATTTTCAGGGTCAAAACCATTGAGTAATTTGAAGGCTGAGTTATATTTTTTCCCCGAAACGAGTTCCTGCGCCTGCTTCAGGATATCTTTTTCAGACTGGCTGAAACTGTCAACGGGCTGAAGCAACAATATCAGGAAACAGCATATTGCGGTTGTGATGGCCCTGCTGAATGTATTGACTATGGTCATGGCGGATTGATACGTTGGAACGGATGATGGGTTAGCGATACCTGTGGAATCCACAGGTCAGATGTTTGGATTCACATCATAAAATCAGTATGAATGGATCAAATACCTTGAAACCAAAGGATTATTCATTGCAATATAAGGCCTGTGGGCCATAAAGCCATTAATTTTATCTTTGTAATCCCGTTTTCCCTTTAAAAATGAAGAAAATCGAAGTTTACAAACCCAAAAACAAGATCCGGATCGTCACTGCAGCGTACCTTTTTGACGGCCATGATGCGGCAATAAATATCATGCGTCGCATCATTCAGGCCAGCGGTGCAGAGGTGATTCATCTTGGGCATGACAGGAGTGTGGAAGAAGTGGTGAACTGTGCTATTCAGGAAGACGTTCAGGCCATAGCCATGACAAGTTATCAGGGCGGGCACATGGAATATTTCAAATACATGTACGACCTGCTGAAAGAGAAAAAGTCGGGGCAGATAAAAATCTTTGGCGGGGGAGGCGGAACCATCCTTCCCGCAGAAATAAAGGAGCTTCAGCATTACGGCATTGCAAGAATTTATCATCCCGATGATGGCAGGCACATGGGATTGCAGGGAATGATCAACGACCTCCTGCAACAATGCGATTATCCGACCGGTGTAGGATTAAACGGTGAGACAGGCCACCTGCTGGAGAAAGACTGGAGATCCATTGCCAGGCTGATTTCTGCCGCGGAGAATCATGAGAGTGAATCTGGAGAAGAAATAAAAAAGATCCATCAACTGGCGTAGGAGAGTAAAACACCCGTTCTTGGTATCACCGGAACGGGAGGTGCGGGCAAGTCCTCCCTGGTGGATGAACTGGTAAGAAGGTTTCTTGTAGATTTTCCGGATAAGTACCTGGGAGTACTGAGCGTAGATCCTTCCAGGCGCAAAACCGGGGGAGCCCTGCTGGGAGACAGGATACGGATGAATTCCATCCGGAGTCCAAGGGTGTATATGCGGTCACTTGCCACACGGCAGAGCCACCTTTCCATTTCAAAGTATATTTCGGAAGCCGTTTCCGTTCTCAAGGCGGCACAATACGATCTGATCATTCTGGAAACATCCGGAATCGGCCAGAGCGATACCGAGATAATGGATTACAGTGATGTTTCGCTGTATGTCATGACCCCGGAATACGGAGCCGCGTCCCAGCTTGAAAAAATTGATATGCTGGATTTTGCCGACCTGATTGCCCTGAACAAGTTTGACAAGCGCGGCGCGATGGATGCATTGCGGGATGTCAGGAAACAATTCAAGCGGAACCACCAGCTTTGGGATGCAGATGATGAACAACTTCCGATATTCGGAACCATTGCAAGCCAGTTTAATGACCCGGGGATGAACAACCTGTACCTCGCGGTTACGGAGAAGATAACAGCGAAGACTCCGTTACAACTTGTATCGCACAATGCAGTAACAAAAGAACTTTCTGAAAAAATTTACATAATTCCGCCGGCGCGCACAAGGTATCTCAGTGAAATTGCCGAGAATAACAGGAACTATGGGAAGTGGGCTCATCAGCAGTCGGAAATCGCGGGCAGGATGTATGCCCTTCGTGTTTCCATGGAGGAAGTAAAGAAAATAAAACGTGAAGACAAGGATTTGCTCCTGAAAGGCCTGAATGAGACGTTGGAAAAATTAAAATCGGAACTGGATCCCGGAAACCTGCAGATTCTTGAAGGATGGGAAGAGAAACGCAACAGGTACAAGAATGAATATTTTATATTTAAGGTCAGGGATAAAGAAGTTAAAATAAAGACCCATGTGGAGTCCCTGTCGCATACTCAGGTATCAAAAGTTGTGACGCCCGATTATCAGGATTGGGCTGCGATTCTGCGCTGGTCGCTGATGGAAAATGTTCCGGGTGAATTTCCCTATGCTGCGGGCATATATCCTTTCAAGAGGGAAAATGAGGATCCGACCCGAATGTTTGCCGGGGAAGGTGGTCCGGAGCGGACGAACCGCAGGTTTCATTATGTCAGCAAAGGTATGCCCGCCGTACGGCTTTCGACGGCATTCGATTCGGTAACCCTCTATGGGAATGATCCGGGTATGAGGCCGGATATTTATGGTAAAATCGGGAATTCCGGTGTTAGCATCTGCTGCCTGGATGATGCAAAGAAACTTTACAGCGGGTTTAACCTTGCCGATCCCGCCACCTCCGTTTCCATGACCATCAATGGACCGGCGCCGATGATGCTCAGCTTTTTTCTGAATGCGGCCATTGATCAGCAGTGTGAATTATACATTAAAGAACATGGACTGGAGGCGGAGGTACATAAAAAAATCGTTGAGATTTTTAAGGGCGCTTCTGCGGTTCGTCCTCAATACCAGGGTGAACTGCCTCCCGGGAACGACGGACTGGGGCTGATGCTGCTCGGCGTTACCGGAGATCAGGTACTTCCGCAGGAAGTGTACAACAGGATCCGAACACACACATTGAAAGTTGTCCGGGGTACCGTTCAGGCCGATATTCTGAAAGAAGATCAGGCACAGAATACCTGCATCTTTTCCACGGAGTTTGCCCTTCGCATGATGGGTGACATCCAGCAGTATTTTATTGATCATAAGATCCGGAACTTTTACAGTGTCTCCATCAGTGGTTATCATATTGCCGAGGCGGGTGCAAACCCTGTTACCCAACTGGCATTCACTCTTGCCAACGGATTCACCTACGTAGAATATTACCTGAGCCGCGGAATGCATATTGATGATTTTGCACCCAATCTTTCATTCTTTTTCAGCAATGGAATTGATCCTGAGTACGCTGTCATCGGCCGTGTGGCCAGGAGGATCTGGGCGAAAGCCATGCGTGATAAATACGGCGCCAATGAAAGATCCCAGATGCTGAAATACCATATACAAACTTCCGGCAGGTCGCTCCATGCCCAGGAGATTGATTTCAACGATATCCGGACGACCCTTCAGGCCCTGTATGCCATTTATGACAACTGCAATTCCCTTCATACCAATGCCTACGATGAAGCCATTACCACACCTACAGAAGAAAGTGTACGCCGGGCGATAGCCATCCAGTTGATTATTAACAAAGAACTTGGTCTTGCCAAGAATGAAAATCCCATGCAGGGAAGTTTTATCATTGAAGAGCTTACCGACCTTGTGGAGGAGGCAGTGTATGCAGAGTATGACCGGATTACCGAACGCGGGGGAGTGCTTGGGGCGATGGAAACCATGTATCAGCGTGGTAAGATTCAGGAAGAATCCCTGTATTATGAAACCCTGAAACACAATGGACAGTACCCGGTGATTGGTGTAAACACCTTCCTCAGTTCCAGCGGCTCGCCTACCATTATTCCCCGTGAGGTGATTCGTGCTACTCAGGACGAAAAAGAATACCAGATCAGCATGCTCAAAGAGCTTCACAAAAAGAATGAAAATAAATCAAGGGAACTGCTGCGTAAGGTTCAGGAAGCTGCCGTCAGTAACAAAAATATTTTTGAAAAGCTGATGGAGGCATCAAAATATTGTTCCATAGGCCAGATCAGTGATGCTATGTTTGATGTGGGTGGTCAGTACCGGAGGAATATGTAATACAATGCATTCAACATGGACCCGATTGGCTCCGGGATCCGGGTCAAAACGTAATTTTTTCATTTTCTGAATCCCTATTATAGGATATCGAATACACGTCGGTTCTCCGGTCTTTCCACATCTGAACACTCCCGGCAACGCGGTTACGGGCCAGGAGGTTGAGGTCTAATTCCTGGAATATCACCATTTCGGTATTTTCGGATGCCTGTGTGGCAATGGCTTCCCGGCTGAATTCAATGTCGGAGGGAGTGAAGATGGCGCTTTGCGCAAAATGAATGTCGAGGTTTTCCACCTTTGGCAGGTTGCCGACACATCCTGCAATGGCCACGTACACCTGGTTTTCGACAGCCCTTGCCTGGGCGCAGTATTTAACACGGAGAAATGCACGCCGTTCATCCGTGTTGAAGGGAACAAAGATGATCTGTGCTCCCTGATGTACAGCAATCCTGGCCAGTTCGGGAAATTCAATATCATAACAAATAAGGATGGCGATTTTTCCCCTATCTGTCTGAATAATATTGACTCCGTTTCCCGGCTTCAAACCCCACCATTTTTTTTCGTGCGGGGTGATATGAAGTTTATATTGCTGTTCCATCGTTCCGTCACGTTTAAACATGTATGAGATGTTAAACAGGTCTCCCTTGTCTTCCTGAAAATGAGATCCGCCGATGATATTGGTATTATACTTAATGGAAAGGGTCCGGAATAATTCCTGGTATTGTTCGGTAAAGCGGGACAATTCCCTGACAGCTCTTCCCGGTCTTTTATGGGGCATGAATGAGAGCAGTTGCATGGTCAGCATTTCAGGGAAGAGGACAAAATCGCTCCTGTAGTCTGATGCCACATCCACGAAATACTCACAATGATCCGCAAATTCCCTGAAATTATTGATCATTCTCATTTTGTACTGAACGCAGCAGATTTTTACCAGGCGACGGTGTGTAATGGACTTCGATGCATCCTCGTGATAATGGACATTGCTCCATTCAAGGAAGGTACCATAGCCGAGGGATTCTTTGTCGTTGGGAAGGTAATCAGGCAATATGCGTTTCAGGACAAAGCCGTTTGAAGACTGGGCAGTAAGTACAGGATCAAACAATTTGCGGTTTATCACGTCTTCAATATAATCCTGGACCGACATCTTACCGGCGTATTTGTGGTAGTTGGGTATTCTTCCTCCGATGAGAATGGCTTTCAGGTTTTTTTGCCGGGCCAGTTCTTTTCGCGCCTGGTACAATCTCCGGGAAAGCTTCATTTGCCGGTATTCGGGGTCAACCATGATTTCAATACCGTAGAGTGTATCTCCGTCGGGATCATGGTTGGTAATGAACCCATGGTTGGTGAGTTCACCCCAGCTTGCATTTTCGGAATAGTCGGAACGTTTGATGATCAGGCTGCAGCAGGATGCCACAATTTTATTGTCGTATTCAATAAGAAATTGTCCTTCGGGGAAAATGTTCATGATACTGTCAAACTGTTCCTTTGACCAGGTTTTCATTTCGGGAAAACACAAAAGCTGAAGTGCCGTAACGTCGTTGTAATCTTTCCTCGTAATTTTACGCAGTTTTATTTTTCTTGATTTCATAAAATCGGAATAATCCTGGATACAAAATTACCCAAATTGTTGCGAATACCCTTGCAGCATTTCTGCGTAAGAGATGAGAACAGGGATTAGGATGATGTATTTCTCAGAGTTCCAGATGCCTGACCGGAGAAATGCCTTTTATGACAGCGCCAAGTCCTGGTGCCGGCGGAAGATCTATGCGGCCGTTTTTTCCATAGCGGATTCCTCCCTGTACCGGATCCGATTGAAACATGAGCGCTGTGTCAAAATCAATGAATTCTATAGCATCACTGCACATGGCCAGGTGAGCAGCAGCCGTAAAGCCGAGCCTTGATTCGAGGAAACCACCGATCTGGATTTTCATGCCTGCTTTTTCCGCGAGCCTGAGAATGCGAAGTGCTTTGGTGAATCCTGATGATTTTCCGAGTTTGATATTGATCCGGTTGCAACTTTTGTGCAGGATTAGCAGTTCCGCATCCTTTTCATCGAAGCAGGATTCGTCAGCCATGAGGGGAACAGCGCTGGCGGCCCTTATCTCCGAAAGATCATTCCATTGCCGTTTCAGAATGGGTTCTTCGCAGTGTTGAATATTCCATCCTTCAAGAGACCTCAGGATGTTCATTGCCGTCACTTTGTCCCACCCCTGGTTGGCATCAATACGTAACGGAATGTCATTCCCGATAGCAGAACGGATGGACTGCATTCGTTGCATATCTTCCTCATAGCTGCCACCCAGTTTTACTTTGATGACAGGGAAACCCTGCTCCTTGATTTTCATCGCATCTGCTGCCATTTTTTCTGAAGAATCTAGGCTTACCGTGTAATCTGTAACTAGCGGTCTGAGCGAACTGCCCCCCAGGAATTTATACAGGGGTAAATCCTCCATCTGAGAGGCAAGGTCGTACAAGGCGATATCAAAAGCGCTTTTTATGGAAACATGACCGGAGATTTCCTGATCCATCAGTTCTGTAAACTGTGGAATATCTGTAAGGGGAAGTCCTTTTAGTTTTCCGCCGATATGAATGCCTGCGTCAAACGACGATCCTGCACTTTCATGATGGATGGTCATGAATGGACTGCATTCTCCGTACCCGGTATTTCCTCCAGAACTTTGTATTGTTACCAGAACATTTTCAGCATAAGAAAGAGTACCAAGGGATATTTTGAAGGGCTCTTTGAGCGCAATCCGGTACACGGATAATGCAATACGCTTTATGAAAGGTGTTTCTTTCAATTGCATGGAAATTTTAATCTGTTTCGATTGGGTACTATGTGTCGCTTCCCCGGGCATAAAAAATCCGGGGGAGGTGTTGCAACGTACATCGCCTTCAATTCCTGATGCAATGTTCGTCCGTTAATGATGAATAACCAAACGGATTACCTGGTTTTCGCATTGAACAACATACACACCATTTCTGAAATCTCTGGTATACACGGTTGTAATCCTGCCGGTATATCCGGAATACACGATCCTTCCCGTGATATCAAAAATACTGAGCCCGGCTTTTCTTTCAGAATTACAGGTAATGTACACCACCTCGCCTGCAGGGTTGGGGAAAACCGTAATGCCTGCTGTCACAGGTTGGTTCGGAAATACGGCTGTCGGATTATTATTTGCCGCGAAGGTCGGAGCCTGAATGACAAATGGCCCCGATCCGTTTGGCACACGGGCGTAACCCATATCCGTCTGTTGCTGGCCGAATGTCACCTCGTCCACAAGTTCTCTGGAGGAGTTCAGCAGAATGAGCTGTTCTCCGGAAGAGGAAAACTTAAAATTGGCATGAAGTCCGTCCTGACTCCCGTCCTCATCCGCCCATATTATAAGGTATTCGCCGGGAGGAAGAACCGTTCCGGAGGGGAATTCCCATTTGATATAATTGGCATCATTGTCTGTCAGGTAATATCCGGAAAGGTCAGCCGGTTGTGCCGAAGTGTTAAACAATTCAATCCAGTCGTCGTATTCTCCTGCAGAATCCACGGCAGTGGAGGTATTGGAGGCCATCAGTTCGTTGATAACAATCGAAGTATCGGAGGCCATCCCGGGTTCAATTTTATAGATGTAAACATCGTGTTCGGCTCCTGCAGGCGAATAGGCGACGGTATGTGATGAGTTGGAGGAAACGGCTTCCACATAATACCGGATCCATTGAGCTCCGTCTAATCCCGGAATCTCCCCGCCGAAAATTCCATCATTGGCAGTGCTGTCACCGTGCAGTCCATCATCCATCATTTCTGCCTTTGTAAATTTTCCGACCAGGCCCTGTGAATAATAGAGGTACACATGGTCGAGACCTGCGGCGGCGGATGCTGTTGCATTTACCGTCACGGGCTGCATGGCCTGAACGGGGGCCCAGGAAATACCCGCGGCAGAATAGGAGACAGCAGAAATCAGAGGAGGTGCGGCGCTGATTTCCGGATTGGCAAGTACATAGGACCTGCGGTCGAGGATGAATGATTTCAGATCGTTGAATTCCTGGTTGAACTGGTTATAGGAATAAATCTTTTTGGGATCATTCTGCACCATGGTATCACTCATCTGTTTGTAGCCGTCGAGTGTTGCGAAGGCCGTTGCCGTATCCATTTCGTCCTCAATAAGGGTCCGGAAATGGGCGATATACCGCTGGCGGAGTGAGGGTACTGCCAGTATCTTGTTTAACAATGGGTAATTGGCATTCGTTTCATGGTAAAAAGGACTCCAGGTAACAGCAGATGCTTCGAGTGCGCTGTTTCCGTCGTATTCGATGGGAGTAATTCTTCCGGTTTCCGCTTCATAATACACATAATAGTCCATTCTCCCTTTGTACACATAACTGTCGTCATCCGAAAAGAGAATTTCGCTTCCGAGAAACCACAAAGCCCTGTCAATGTCCAGGTAATCAGCAAGTATATTTTCCATATTTGCAGGCGAGACGGTATCCAGCACATGGCAAACATCTCTCAGATCGTCCCAGGGATTGGGTTTGTGTGCTTTTTTCAGGGTATAATGGGGCTGGTAGAGGGAGGTGTCCGCGCCGAGGTAGTTCAGGGCTGCCGTACCGTCGCCCCAGGTTCCCCATCCGCCACCGCTTCCCGGGGGTTTGTCAGCACGCCAGTTGGTACCGTTGTTTGAAAGGAACCACTCCTTGTAGAAATCCCCGTCCAGTTGTTGAACACAGGGATACACACCCCAGTTGCTGCCATTTATATACAACTTCACATATAAGGATTTGGCAGCGGGTATATGCCTGCGGATCTGGTGCTGATAAAAAATCTCACGCATGAACGAAGGATCCTGGTAACAATTATTCAGGTTTAAAATTTTATATCCCATAATATCCTGCCCGTCAATAAATGCGTCCATGGTAATGTTGAAGGATTTTTTCTGGCTGTTTCCAGTCCCGGAATAACTGGTCATTCCTTTAAAGCGGACTCCTACGCTGTCGAACATTTCACCGTCTATGGAAAGGGTTGCTGGCAGGTCGGTATGTGTAGAATAGTTTTGTGTAAGAAGCGTCCAGTAATTCGCCTGGGAAAAATTCATCGAAATATTTTTTACCGTGACCGGGTCAAAAAAACCGGACCCCTGTGGCCTTCCGGTGAACATCATGCGCCCATCGGGTGAAAGGTACATTTCGTCGGGAAAGGACTGTGCGGAAACCATACAGGTGGAAAGGCCCAGGAGCAGGGCAGGGAGGAAGGATCTTGTGTGCATTGGGAAACGGATAAAGAGGTTTTTGAATAAATCGTTGATAGTTTTCAGGAGGTTAAAATACAATTATTTATCAAACAACCGTACCTATTATACCGGCCATTCCGGCAACCTTATGCCTTCAACCGGCGGGGAAACGCGAACTCACCAGGTGTACTCCCGGGTAAGGGAGGAGCAGGGGACATATCCTGTTTTTTCAAAAACGGGGGCTTCTGCTTTTCTGGTTGGTGAGTCCTTGTGTATGTCCACAAGCCAGGGAGTATAACAAATTATCAAAGGGCTAACAGGACTATTTTTAAGCATCGTTCAATCATTTCCACGGCTTCATCCACCGTTTCTTTTTTCGTCCGGAAAGCCAGGATGGCAATTCTTATTACAAACCTTCCGTCAATATTGGATGAGCTCAGAAATACCGACCCGTCCTTATGTATTTCATCCATGAGTTCCTGATTATGTTTGTCTGGATTGGCTTGAAACGGATACCAAAAATAGCTTACCGATAAATCAGGTTCAGGTCCTGTACAAAATCCAAGTTCCATTAATTTATTTCTAAAGTATTTTACCAACAGCAGTTTTTCTTCGAGGCAGGAAATAAATGGTTTAATACCGTGCAACTGCAGCGGCAACCATACCCGAAGTCCGCGAAAATGCCTGGTGAGTTCGGGAGAAAGATTAGCAGGACTTTTTAAAAGCTCATCATTGTAACCGTCCTGCATGTAATTCGCGGTGTAATAATGTGAGTGAAGAACGGCATCATGGTCTTTAATTAATACCGCCCCCACGCCGTAGGGAAGAAACAATCCTTTGTGTGGGTCAATGATCAGCGAATCTGCTCTTTCTATTCCCTTGAATAAGTCTTTTTTTGATGTAAGGATAAAAAAGCCGCCATAAGCGCCATCTGCATGAAACCAGATTTTATGAGTTTCGGCAATATCCGCAATGTCATTCAGCGGGTCCACCGTCCCGGTGTCTGTCGTTCCGGCTGTGGCTACAATCAGAAAGGGTACGAATCCTGCTTCTTTATCTTTTTCAATGAGCTTATTTAATTTTTCAGGTATAATCCGGTGTTGATTGTCCATAGGAATATACCGGATAATAACATCTTCCAGTCCTATAATCCGCAACACTTTTTGAACGGAGTGGTGCACTTGTTCGCTCAGGTAAACAACACTATTGATAATTTTTTCAT
Organism: Bacteroidia bacterium; assembly: GCA_020852075.1. Classification (GTDB taxonomy): domain Bacteria; phylum Bacteroidota; class Bacteroidia; order AKYH767-A; family 2013-40CM-41-45; genus JADZBN01. Next base: position 15,681 of record JADZBN010000219.1, read on the forward strand.
TTTTAATTTTATGCCGGTCCCTTGCTGCTGTTAAGGCAATCAGGGTGGATACCGAGCCTCCCGATGACAAACACCCGACCGAATCATCCGGAAACAGAAACACCTTCTTCAGCCAGTTTATAACTTCATTTTCCATGGTTGCAGCGCCGGGAGAAGCGTAGTAAGCACCGGAGAAGGGATTCGTAACTGCAACAATAAAATCAGCAATGGCAGAGGCAAACACCCCTCCGCCGGGGATATACCCTAAGTGTTTCGGGGAGGCTGCGTTAATCCCATTTTCCGCAACTTCTTCCTGATAGAGTCTTAACAGTTGACTTAGCGGTTGTCCATTATTTTTAATGGACAAGTCACCCACTGATTTTTGATTAAATCCTGCTGTTTTGTTCAGTCCTGAAATAAATTGATGGGCATATTCACCCGCCTGAGCAATCATATCTGTTCGTTCCGTGGCATCCAAATCGAGTAAACCCGAAGAAACTGCAAGTTTTTCAAGCTCCTTGATTATCACTTTGTTATTCATGAAAAAATTATTTTAGTCTGACGGTGTTGTAAACTTCCCCATGGTCTGGCCTAAGTTCAGGAAGTTTTGAAATTTTAACATACTGATAATACCAGGATCTGAGAAAAAATAAATAGTAACAGGGAACGATTGCATTGCATAGGAATCCGTGGTTGCAATTGTACCTTCCATAATACTTAATCCAGTTTAATTGGACGCTGAAAAAAATGGTCAGGTCTTTCATATTTGCGGAGATCGGATTTCAGCTTGTATTTATTGTCGCTGTCCTTTTCTAACACGATTATCTCACAATTACCCGGATTGGCTAATAATTCAAACTGTTCTACCGTCCAATGAAACCAACGCATAAGGAAAAGGCGAATCGTCATGCCGTGGGTAATGATAACAGTATTTTCGGCATAGTTGTCTTTTTCAAAATCACGATGCATTGTACCGAAAAAGTCACTGACCCTGTCATAAACGTCAGCGGCTGATTCTCCGTCAGGGATTCTAAAATAAAATGTACCGTATGCATCGCGGTCAGTCTCGAAAAGCTTTGATTCTTCCAAAGAACGCAAATGTCCCCATTCCTGTTCTCTTATTCTTGGTTCTTCAACGTATTTGAATTGTTTTGTTGACAGTGACTTAACCACTTGCTCAAAAGTAGAGCGAGTGCGCCACAATGGCGAAACATAGAAGAATAAAGATTCCTTGTTTACTATTTGTTTTAAGTAATTACCGGCTTCTTTTGCCTGGGAAAGTCCTTTGTCAGTAAGCTCAAGGGCATAGTCTGGGATGCGTTTGTAAATAGTTTTATCTACGTTCCCTTTTGATTCTCCGTGACGGATTAGAATTATCCTTTTGGGTTTCATTGCTGTTTATATCTGTTGGCTGCGCACATTATCGGGAATGGATACCTGTCTGCTTGCTTTCTTCCGGTATCAAATATACTGGATTTGGTGGTTCCGAAAAGGTTCAGGAAGGGTTTAAAAGATCCGGGGAAAGAACAGAACGATTGACCGCATCTGATCGGGTGAAATAAATCCGGATAGCAATGGTGCCGGTGTTTTGGATTATGAAACCTGCACAGCGGAGAAGAATATGAGCTTTAGCGATTCCTTTACAAAGTATATAATATTAGCTGAAGTATTTTAGCAGGAGAGGAACATAAATTATTATGCCTTCGTTCACTTTTTAGTAAAATCAGTTTCCAGCAGTACGCCTTTTGCTAAAGTCTGATAAACCACACAATACCTTTCAGTCAGTTTCGAGATACTATTTATTTGGTCTTCAGTAGCATCGGTTTCCAGGGTGAATGAAAGACGAATGGTTTTAAAACCTACCGGAGCTTCTTTAGAAACTCCAAAAGTTCCACGAAAGTCTAAATCACCCTCCGCTTTAATTCCCCCGTCTTTAATCTCGACTCCAATTGAAGTTGATACAGCCCGTAGCGTGACGCCTGCACAGGCAACCAGTGCTTCAAGAAGTAAGTCACCGGAGCAAACCAATATTCCTTCGCCACCTGTAGCTGAATGAAGTCCTGCCTCGATCAAAGCTCTTCCGGTGTCAACCTTGCAAGAGATGCCTTCGCCAATTTTCCCTTCGGCTTTAAGAGTGATGATAGCTGATTCAGGTTGTAAACGATATTTTTCTTTAAGCGGAGCTTGTAAGTTTTTAAGTTCTTGTGAGTTCATGTTAAATCGTATTATTAAATGCTATTATTTTTATAGAGGGTAATGGTTGTTGTGTTGCCACTCAGTAAAACGTACGGTTGCCTGTCTTCTTTCTTCGAGCCGGTATAAAAAATGCGGTATTCCACGGCTCAGGAGCAGCGTTCATGACGATTCCTGCTATCATAACTCCTGGAATTCTTGCCGCTTTCGTCAAACAGGCAGTTATTAAATTTCTGTTTACATTCGTAATTACCGGTTGATCCTGAAAGTAACATTTA
>JADZBN010000220.1 GCA_020852075.1 Bacteroidia bacterium
CATGCGGAAGCGGTGTTGGATGTATTCAGTGATATGGTACAGTTTTTAATGGTATTGTTATTATTACCATCCGTACCGTCGCACTTTACGAATGCGAATCCGTAATCCGTAAAGATGGATGTGTTGGAAGAATTTTCCTGGAGATTAATTCCGTCAATGGTCAGGTAATCCACAGATGTAAAAAGAAATATCGCATCATTGCTTCCTGCAACTCCCCAGAGAGGGGCTGTAATAAGAGGATTGGTTCCTGCGCCGTTCTTTTGGAACGTCAGTGTTTGATTTGTATTCGGTTTGACAGAATCGGGAAGCGTACAGAAGGTGAGTTGAAATCCTGTATCGGGTGCGGTTTCGGTATAGCCTGCAGGGATGTTAACAATGACATTCCCGCCTACACCCCGGCTGTTGAGGTCTGCGATGACTGCGGCTATTGTAGCATAATCCGGGCAGGATGATCCCGACCCTACTGTGTAAGTTCCGGACATCGGACCCGTACAGGTTTGTCCGGAAACAGAGAATTTAATAGCGATGAGTGACAGCAGGATTAAAACCGCTTTGGGTAAAATCCTTGCATGGGCCGATCGCCCATAGTTTGGGTAAAGTGTTTGCATGTTCGTTTCAATTAAGATTATATTTAGTCGTTTTAAATTTCTCTTATTAATCCGCAATCGCATTATTAAGAAAAAGGGTTTTCAGAAATTCTTCCGGGTATCGAAAAGCGGGGGGACTGTTTGGAAGAAAACCTCCTGAATAAATCAGGAGAGACAATATGGGAGAAATTCTAATAAATTCCAAATACAAAACCTGCCTTTGACGGATAGCGCAACCTGGTGCAGGCGTCAATTCTATTAAAAAATAGAATTCCAACATTTATGTAGCGGCAGTTGTCTCCACCTTTTAGGCTGTGGTGAACTTGGATTCTGTTATGATGATCTGGATTACATCATCCTTTTTTCTAAGAAATTGCAAGATCTCTTGTAAAAAATAAAGAAAGCATTTTTCGCTTTTTGGAATTGTAGTTTATTTAATGACCTTATAAGTTACAATGAGCAAAAACGGAAATTTTTATGTGAATGAACGAAAATGGTTGGTGAATTTTTACCAACAAATAGTGACATTCCGTTAATAAGACAGCAACATTTTCCAGGCTTCCATCACCTCACCCTGTTCCAGGAGGTCATGTGCCAGTTGATGAATTTTAATATGGAATGTGTTTGGGTTATCACCGAATTTTGAAAAAAGGTCTTTCATAAATTCTCCCTTCCGGTACCCTGCTACTTCCTCTTCGGAAGGCAGAGCTTCCACACTGCCCAGCTTTCCCAGGTCATTCCCTGTTAAAACGCGACTTAAGCGTATCTCTTCCGGAATCCTGTCAACCCCAATACCTAAGGTAGTCCGGGGCTGGGGTAGTTCAAAAAGAGCATTTCCGTGTGCCCTGCAATACCAGTCGCCGCCCATTCGGGCAATCAGGTCAATTTTTTGCACATCAATTTTATTTTCGGGTGTCAGTACCGATTCATGGATATGCATCAGCAGGATTTCGCAAATGATAAGATTTGCTGCGCCCCCTTCCCTTCCCGTTTCTTTTACCTCCAGTACCTTGCATTCCATCTGAACGGGGGATTCCTTTACCCTGAAAGGTCTTACAAGTTCCGAGGGAAGAGGCGTCAATCCCGATTTTATGAATTCATTGGTTCCTCTTGGATATTCTGTACTGGCAAGCGATGTTTGCTGTGCCATATTGTAAGAAACCACATTGATGACTGCCTCAGGAACTTCCAGTACATTTTCGAGAGTATGTTTTATTGTATTATTTCGTACCCTCCTTGCAGGAGAGAAAATAAGCAGAGGAGGCTTGCTGCCGAACGCATTGAAAAAACTAAATGGAGACAAATTGGGTGTTCCTTCTTTATCCATGGTGCTGGCAAAGGCAATAGGACGCGGGCCAATGGCACCCAGCATATAACTGTGAAACGCTCCCGTACTGATTTCTTTTGGATCTGCTCTGAACATAATTTCTGTAGTGAACAAAAATAACAAACAAATATTTCCCGAATTATTTTAAAAGGCGGATTTCAGGTATAACAATACCGAGATAAGAATAATGATAAGTATAAGAATAAGTGCCAGTATCGGTTGTAACAGGAATATTTTTCCTCTCCTGTGCCGTGATGAAACCGGTGATTTGTGCATTTCATGAAGGAGACGTGCGAGCCGCATACCGCTTCCCATCTTCTCCATCCCGTCGAGAGCATCTGAGCATAGTTCACAATCCAGCAGGTGCTTCTCAATCCTGTGCAGGTTATTACCTGTAATTTTTCCTTCTGCGCAACCGGGGAGCTCGTTCCGGCCTAGATGACCGGATTCTTTTTTCCAGATAGTATTTTTTGAGGCCTCCTTCACTTCGACAACATTATTTTGAGGTTTCTTTTTCCATTCTGAATATGACTTTTTACGTCTGCCATGGTAAATCCCGTTTTGCGCTGATCTCCCGGTAAAGTTCTCTTCAAAATAAAACATTTCAATGCATATTCGCCGGGGATCATTCAGGCGGGTTAATGCATTGTCCAGTTTTTGAATTTCGACCGGGTTTATTTCTTCATCCGCTTCGTCAGCGTAATCCGATAATGGCAGTTCCTGCAATGAATAATGACGACCTGAAGGGTACTTGCCCGGATGTTTCAGGCAATGGTTTTTTATAATGGTATGTAGCCAGTTTGCCAGGTTTCTGATTTCATATTTTTCCAGCCATTCAGGAAGGTTTCCGAAAATTTCCAACACCGCATCCCTGGCTTCTTCTTCATTTTTCAGGTAATTCATGGCCACAGCAAACAGCAGGTGGGAATACCTGTCAAACAACACGCCGATGAGTTCGGGACTGTGGTTTTTTTACTGCGTTAGCAAGGCAGCATCCTGTAGTTTCTGGTTATGACCTGATCGTAAAAAATACATAAACGGTGCCGGATGCAATTATAAGGTATAATACGAATTTGTAAGGGATTATCTGTTTCTGACAGGCAGGATTTCGTTTAAAAAACGTATCTTCGCAGCCCTGAATTTTATCAGGATATCGGTAAAAACCGCGCATGTGGCGTAATTGGCAGCCGCGCCAGACTTAGGATCTGGTGCCGAAAGGCGTGGGGGTTCGAGTCCCTCCATGCGCACAAAACAACCGGTTACCGGAGATTTTCCCGGATGCCGGCCTCATCAGCAGAATCAGGAAGATCATGAATATTTCAAAAGAGCAGGTTTCGCCACTCAACGCCATCGTTACCATCGAATTGCAACCGGAAGATTACCAGCCCAGGGTCAATGAGGTTATCCGGAAGTATCAGCATACCGCATCCATCCCGGGTTTCCGTCCCGGAAAGGTCCCGGCCGGTCTGATAAGGAAAATGTATGGTAAGTCATTATTATTGGAAGAACTGAACAAACTATTGTCAGAAAGCCTGGGGAAATATATCAGTGAAAACAATCTCAATGTACTCGGCAGCCCACTTCCGAAAACCGGTGAGCAAACCCCGGAATTCCAGGATGGAAATAAATTTGAATTTTCCTATGAACTTGGGATTGCACCGGACTTTGACCTGATGCTGCCATCGGAAAAAATACCCTATTTCCGGGTGCAGGTGGATAACAAAATGGTGGATGATGATGTGTCTGACATACGCCGCAGATACGGAAAGTTCACCAATCCTGAGGTATCGGAAGAAAACCATATTCTTTATGGTGAATTCAACCAGTTGGACGCCGACGGCCAGTTCCTGGAAGGCGGCCATAAAACCATCACAACCATTTCACTCGAAATGATTCCTGATGTTCAGAAACGGAAAAAATTTACCGGATTGAAAAAAGAAGAATTCATTGATTTCAATCCGATGGATTTTTTCGAAAATGAAACGGAGGTATCATCCATGCTGAAGCTGGAGAAAACATCTCCCGCACTTTCGTCCGGATACCGTTTTACCATTATGAGTATTAACCAGATTGAAATGGCCGAACTGAATCAGGAGTTGTTTGATCGTATTTACGAACCCGGTGTCGTTCAATCGGAGGAGGAAATGCGCGAAAAGGTCAGAGAAAGAATAGCTTCCTATTTTGAAAGGCAAAGTCAGAGGAAATTAAAGAAAGATCTGCGAAACCTGTTTCTTGAAATCAACCAGATTCCTCTGCCTGATGATTTTCTCAAGAGAATGCTGCAGGCAAATGTTGCTAAGGAGGATCACGGGGACCATCACGATTTTGAACATGATTATTTTCATGCTTCGGAAGATTTGCGGTGGAACCTGATTCAGGAAAAACTTACCACCAAATATAACATCACGGTAACGGGCGAAGAAATTAAGGCATTAGCGGAAAATGTCATGCGTGAGCAATTTATCCAATACGGATATTATGAGGTGAGTGACGACAAGATTCAGGAAATGGCCGGCAGGTATATGGGTGAAGAAAGTAATTACGAGAAACTCTTCCGCAGTATCAGGGAAAGCAAGGTGTTTGATTCACTGATGACGGACATTAGCCTGGATAATTCGGAACTGCCCTATCAGGAATTTGTGGCGAAACTGGAGGAAAAAACTTCACATGAGTTGGAGCATCATTCCTGATAACCGGCAGGGGGACTGTTTTCTTTGTTGAAAACTATTTTCATGAATTCCTTCCTGTGCGGTTGCTGCAATTAATTTTGGAATTCCTAAAATTATTTTTGATCCGGAACGACTTTTCAGTACCGGGAAGTTAAAAAACCAAGAAAAAAATGATGAATTATTCAGATGAATTTCGCAGGTATGCGGTAAAACATAGAGGCCTGAACGGGCTGGGAGTGGATACCTTTATTTCCGCTGTACGCTCCGATTACATTTCACCTACCATTATCGAGGAACGTCAGTTGAATGTTGCCACCATGGATGTGTTTTCCCGGCTTATGATGGACCGGATCATATTCCTGGGAGTAGGTATCAACGATTATGTTTCCAATATTATCCAGGCGCAGTTATTATTTATGGAATCTGTGGATGCCAAGAAAGACATACAGATTTATATGAACAGTCCGGGAGGATCCGTGTATGCCGGCCTCGGTATTTATGATACGATGCAGTTTATCCAGCCCAGTATAGGTACTATTTGTACCGGAATGGCAGCTTCAATGGCTGCAGTGCTGATGTGTTCCGGCGCCAAAGGAAGAAGGGCGGCATTAAAACATGCGCGGATCATGATTCACCAGCCAATGGGTGGGGCAGAAGGTCAGGCATCCGATATTGAAATTACCGCCAAAGAGATCCAGAAACTTAAAAAGGAGCTTTATGAAATTATCGCCATGCATTCGGGTCAGGAGTATGAAAAGGTATGGAAGGACTCGGACAGGGATTACTGGATGACAGCCGAAGAAGCGAAGGAGTACGGAATGATTGACGAGGTCCTGGAAAAGAAAAAGTAATCAGGAAAAATCCTGGTTGATTAATGGTATCGTGAAATAAGCTGCTGACGTTTCCGGCCGCGGCAGGGCAAGGCCCGGCATCAAAAAACCGGGACAGCGCGATTGTGCTGTTTTAAGTGTATTTTTGGGTTATATTGAAATTTTTGAAATTATGCACTTATGAAATACACCTATTCCCTTTAGATTTAACAATATATATATTGATTGGAATCTTTTGGGTTTAAACATTCTTATGTAATTTGCGTAAGAATACATCCCAAACTCCCTCCGGTTTTATGAAAGGTCAGAAAGAGATAAAGTGTTCATTCTGTGGACGAGACAAGAGCGAAACCTACGTTCTTATCGCCGGCATCACCGGCCATATTTGTGATCAGTGCATTCAGCAGGCGCAAAACATTCTGACGGATGAAATGAACAGCAAACTGAAGAATTCCATCAGTACGCATCTCACTTTGCTGAAACCCGTAGAGATTAAGAAATTCCTGGATCAGTATGTCATCGGACAGGATGAGGCGAAGAAAGTTTTATCCGTCGCCGTTTACAACCACTATAAAAGGATTTCCACAAAAATCAAGAAGCAGGACGATGTGGAAATTGAGAAATCCAATATCATTCTCGTAGGAGAAACCGGCACGGGAAAAACCCTGCTGGCCCGTACTATTGCAAAAATGCTGAACGTTCCATTTTGCATTGCCGATGCCACTGTGCTGACCGAGGCAGGGTATGTTGGAGAAGACGTGGAGAGCATTCTCAGCAGGCTTCTTCAGTCCGCAGATTACGATGTTTCTGCAGCAGAAAGAGGTATAGTGTATATAGATGAAATAGATAAAATTGCCAGAAAGAGTGACAATCCGAGTATTACGCGGGATGTAAGCGGTGAAGGGGTACAGCAGGCTCTTCTTAAATTGCTGGAAGGATCCATGGTGAATGTCCCGCCGCAGGGAGGACGGAAACATCCGGA
>JADZBN010000221.1 GCA_020852075.1 Bacteroidia bacterium
AATACTGTATTTTCAGTCAGACCAAGGCAGTTGTTTATCGAAAATGCATTGAGGAGCCGGCAATTATCTGTACCGTTTCATTTCTGATTGTACATTCTCACGTGCATTAGCGGCGTTCATGCAGTATGCTGAAGAGCATTGAACGCTGAAAAGAGGATTTATAATGTGAACCTGACTGACAGCCCCCAGTCCCAATATCCGTAAAAACCATGTGAAATATCCACAAAGGGTTTTGTATCCAGTCCGATGGAAACCGGAGCAGCATTGAATTTGTATTCCAGTCCAAGAATGAAATCAATACCAAGCGCTATATTATTCCCTGGATCAGATTCGGCATACAGGTATTTGTTACCGTGATATTTATAATAGTAATAGTGGTAGCCGTCGTTGTAAAACCCAACATGTCCTCCGATGCCATAAAACCAGTTTAACCCGTTTGCGTTACCAAAAGGATTGTTTTTTTCATACAGTCCGGTAATTAAAAAGCTGTGATTCCCGAAACTAAGAATACCTTCCAGGGCGGAATTACCACTCACAAAGTGTTTTACGGTCAGGCCGGATGCTGCACTTCCCAGCCTCAGGCCAAGGCCTGTTTTGTAGGGTTGTGCATGAAGAAATGCCGGCACCGAAAGGAGAAGGGAAACAAGTATCAGAGATAATTTTTTCATGTTTTGTGGATTGTATCAGAAGATTGTTCCTTATATTCGTAATACCTGTGCAAATATAATTCTTTTACGTTTTTTAACGGTATGCATATCCCCCCTTACTTACAATTTGCATTACTTTCTGTGTATTTCTTTTTCGCTTCATCCTGCCGACAGAATCAGGTCAATGCCCCTCAAATTTATTCTGAAAAAGAAATGAATGCAGAATCCTCCCGGGCATCGGTTGTTCTTGATTCGCTGTTTCAGATTCTGGCCGGTGATTATCCTGAAATGGCATCATCAGGAGGAGAGCACCGTATGTTTTCAAAATGGGATGACAGGAGCGATTCGTTTGAAAATAACGAGGTAATAAAAATTAAGACGATGTTGCAGGTAATGCAGAATGCCATCAATTTTGAAAAGCTGAATTCAAAATCCAGGATGGATTACCGGATTGCAGAATATGCCCTTCAGCAACGGATTGATGATTTCCGCTGGAGGTATTATACTTTTCCTTTCATCCCCGGTACCGGGTTGCAGCTACATCTGCCATTCACCCTGATATTTCTGCACCCTGTTGACAGTGCAGGAGATGCCGAGGCCTATCTCGAAAGGCTCGATGGAATCCCTGAGGTATTTCAACAGGCCATGGAAAAAGGCAGGAAGTCAGCAAGCCTGGGGTTACTACCGCCTGCCTTTGCATTTGATGATGCATGCGAAGAATGCAGGAATATGCTGGCGGGATACCCGCTTGAAAATGCCCCTGATACCAATCCTTTGTACAATGATTTTTGTTCCAAGGTGATACGGCTGAAGAGCATTCCCGCTGTAAGAAAGATACACATGATAGAAGCCGCAAGGGAGGTGCTTGTCCTGAGTGTAAAACCCGCCTACAATAAATTAATTTCATTCCTGAAAGAGGAAAAGCGCATGGCCGGGGATATTGACGGATCCTGGAGGTTACCGGATGCAGCAAGATATTATTCCTATGAGGTGAATGCAGAAGTTGGCATGGACATAGACCCGGAGGAATTATTTGAACAATGCCTGACCCGTGTACACGGGATTCATGCCCGGATGCATGATCTTATTAAGTCCATAAATTGGAAGAACGATAACCTTCACGAGTTTTTTAATTATCTGAGAACTGATTCACGGTTTTATTTCCCGGAGGGTGCAGCCGGATGGGAAAAATACCGGCGGCTGCAGTACACCTTTATGGATTCCATAAAAGAATCACTGCCGGAGTATTTCGATACTTCAGGACTTGCATGTTTTGAATTACGGCAGCTTCCGGCGTATTTATCAAATTATTCACCGGTGTCAACCTGGGTTTTGCCTTCGGATAACGGTCTCCGTTGCGGAGTACTTCTGATTAACGGCGGCTCAATGAAAAACCTGCCCCTGTTTGATGCGGAAGCATCTGCCTATTCGGGGCTTCTTCCGGGGATACAACTGGTTACTTCCAGAAAAGCTTATTCCACAACATTGCCTCAGTTCAGGAAATATATTTCCATACCCGGGTTCATCCGGGGCTGGAGTTTATATGCCTGTGAGGTGATGAAGAAAGCAGGCGGTTACAGGAATGCACTTAGTGATTTTGGACGGCTTAATACTGAATTATATTTCACCATCCTTGCAATTACGGATCTCGGAATTCACCGGAAGAAATGGACCCGGACTCAGGCGGAAGATTTTATGTTAAGGAATTCTCCGGTTTCAGACGAAGTGTGCCACAGGGCTGTGGAATTCTGTATTCTTCATCCCGGCCATGGTATTGATGCTGTAACAGGAAGGGATAAAATACTTGAATGGGAAAATACTTCAACGAATGACCTGGGAACGGATTTTACCCTACGGCAATTTCATACAGAACTATTACAGGGAGGAGCGATGCCCTGGAACCTTCTGGGTGAACATATTCATGAATGGATTGCCCGGTCAAAGAAAAAATGACGGGTTGCTTTCCGGATCGCGGATAAACGAATCTTCTAATCAGTTATTATGAATTTCCCCGATGCATAAAAGCCTGATGCAGTTCCCGTAAATTCATACATATACAGTCCGGGTGGAATATTTTCTAAGGTGAGATTGGAATTTCCGGAGCATATTTTTTCGACTACCCTTTTCCCCGAAAGGTCATAAATAACAAGCCTTACCTCTTCCGTATTCCGGAGATCACCGGTATGGAACGTTACATTTCCTGCGGATGGATTTGGAAATACATAAAAATTACCCGGGAAGATTTCACGGATTCCTACAGTTCCAAAATCAAGGCGAACATTACTGTGGACGGTGACAGCATTCATGGTTACACTGGTATCCACAGGATTGGAACCATAGTATCTCCTTGCCCTGGTATTTACCCCCTGCGTATAGTACCAGCGCGGGGAAACGGGTGTATTTCCAATGGCTGTCTGATATCCTTTCACCATCAATACCTGAAGATTTGACGTGTTGTCGTAATAGAATGGCTGATCCAGAATCACTTCGCGCCACCCATTTCCTGAATCGTTCGGGAATGTACCGCTGTAAACCAATGTATAATCCGTATCCGAAAAATTGCCTGATGACAATGCACTCAGTGCACTTTGTTTCATAAATAATGAAACATTTTCAATGGGATCTGTATTGGTTCCATCCACCCTTTCAAAGGCTAATCGTGAAATGGTTCCGGATACATTTATCTCAGTCGAGAGATAGATTATTTCGTATGCACCATAGTCATTAACCCTGTATATGGGGCTAAAAGCAGAGATCATCTGATCTGTACCCACAATAACCTGTTGCGGGTACGCCTCTTTCAGATTAACAAACAGAAAAAAAAGTATGCCAGAAAGGGAAGTAACGATTTGTTTCATAGCGGTATCAGTTATTGTTTGAGTTCAGCAATTCGTCAATGGTTTGCCTGGTGATAGCATGATAATTTGGGCGGGCTGTTTCATAAATTCTTTTTGCAAATGCCTTTCCACCGGGAGATTTAATAAGTTCGGTAAAGAGTGGCTTGACAAATTTTCTCCTCCCGACATGGATCAGGAAGGATTCAATTGCCGGATCAGACTGGTGATAGTTGTTCCGGATGCAAAGCTGAAGCCATAAAAACAGAATTTCACTGTTTCCGCTTTGCGTAAAATGAAACGTTTCGTCGAGTTCCTTTAACTGTTCCTCCTTCAGTGTAGGAGGTAACTGCTGGAGAAAGTGCATCCATTCAAAAGCACTAAAGCGCGTAACATCAAGTGATGATGCCGGTGTCCCCTGCAGCCAGGCTTTTGCCTGCTGTTCGGCATATTCAAACCTTGCCGACCGGATCACGGGAAGATTGGAAGGAATGCCCGGCTGGTACACCCACTTTTCAATTTGCAGCGAATCCCATGCTTTTTTATTATCCTGGAAAAACTGAAGCTTCAGCTCCTCAAGAAACTTTTCAGTATCCATTGTCTTAAATGCATGCTTCTGAAAATAGGATCTTAAGAATTCATCCCAGGCCTTTCGTCCTGTATAATTTTCGATAACCAACAACAGGCTGTTTCCTTTTTCATACGCAATATCGGTCATTCCGTCATCGGGATCCCGTCCCTTCAGGTCAAGTTTGAGCTGTGTATCGCGGCTGGTATCACCCAGTTCAGCAACCGTTTCTTTCAGGTCCTGTTGCCCAAGTAGCCGTTGCATATCGGCAAAATCCTTACCGTACAACAATTCCATGATTCTGTTTTCAAAATAAACAGTGAATCCTTCATTCAGCCAGAAATCATTCCAGGTCGCATTGGTAACCAGGTTCCCGCTCCAACTGTGGGCCAGTTCGTGGGCGACAAGAGTAGTGAGGGAGCGGTCGCCGGCAAGTATGGTCGGGGTACAAAATGTTATGCGTGGATTTTCCATACCTCCGAATGGAAAGCTCGGCGGCAGAATGATCAGATCGTATTGCCCCCATTCGTAGGGTCCGTACAATTTTTCGGCGGCAGCAACCATTTCCGGCATTTTCGCAAATTCATACACGGCTTTGTCAATGGTGACTGGTTCGGCATAAATTCCTGTACGCTGATCCACTGCCTTAAATACAAAATCCCCCACTGCAAGTGCCAGCAGATAGGCAGGGATGCGTTGTGGCATGTGAAACGAATAGATACCATCAGCACTTTTCTCTTTTGGATTTTCTGCGCTCATCACAGCCATCAGTCCCCCGGGTACATGCACAACAGCATCATAGGTGAACCGGATACCGGGGCTGTCCTGTACGGGAACCCATGTACGGGCAAGGATTGCCTCCGATTGTGTAAAGAGAAACGGAGATTTTTTTCCTGCTGTTTGCGACGGATCCAGCCACTGAAGAGCCGGTGCATCGGGACCGGTCGAATAAAACACCTTCACCTGTTTTACCCCCGTGGGTGCTGAAATACTAAGAGCGCTGCCCATAAATGGAACAGGATTCCCCAGGCGATAGGGCAGGTCCTTACTGCCTGTTTCATCTGTAACACGAAAAATATTCAGATCCCTTGTATCAAGAATAAGGTCTTCCGAATCCCTCCGCTCAAAATCAATGGTAGCTGTACCCGTAAGCTTTTTCTCTTTGAAATCCACGTTCAGCTCGAGAAAAAGGTGAGTCATAACGGCAGATTCGGGCTTTGAAAAAGAATGAGGGTCATTGACCCCGGTGATTTCAGGGGCAGTAGCTGATTGGGCGGCCGTTTCTTTCATGCTGCAGAGGTATATAAGGATTAGGAAGGGAAGGTAATATCTCATAATGAGTTACTAAAGATACAAACAATCACTCATCCTCCGAAGCAGAGGGGCTCCGGCAAAAAGCCTCCGGAAGTATCACACAAATTCATGAGGAAAGACGTTTTATGGCAATTGAACAAATAAAAGCGCTATTTCCATGAAAACATACCAGGATTGAAACGCCACCAGCATGGTAATGTGCAGGATAACGCGGGTTCATCCGCTTATTGTTATTTAATCGGAAATTCTGTGAAATTATCTGCCGCGTGAGAAAAAGTTCCAAAGGATCCCTGCATTACAAAATAAATCATTCGGGGAGAGCCGGGGTTTTATCAACCGGTGCGCATCACACATACCTGAGCAAAACGATAACATACCTGACAACTGGAGAATGTGGTGTTACTTCAGCCGTTAATGATTTTACAAAGATGAATGGCTTTCCCCGATGTGTGGTTCACGGCTAATCCCGCGCAAGGCTGGCACGCAGGTATTCCTTGTTCAGCCTGGCAATATGCGCAATGGAGATATTCTTAGGACATTTTGCTTCGCAGGCGCCGATATTCGTACAGGAGCCAAAGCCCGCCTCATCATGCGCCTGAACCATTTTCAGCACGCGTACTTTTCGCTCGGGATCCCCCTGGGGTAATAACGCCAGTTGTGAAACCTTGGCAGAAAGAAAAAGCATCGCTGAAGAATTCTTACATGACGCCACACAGGCACCACAGCCAATGCATGCTGCAGCATCGAATGATTCTTCGGCCTTGTGTTTCTCAACAGGTATGCTGTTTGCGTCCGGTGCATTTCCGGTGTTTACAGAAACAAATCCGCCGGCCTGAATGATTTTATCAAATGCCGACCGGTCCACCACAAGATCCCTGATAACAGGAAATGCGTTGGCGCGCCAGGGTTCAATCGTAATGGTTTCACCGTCCTGGAAGTGCCGCATGTGCAACTGACAGGCCGTTGTACCCCTCAGAGGCCCGTGCGCCCGGCCGTTGATAAACATGGAACACATTCCGCAGATGCCTTCGCGGCAGTCATGGTCAAAGGCTACTGGCTCCTGTCCGCCCCTTATCAGTTTATCATTCAGGACATCCATCATTTCCAGAAATGACATGTGGGTGCTGACACCCGGCATATCGTAAATTTCAAACCTTCCCTTTGCGGATGTATTTTTCTGCCGCCAGACTTTCAGTTTCAGATTAATTGTTTCGGACATAGCTTGTAACAAATTGTATTATTGATTTAACATTATACCTGATTTCAATACTCCGGGTGATCCACTGCAATGGAGGAATTTCTTTCCATGTATTCCTCATGTTCCTGTTTCGCCTGTTTTATTTATAACTGCGTTGTGCAAGGTGCACTACTTCAAACTCCAGTGCTTCTTTGTTCAATGCGGGTTCGCTGCCGTCACCTTTAAATTCCCAGGCAGCCACATAGGAAAAAGTATTGTCATCACGTTTTGCTTCTCCCTCGGCTGTTTGGGATTCCTCCCGGAAATGGCAGCCACAACTCTCTTTCCGGTGCAAGGCATCGAGTACCATCAATTCACCGAGTTCGATAAAATCGGCTACCCGCCCCGCTTTATCGAGTTCAGGGTTAAATTCATTGGTACCTCCGGGAATTTTTACTTCTTTCCAGAATTCTTCTTTCAATAATTTTATTTCTGCAAGTGCTTTGTTCAGTCCCTGTTCATTACGGGCCATACCGCAATATTCCCAAAGGATTTTTCCCAGTTTTTTGTGCAGTTCTTCCACGGGCTGACTGCCTTTTACATTCATGAGCTTGTCAATCCTGCCGCGGACACTGTTTTCAGCTTCCTGAAATGCAGGATGATCTGTCGGAGTAACCTGCACGCGGATATCGTCGGCCAGGTAGGCGCCGATGGTATAGGGAATGATGAAATACCCATCCGCAAGGCCCTGCATAAGAGCGGATGCGCCAAGCCGGTTGGCGCCATGGTCGGAAAAATTGCATTCGCCAAGAGCATACAGCCCCGGTATGGTTGTCATGAGATTGTAATCCACCCAAAGTCCTCCCATGGTATAATGGACGGCTGGATAAATACGCATGGGTGTCTGGTAAGGATCCTCACCGGTTATCTTTTCATACATTTCAAAAAGGTTTCCGTAACGTTCGCTGATAACATGCCGGCCAAGGCGCTGAATAGCATCCCTGAAATCGAGATACACTGCAAGACCCGATGGACCCACACCACGGCCTTCGTCACAAACCTGTTTGGCTGCACGTGAGGCTACATCCCTCGGTACGAGGTTCCCGTACGCAGGATATTTTCTTTCGAGGTAATAATCCCTTTCCTGATCGGGAATTTCCCGTGGTTTTCTCTTATCGTGTTGTGCTTTTGGCACCCATACACGTCCGTCGTTCCGGAGGCTTTCACTCATCAGTGTGAGTTTTGACTGGTAATCTCCCGAAACAGGAATACAGGTGGGGTGAATCTGGGTATAACAGGGATTGGCAAAGAAGGCGCCCTTACGGTATGCTTTCCAGATGGCAGTGGTATTGCTCCCCATGGCATTGGTAGAGAGATAAAACACATTTCCGTAGCCACCGGTGGCAAGCACTACCGAATGCCCTGAAAATCTTTCCAGTTCTCCGGTTACCAGATTCCTGGTAATAATTCCGGAGGCCTTTCCGTCAACAATTACAAGCTCCTGCATCTCGTGACGGTTATACATCTTCACCTGACCTTTTGCAATCTGCCTTGACAGGGCGCTGTAGGCGCCGAGTAACAGTTGCTGGCCTGTTTGCCCGCGGGCGTAAAAGGTCCGTGATACCTGTACCCCTCCAAAGGATCTGTTGTCAAGCAGTCCGCCGTATTCACGGGCAAAGGGAACGCCCTGCGCCACACACTGATCAATGATATTGGCGCTCACCTCTGCAAGCCGGTACACATTGGCTTCGCGCGAGCGGAAGTCTCCTCCTTTCACGGTATCGTAAAATAAGCGGTACACCGAATCACCGTCATTGGAATAATTTTTTGCGGCGTTGATTCCACCCTGTGCAGCAATGGAATGAGCCCTGCGGGGACTGTCCTGAAAACAGAAGCATTTTACGTTGTATCCCAGTTCGGCCAGGGATGCGGCCGCCGATGCGCCGGCAAGACCTGATCCAATTACCAGCACTTCAATCCGCCGTTTATTGGAAGGGTTCACCAGGCGGACGGTGGACTTATACCTGGTCCATTTATTTTCTATGCTGCCGTCGGGAATTTTTGAATTAAGTGTGTTCATAGCAATGCGATGCGTGTTACCGGATAAAATCAGTGTCCAAGAATGTCTGTACCCACTCCGAAGATGTCGAAGTAAAACATAATGGGGAAGGAGGCGAACCCGATCATCATGATTAATGCGAACAGGGTTCCCAGTGTCTTCATCGGTTTCATGTATTTGATATTGTTGAATCCGAGTGAATGAAAGGCCGACTGGAATCCGTGGTTCAGGTGTGAGCCGAGGATCACCATGGAAACCACATAGAGGGCTGCATACCAGTTGGAGCGGAATGCGCTGGCTACTTCGTATGCCAGGCTCGTGTCGGTATGGAAAATGCGGTATGGCACGAAGAAGGATTTCAGATGCACCACGAGGAAAAAGAAAATAACCGCTCCCGTCAGACCCATATTACGTGAAAACCAGGTGCCGAGCCCCGATACATGCTCAACTTCGTAGCGTATCTTTCTGGCGCGCCGGTTGTACAGGGTCAGGTATATTCCGTCAATTATATGAATGAGGAATCCCGCAAAAAGGGCAATCTCAACAACCCGGATAAACAGGCTGCTTACCAAAAATTCCGAGTATTCATTAAAAGCTACTCCACCGTCCAATTTATAGAGCAGCAGGTTGCCGTACAAGTGTTCGATCAGGAAAGTAACGAGGAAGAGGCCGGTAAGGGCCATTATCATTTTACGACCTACCGTAGTGTAAAACATTTTCAGTGCATGAATCATTTTCCGGGATCTGGTTGAATGACGCCCCGGATTATTCTGCAAACTAAATCCTCCGGGACATTTTGGATGTATTTGTCCTCGCAAATGTAACTGCCATCCGCCGGAAATCAAAAGACAACGGATATGCTTTATATCATAAAAACCTGCACCAGTAACCAAACATTCAGGGATTCTGACGGTTGCAGGATACCTGGCAGAAGAAGAATATTTTCAATTGATTATATTTGCCGGAGCCGTGGAAAACGGAAACAGTGTTTATGCGTTCAGGGCTGATCCTGTTTTCTCCCGTTGATGCATTTGCGGACATTGTTGGGAGATGAATGTAAGAATACCTTGCAGCACACAATGTTTACAGTCTTAATAAAATGAATGGTGGTTTCGTTCTGCATGTCCTTCCACTGAAGGAGGCGAGGTATGGTTCATCGTAACAGTGGCGGGTATTTTCCTATCATTCAAATCCATTTATTTAAACAACCTATGGCAAGTAGCAAAGAATCCTGGAAGGAAATCAAAATAACAGCCAAAGGCCGGCGTACCCGTTATGGGATTTCTTCCCGCGGGAGAATCTGTAGTTTCAATACCGGACTTAAAGAAAAAAAGGTACTGAAGGGCACCATAGTAAATGGATACCCGGCACTCAAGCTTAAAATTCAAGGCAGGGACTTTCAGTATTACGTTCATAAACTCGTTGCGGAGTATTTCTGTGGCAAACCATCCAGGTCAAAGCCGTATGTGATTCACCGGGATTTTAACAGGCTGAATAACAAAGCTTCAAATCTCCGTTGGGCTTCCGGAGAGGAGGTACAGGCACATCAGCAGAAAAGCCCCAGGGTGAAATCGTATCGCGAACGTACCCGCCAGAAGGGTCATAAACTCACGGCCGGGAAGGTACAGCAGATTAAAGCCAAAATTTTTTCTCCCAAACGGGTAATTCGCATGAAAGATATTGCTAAACAATTTGGTATCAGCGAAATGCAATTGTATCGCATTAAATCGGGGGAAAATTGGTCGCATATCAAAAAATAATTATATTATCATTAACTGTTTTTCAATTATCATATATAACAACTACTCCGGTTTTGAGGATCTATACAAAAGGATGAACAAAAAGAAACGGTGCAGGTTTTTTCAGTCAAACCTATTCCCCGCTTATCAACAATTTAGTAAAGAAGGAACCTGAATCCGATATGATTTTCAGCAGGAACAGTCCGGGCTTCTGCCCCTTTAAATTTACCGTAAAACTTCCGGCCAGCTTGTTTTGCGACCAGACCTTTGTCC
This sequence comes from Bacteroidia bacterium, assembly GCA_020852075.1. Classification (GTDB taxonomy): domain Bacteria; phylum Bacteroidota; class Bacteroidia; order AKYH767-A; family 2013-40CM-41-45; genus JADZBN01. The sequence continues at coordinate 10,612 of JADZBN010000221.1, forward strand.
CAAGAGCATCATAAACCTCTGCCGCTAATTCATACCGGGCGGCGGAAAACTCAGGGGAGCCTATAACACAGAACAAGCCTGTGCCCGGATTCGGATAAACAGAAAAAGCCCCCATTTCCATCGGGTTGGTACCGGTACTGGATACTGTCTCCTCAATAATTACCGGTTCGAAACCGAGTTGAAGTGTCAGCAGGCCTCCGGAGGAAGTCGCCAGGCTTGAATCGTATTGTGCAACCCCTGTCAGAACCACCGGATGAAACAACACTACGGTGTCGGAATGTACGGGTATGCTCAGCGTTTCTCCATTCGGAATATGCGGATCGGGCGGATTTTCATTCAACTCGCTCCAGGTTATATAACAATTGGTTCCCCTTTGCCTTTCGAAGCGGTACACCCTTGTGTAAGGACTTGCACTTAAGGGCAGTTCTGTGGCAGTCGTAAAATCATGGATCTTGTCCACCAGCAGTTGCATGGTATAAAACACGGGTTTGCGGTAATATCCCTCGGTAGATTTTCCCATCAGCCCCGTATAACGGTAGGGATAGGTGAAGGGATACAGCAGGATATTGTGCGGATTGGGGTCGTTGGACATGGAAAACTCTGCCCGTTCAGCGCCTTCGCCAAACGCGGTGGCAAAACATTTTACAGCATCCCTGGCACCTTTGGCATTATACCAGTGGGTTACGGTAGTATCGCCGCTTTCCAGCCCGTTGTACAGCGCGGTGTAGTTCGGAATACCGGGAGCGGGAAAATCACGTTCCAGCGAATCACCGCCGATAAATTGGGTAAAGCCCGGATTCGGAAGCAGGGAGGTCAGCATATTGGACCACATATCATCAATAAATACCGGCTTACCCGGAGCATAGGTGTGAATGTATTTCATACACTGAACCGTGGATTTCCAGTCCAGGTGCGGATGCCATCCAATGTAATCGCACTTCATGTAGGGCGTATCAATACCCAGGGCGGTAATAAGGCTGCGGAGGCTGTCCCAGCCATGGGCGTACGAGGCATGCATCAGGTTAGTCCCCTGGATCCGGGACTGCACCAATGGACCATCTACCGAAGGATAATCGGGAAAATCTCCGTAAAGGTCAAAGAGTAATGCGCCGCTGCCGATGAGTTTCACCGATCCTGTGGGATCCGCATCATGCATGGCCTGATACGCGACTTCATGAAGCCTGAGAAGGTTGACGATATTATCCTCCCAATACCCGTATCCGGCGGCTTCCCCCGAATCTCCGGCAATTCCATTCGCTGCACCGCCGTAGTAGATCTCCTGCTCCATTACATAAAAGCGCACCGGCCGGATGAGGCCCGCCATATCACTATCCCCATCGCCGTTGTATCGCTCCACCACCCTGCGCACATACCAGTACCAGTCGTTCCAGTGTGCGGAATCCGGAGCACATTCGGGAATCTGTAAGCCGGGCGGATGGATGCAATCCGGATTGTTTGCAAAAGACCACGTGGCGTTTGGTTCAAGATTCCACACCACTTCAAAACCATTGCGCTGCATACGCTGCACCCATGCATCCGTCTGTGAAAAATTAAGAGGAGCTCCGGAACCTGCCTGCATTCCGTTCCAGCCACCGCCGATGGAATTCACGTTGATACCTCCGGGCCTGGACTGGTTTCTGGTAATTTCAGCAAGGCCCTGCTGAATGGAATCGTGTGTTTGTTCGGTAATACCCCAGAACCCCGCATCGGTTTCATTGTATTCGAAGCCAAAACGCCAGTCGGGTGTTTGTCCCGAAAGCATCAGGGGCAATAGAAACAGGAGTACGGGGGACCAACGTTTCATACCTGAAATATACGGGTAATGCAGGCCTTGAATTAAATGCACAAACAGGAATTGCCAACAGGCGCGAAATTATGCGTCCGGGAATGCAACAAGCAACCCTGTATCCCTGCACCGTATTCGTTCCGCCGGATGAAAGGCCATGCCCCTGCGTACACAATCAAAGCCAAAGGATTGCTGCATTTTTTATTTCTTTCTTTTGGAATTCAGAGGGTGGATTAAGGCAACTCTTTCATTCAGTTTTTTTTAAGAAAATATCTGATCCACGATTTGCACCGGTGTTTTCTCTTCATGAAATGAAGGATGTTATTTCTTAACGCCCAGCATCCCGTTACTGTCGGGAGGAGGCTATAGCCGGGTCTGAATGAATAGCGGGAGAGTGGATTCACGGTCAAAATGATAACACGTAATTCATAGCACGGATGATAAAATGAGATAAAATGTTTCATCCCGGCACTTTTATCCGGAGGGTTTTCATGTAAAAGTTTCAGGGTCAGCAGGACGGCATCAGCTTCAAATACCTTATATTATTATTTAATTTTACAACTGCCGGAAAAACTTTCAGATCAACAGATCCGGTAAAATTCATAAATCAATACCACCTCTATTCAACATCAGTATGGAAAATCAAATGCAAACTTCGCCTGAACTCGATATGCGGACCCTTGTTCCCATTGAGCGGCATAAAAAACTCCTGCAGTTATTTAAAGAACTGCCGGTCGGAAAACACTTTGTATTCATCAACGACCACGATCCCATTCCCTTATATTATGAATTCCGCTCGGTGTATGGCGATGTCGTAGGCTGGGAATACCTGAACCGCGGCGGTCGGGAATGGAAGGTTAAAGTCACCCGCACGGAAGCATCGCAGGGCAGGGAATTTTCGGAAATCAATACCTTATTGGATCTCCGGAAGGCGCCATCAGATGAATGGAAGCAAATCGTCTTTCACCGGTATGGCATGATGCAGGTGGGAGACACAATGGAAATCATCGCTGCAGAAGATCCTGTGGAAATTCACGGCATATTTATCATGAAATTTGAAGGACAACATTCCTGGATTTACAAAAAGCAGGAGCCGGGCGAATACGTAATTCATGTTTTAAAAAAGTCAGATAGCGGATCCGGTGACGAAGGTTATGCCGTGACAGGTGAATTCGACCTGAGGCCGTTCCCGCCTGCAAAGCGGCACGACATGTTCTACCGTGCCTTTGCGGATTGTAAACCGGGAGAAGCCTTTGACATTATTAACGACCACGACCCCAAGCCCCTGTATTATCAGATGGAAGCTGAAAGCAAAGAGCCGTTCCGTTGGGAATACCTGCAACAGGGGCCCGAAACCTGGAAGGTGAGGGTCATCAAAACCAGGGGATAAATGGCGTTGGGTGGGGGAGTGGATTCCCCTCCGGACACGGCTCATTTCCTCCGGAAGCAGGACGGACGGGATCAGGGTGAATGGGGCAATTCAGCCGGCGGCAATTTTATCAAAATCGTAATGTACCCTGGCCCATGCTCTTCCTGCCGCTTCAATGGCAAAGGGTACCGGATTGGGAGGATGCGAGGGGACTTCGGAAACTTTTCTGAGCTGATCCGGCAGTTCCTCCGTACGCTCCCATGTCAGCGCCTCACAAATATCGCAGAGGCATTCCGCCTGTTCGCAGGCAAGGTCGTGTGGCTCCGGTACGAAGCGTATTTTTAATCCATGCTACATCGGGTGGCGGAACCATTAAGGCCGTCAGCGCCCCGTGTTCCAGGCGATAACGCGGAAATATTTCAGTTACCGGTTTTTCATTGATACTTTTTGCAGCCGGCACCAGCGCCTTCTCTTCCATTTTAATACGACGCAGCAGCCCCGAACGAAAATGCTTTTACACATCAGGTCAATCTCCCCCGGTTTTTCCCTTGCCTTCTCCGGCAGTTGATCAGGACGGTGGTAGTCATCTGAAAAAAACCGGTGCAACATTTTGTTCATGGTGGTCGAAACTACGGGATAAACAGGGAAAAATGAATCCCGTGCATAAAGATACGCAAGCTTATTAAGGGGGGAAAACAACTTGTGTACCGGGATACAGCAGGGTTGATCATTGGGAACGGTAATCTTTTACTCTGTGGAAGCGCAATTTCCATCCGATGAAACGAACCGTTGACATGCGTGGTGTCGTAGTTTTCTTTCCCATGTACTTTTGCTAAAACTACGGAAATCGGAGTAATTGTTGTAAAAGTTGGAGCGGAGCGATCCGGATCTGCACCTGCACCCGTCCCGTGCTGCGCCCGGGGCTGATTCAGGAGGCAGCGCACCCTGCGGAGCCTTATATTTAGTAAAAGATCCCTATTATACTGTTTGATCATATTGATTACAAGATATTAATTGGTGAGCCGGGTACCAATTTTTCGACATGAGGAGAAAGAACACTGCTGAATTCGGGCATACCGGAATGGGTATTCACCTGTTATTTCTGAACGCATAATTCATGAAAACGCTTCTCAGGTACTCAAATCCTTCACAAGGGTCATTCCAGCGTAACGCCCTGGAGGCCTATGTTGGATTATTACTTCTTAAACAGTACAGCCCTGCTACCATTAAAACGTATCGTTCCGCATTCCTTTATTTTCTCCGTGCATTTCCGGATACCCGGCCAAGCAGCATATCAAAGGCAAGGATTATGGACTGGATGTTACAGGAACAGCAATCGCACCATTGGTCGGAATCCTACCAAAACCAGATGATCAATGCGATTAAGTTTTTTTTTGAGATTTTATTAAGCAGGCCAAAAGAGCGGTATAATCTTCCCCGGCCCCGGAGGCCCTTCCGTCTTCCGAATGTATTGAGTATTCCTGATGTAATCCGGATTTTTAACAAAACGGAAAACATCAAACACCGGTGCATCCTCATGCTGGCTTACAGCAGCGGACTGCGGCTGGGGGAAGTAACCGGATTGCGGATTTCGGATATTGACAGCAGTAGAATGGTGATCCACATACACCGGTCCAAAGGAAAGCGTGACCGGGTAGTAATGCTCAGCAGGCATTTCCTGAATGAATTGAGGGAATATTACCGTAAATACCGGCCAAAGGAATGGTTGTTTGAAAACCCCGGCGGAGGGCCGTATTCAGCCCGGAGTGTTCAGCAGGTATTCCGGGAGGCAGCAAAACGGGCGGGGATCAAAAGACATGTAACCTTTCACAGTCTGCGGCACTGTTTTGCAACGCATTTATTGGAATCGGGAACAGATTTGCGGCGGATTCAGGAAATTCTGGGACACAGGAGTATCCGAACCACGATGATATATACCCATATCAGTAACCGGGATCTGGCAAACATTGTGAGTCCCCTGGACAGTGCGCAACTCCACATCAAATAAACGCATTGCGTTTATTTGCAAAAAGCCGCCTTTTTATACTAATTTCAGGGCTATTTTACAATAAACGGCAACCGGAGTTGCGTATATTTGGGTGTTATAGGCAACCCTTGACAACGACAATACAGACAAAAAAACCTAAAAAATAGAGTTATGAAAACAACC
>JADZBN010000222.1 GCA_020852075.1 Bacteroidia bacterium
TAAATAAAAGATTATATCCGATGCAATGGTGGTGGTTCCGCTGTACGCCGGGTAGAGGTTTACCCCGCCGCCCTTTTGGATAAATGTAACCCTGTTGTTAAAGTCGTCCCCCCTGGTACCGGCCATGATGAAATTATGACCGCTGCCGCTGGAATCCATGATCGTCGCAGGTGCGTTGAAAGTACCCGTGAACAATATGACGATTCACTTATTATTATTAAACTGTGTAAATCCTTTTCAAAAATTGTAGCCTATTCGGGGTTGAATCATTTCAAGAATAGAAGCATCTCCCGATACCTCAGTGGAAGGATGGTAATCCATAAGCAGTTCCTGGCGTCTTCTCGCCATGGAGAGAACATTTCTCTTAAACCGGATATACATATTCTGATTCCTTGCTTTTCGGTCTGTTACCAGGTCATCAACATCAATACCCATAGTATCTGCGATCTCCTCAATTCCCTGGAAATAATTTGTCAGCCGGCTTAATTCCTGGTCATTCTTTAAGGTAAGTTCCATTGTTGTTGATCGTATTCAGTGTGTTAAGCTGGGGCAAGAAAATAAAAAATCAAATTCCAATCAATTCAATTTTCAAAAAAAAATACATTTGTTGTAGAAAACATGAAAATGTTTCCAATATTATCCAAAAAACACCCTTCAGGGCTGTTGCCGGTCAAATACGTACTGGAGGATATCAGCACCCATTTTCAAGGCCTTGAGATGTAATTCGGGCGAATCTTTGTGGATTTCATAATCCTCCCAGCCATCACCTAAATCGCATTCATAGGAATAAAAACAAACCAGGCGACCCTCATAGATTAATCCGAAACCCTGGGCCGGTTTTCCGTCATGTTCATGTATTTTGGGCAATCCATTCGGAAAATCAAAATTCTGATGATAAATGGGATGAGAAAAGGGAAGTTCTACAAAATCCAACTCTGGAAAAACCTTTTTCATCTGCGGACGGACATAGGGGTTGATGCCATAGTTGTCATCAATGTGCAGAAAACCACCTCCAATCAGGTATTTTCTTAAATTATCAGCTTCCTGGCTGGACAATACCCAGTTCCCGTGTCCTGTCATGTGGACAAAGGGATAATTAAAAAGATCGGGGCTGCCGACTTCCACAATTCCCTGTTCGGGATTGATGTTCATACCAAGATTTTCATTGGCAAATTTGATAAGGTTGGGCAGGGATGTTTCAAGATTGGCGTACCAGTCACCTCCGCCATTGTATTTCAGCAATCCGATTTTGAAAGAGGGCTCTGCTGCCGTAAGATTCAGGCAAAACATACTAATCAGTAGGGTAAGTATCTTGTTTTTCATTTCTGCAAAGGTAGTAAGTATCAGGCGTTCAAAATGGAGAAATAAGACACTACCTGTAAGGCTGCTGTTTCGGTTCTAAGCCTGTTACCTCCCAGATTGGCGTCCAGAAATCCTGAATCTTTTGCCCGGGCCACTTCATCGGGATGGAAATCTCCCTCGGGACCTATGAGTACCAGATACTTTAGAGAGGGAGAACTCACCACTTTCAGGTGTTTTCCGGCTCCTTCGGTACAAATGAATTTTTGTTCCCAACCCTTGGTCCTGATAATTTCATCAAATGATGAAATGGGATGTAACACGGGCAGGGTGGCTTTCATGGATTGTTTTAACGCAGCCACCATGATTTTATTTAACCGCTGCATTTGCAAGGTTCTGCGCTCAGAGTGCATACACACAACAGGAGTGATTTCGTCTATTCCGATCTCCGTTGCTTTTTCCAACAACCATTCCATCCTGTCCTGGCTTTTCGTGGGCGCGACAGCTATGTGCAACCGGTATTTTTTATGCATCTCAGGGTATTTGCGTTCAACCTTCAGCAGACATGTACCGGTGTTGATTTCTGCAATACGCGCATTAAAAAAGTCGCCTTTCCCGTTTGTGATCCGTACAGGATCACCAACCCTGGCCCGCAGAACTTTTACAAGGTGATGTGATTCTGTTTCATTCAGAATGGGATTTGATTCGGAAAAATCAGCGTCATAAAAAAGATCCATGATGTAACAGGGCTGTTAATAGGGGCTACCAATGAAAATTCCGGAAATAAAAAAACCTTCCGCAGGGAAGGTTTTTTTTAAGCATTTCCTGAAATTAAGCATTCACTGTCATTTTTGGTGCTGCATTCAGAATTTCATCATTGGCGTATTCCGCATATTGGGCGAAATTCTTTACAAAGGAGGCTGCCAATGAACTGGTTTTGACGTCATACTCATGTTTATCTGCCCAGGTATTCCGGGGATTCAGAATTTCCGTTGGTACCCCCGGACAGGTTGCGGGGATGTTCAGTCCGAATACCGGCATCGTTTCATAGGATACTTTATCCAGTTCCCCGTTCAGTGCTGCGGTGATCATGGCACGGGTATAACTCAGTTTTATCCGTGCTCCAACACCGTATGAACCACCCGACCATCCGGTGTTTACCAGCCAGACATTCACCTTGCTTTTCTTAAGTTTTTGTCCGAGAAGTTCTGCATATTTTGTCGGATGAAGCGGAAGGAAAGCCTTCCCGAAACAGGCAGAAAAGGTGGTAGTGGGTTCTGTAATTCCCACTTCGGTACCTGCTACTTTTGCCGTATATCCTGAAATGAAATGGTACATCGCCTGGCCGATATCAAGGCGGGAAATGGGAGGAAGTACTCCAAAGGCATCACAGGTCAGAAAGAAAATATTTTTTGGCGCAGGACCCGAAGAAGGATTTAGTGCATTGTCAATATGATCAATGGGATAGGCAGCTCTGGTATTTTCAGTTTTGCTGATATTATCATAATCCACACGGGTAGTGCCCTCGAAAAATTCAATGTTTTCAACAAGTGCACCAAAGCGGATAGCATTGAAAATCTGCGGTTCTTTTTCCTGCGACAGGTTTACGCACTTTGCGTAACAGCCACCTTCAAAATTGAAAACAGATTCCTCTGCCCACCCGTGTTCATCATCCCCGATGAGTCCGCGGTTGGGATCTGCGGAAAGAGTGGTTTTGCCGGTTCCGGACAATCCGAAAAATATAGCGGTATCATTGTGCTTACCTGTATTGGCTGAACAATGCATCGAAAGAACATTCCGGTCATGAGGCAACACAAAATTCAATACGGAAAAGATTCCCTTTTTGATCTCACCTGTATATGACGTACCACCGATCAGAATAATTCGTTTTGTAAAATTAAGGATGGCGAAATTGCTTTGACGGGTTCCGTCAGTTACGGGATCCGCATGAAAGCCGGGCGCACAGATAATACTCCAGTCCGCGTGAACCATCTTCAGAATCTCCTCCTGTGAAGGCCGGAGGAAAAGATTATTTGCGAACAGGTTGTGCCAGGGTGACTCGGTGACTACCCTGACATTCAGACGGTATTGCGGATCTGCACAGGCGTAGCTGTCGCGCACATAAATGGTTTTCCCCTGAAGGTATGCACAGACACGGTTATACAGTTTGTCAAATTTTTCCGGATCAAATTTTATATTTATATCTCCCCACCATACTGCATTTTCTGTAATCTTGTCGCATACGATAAACTTATCCTTTGGAGACCGGCCTGTAAATTTTCCGGTGTCCACCGCCAGAGCGCCTTTATCGGTAAGCATCCCCTCACCACCAATGATGGTTTCTTCGATAAGTTCTGCAGGAGAAAGGTTCCAGTATGCACCATCCACATGCTTTATACCAAGGTCGGCTATCGTTGCGTCTTTTGCTTTGTGTCCGAATTCATTCATATTGTTTGTGTGTTTTTCCCTGTTGGGAATATCTGCAAAGTAATGGAAAATTTCTCAAATTGCCCAATGTCAGCCCTTTCGCAAATGCCTGCAAGGCGCGTTTTCATTCACATGAACCCATTTTGCATCCTGTAATAATTTCCTGGTTTCCTGAATAAATTCAAGTTGTTCCTTTTCACTGAGTTCATTGAGTTTGAGGCAGAAATCCGTCTCTCCCTCTCTTCCCCAGGAATTTTTTGAATAATCAATGGTCTTGTTCACTTTCCCGCTGAATGTACCGATGCTGTCTTCAAATCGCTGAATAAAATCATTTTCAGTTCCCATCCCAATGGAATAAAATGAAACGGTAAGGCGGTACAAATCATCCGTAATACTGTCTGTTTTTAATTCTGACCGGGTTATAGTCTCAGAAGGAGAAGCCTTAACGGCTTTTTCATGATTTTTGCATTGCGACAAGCCGAATGCAATAATTAATAGTATATTTAAATAGAGTTTCATTTGCATTGAGGTTCTTTCAGATTATTCATGTAATGTGAATTATTTCCGAATAACGGCAAGCAGGAAAAACAGCCACCCCGAAATAAAGCACAGACCGCCCAGCGGAGTCAGGGGACCGAGAATCATTTTCCAACTCTCAATTCCAAGGACTTCTCTTAATGAAAGAAGGTAAATAGACCCAGAAAATAACAGGATCCCGGCAATAAAAAACATACCGGCGTATTTTACCAAACCCGGATCAATTTTTTCTGCAAGTACTCCTGCAATCAAAAGTGCCAGGGCATGATAAAACTGATAACGCACGCCGGTTTCAAATACGGCAATATTTTCCAGGCTGATTTTTTCTTTCAGAATGTGCGAGCCGAATGCTCCGAGGATGACCGAAAGACCGGCGAAAACAACACCCGCTTCAAGAAATGTTTTTTGCATAGAAAGCACCGATTCGTAAGGTAAAATTTCCCCGGTTCATCCCGGTAAACAAAAAAACCGGGGTGCCATTAAGACACTCCGGAAAATAATTATCGTGTACTGATATAATTATTAAGGTCATCAACAGAACTTTCAAATTCGAAAGCATCATTCACTTTATAGTAGTTACCAACATCATACGTGTGATCGTAGGCGAATTTTGCATATTCCAATTTTGTGTTTTCAAAGTCAAACAATCCAAGAACTTCCCTGACCTGGGATGCGGTGAGGCAGTTGTTCTGTAAAATTTGTTTTGCAATGGTCAGTTTGGTGCTTTCAAACCCCTTTGATCGGATGGTTTCTTTCATGCTGTTAAAATCCGAAGGAGATGCAGGAACCGGACAACCGGTTCTGCCGGTATAGCCGTTTACATAAACTACCTGTGCAGGTGGCGGAGGATCAGCTACTACTACAGTACCTCCGGGACCGGAGGAAGTTGTCGTAGTAGTAACACTGTGTGTTGTGGTGGTTGTGGTGGTTGAAGACATTCCCTGGTCAGGGTCTGTCCCCATTCCGGATGCATTGATACTGATGGATCCGCCCTGGCCTCCGACATCCATACCCATGTTGATGCTTACATTGTCGCCATTCCCATGGGTAGTACTGGTATGCGTTTGTTGAACCGTGGTGGTGGTGTTTGTAGCAGCGGGTGCGGTGTTTGTATATACAACTTCCGTCTGGCTTGGCGCAGAGGGAGGAGCCTGTGCCAGCGGAACCGCGCTAATGCCGCGCACGACATATTCCCCTTTTTTGTTCTGCTTTATACTCCAGGTAGCCTCATATCCCATTTCACTAAAAAACATATTGAAGTCCACATAGCCGAGTTTTGTATCTGCAAACTGGATCCTCGCTTTGTAACCGGGAGCATTCAGTCCGGTCATCTTAACATTGGTTTCCGGTGTGGCATTTTGTAAAATGCCGTTCAGAATAACCTGAAATTTTTCACCATTTTCTGTGAACAAAATTGCATTATTGGTCTGCGCCAGAACAGATTGAAATACAAAAAACAGGCAGGTTGACAGGTAAATCAGTCGTTTCATAAGGATTGTGTATGAGTTTGATGGTAAGAAGGATAATTTACGGATGGCCAACTTCATGCCAAATCCGGGGCTCTAAGGTAAAAAAAAGGAATTCATGATGGAATTCACGTTGAAAACGGGATATCCGTGTATCAGAACTTTATGGTTTAAACGGTTTTTAGAACTTTGCAGGAAGAAAAAATATATGAAACACATTTTCATTATTGGTGCAGGCCGTTCATCATATTACCTTATCCGGTACCTGCTGGAACATGCACCGGGAAACTGGACGGTGACAGTGGGGGATGTTTCCCTGGATCTGGCGAAGGAAAAAGTTGGAAACCACAGTTCAGGATCCGCCATTTCATTTGATATCCATGATGCAGACAGCCGTGAAAAAGAAATTGCAAAGGCAGATCTGGTAATTTCCATGCTGCCTGCTTTTATGCATGTTGAAGTTGCCAGAGATTGTGTCCGTTTGAAAAAACACCTCGTTACGGCATCGTATGTTTCACCTGAGATGCAGGCATTGAATGCAGACGCATCAGCACAAGGCCTGATTTTATTGAATGAATGTGGATTGGATCCGGGAATAGATCACATGAGTGCCATGAAAGCAATTCATGAAATCAGGGGACAGGGCGGAAAATTGACTGCTTTCAGATCCTATACCGGTGGGCTGGTAGCCCCTGAATCCAATGATAATCCCTGGGGATATAAGTTTTCCTGGAATCCGAGGAATGTGATCCTTGCCGGTCAGGGAACGGCGACATTCATCGAACACGGTGAATACAGATACCTGCCGTACAACCGGCTGTTTACACAAACCGAAACGATACAGGTGGATGGTTGCGGGGAATATGAAGGATATGCCAACCGTGACTCCCTGGCTTACCGGAAAATTTACGGCTTGGAGGATATACCAACCCTGATTCGTGGAACATTGCGCGAAAAGGGATATTGCAGGGCGTGGAATGTGTTTGTCCGGCTGGGCCTGACAGACGACAATATTACGATTGAAAATTCCCAAAACCTGACCTATGCTGGCCTTCTCAATGCATTTCTGCCGGAACGAAAAGGCAAACTTTTGCCAGTGCGGCTTGCAGAATTTATGGAGATGGAACCGGATGATTCAGCTATCCAAAAGGTGGTGTGGACGGGAATTACATCCGAAGAAATCATTGGCCTTGACCATGCGAGTCCCGCTCAGATTCTCCAGCACTTGCTTGAAGCGAAATGGAAATTGCGGAAAGAAGACCGGGATCTTGTGGTCATGCAGCACATATTTGAATTTGAACAGGACCATCAGACTTCACAAAGAATTTCATCGCTGATTGTAAAAGGTGAAAACAGTGAACATACGGGTATGGCCAGAACAGTGGGCCTTCCGGTAGCAATCGCTTCAAAACTTATACTGGAAGGTAAAATAAAATTGCGGGGAGTGGTCATTCCGGTACATCCTGAAATATACCTTCCGGTTCTTGCAGAACTGTCAAACCAGGGAATACATTTTGATGAAAAGGTCAGTGTGA
>JADZBN010000223.1 GCA_020852075.1 Bacteroidia bacterium
ACTATTTTCCATTGCCGACGGATTTATTTATTTCAACGGGGATAACCGGTTATATAAAACACGTTCCGACCTTACCCAGAAGGTTGATAAAATCCTGGAAGAAGAAGACACCCTTTATGACGCAGTCATCACCTCCGACCGGAGTGCTTTGATTTTCTCAACAGGCAAGTTGCTCAAGGTTCTGAATACCCGAAACGACATGATCCGGCAGGAGTTTCAACCCGGGGCCACAAAAATCGAAAAACTGAAACTGATCGGTGATACCATGCTTGCAAGCTGGAGCAACGACGGAACCATAAACTTCTGGAGATTCGTCTACGGCCAGCTTGATACGCATCCGCTTTTCTGGTTTAAAGCAGGGCTTCCGGCCACAATGGCATTCTCGGATGATGGAAAAACCATGGCACATGGAAATATTGGTAGCTGGGCCAGAATCTGGAATCCGTTTGATAAAAAAATCTGCCAGGAGCTGTTTGGGCATACGGCAACGGTTACTACGGCAGTATTCGGCCTGAGCAATGAATCGCTATTTACGGGCGGACTGGATGGCAAACTGATTCTTTGGAAAAAAAATTATCCCTCCACCGAAATAACATCCTTGACCCCTCCTTCCAAAATAGCTGCTTCCGATACGGGGCAGCGGATTCCAAAGCTGCCTTTTCCGGATAATGATGTGGTATTCAATGCCGAAAACATACCCCAAACGATTCAGGGCAGGCAGGTTTCAAATTCAGAAACCATTGTAACCGGGCTCCCTAGTATCAGCGTGTTTGTTTATGATAACGGGTATATGGATGGTGACACCATGTCACTTTTTTTCAACGGAAAATGGCTGCTGGATCATTTTGGTGTGAGTAAAAAAAGAAAAGAAGTTATCCTGAACTTATTACCCAATACAAACAATTTTTTGGTCCTCTTTGCCAATAACCTGGGGAAAAGCCCGCCAAATACTGCGGCAATAGTTTTCAACGACGGGAAAACTGACCGCTTTTTTCGCCTGAGTTCTGACCTTGGAAAATGCAGCGCATTGAATTTCATTTACCGGAAAGATCCCTGATTGTGAGGCAGTAACTTTCAAATTGGAATTCATGAATAATATAGTATTTTACAGCCCTGAAAAATTCAAATAAGAAAGCGTATGAAGAAAATAATACTGTTTATCACTCTATGTATCCTGCTTGGCTGGGAACAAACTAATGCCCAATGGCAGGCGTTCGGATCCGGCCTACCGGGAAAAGTAAAAGCAATTGCCGTTTTTAATAATGAAATTTATGCCGGTGGAGAATTCACAAGTCCGTCCCATATTGCAAAATGGACGGGATCTGCCTGGGTGGCCGTGGGAAATGGGTTCAACGGCGATGTAAATGCGCTGGCAGTTCATGGCGGTAAATTGTATGCTGCAGGAAGCTTTACTGCGGATGGGAGCGGTGCTACGCAACTTAAATATATGGCGGTTTTAAATTCAGGATCCTGGACGCAGGCCGGACAGGGGTTGACAAACTTTGCGAATGCATTGTACAGTGATGTTTCTTCCGGTACTTTATATGTCGGCGGTGCTTTCGTTCCTTCCGGTCCTTTCACCGCGAATAAAATTGCTTCATTTGACGGATCCACCTTTTCACAGGTGGGAAACGCTCCTCCAAATGTGGTTAATGCAATTACCAAATTCAGCGGAAGCATTTATATCGGCATAAACTCCACGATTTCGGGTCAGAATCTCGGAAGACTTAACGGAAGTTCCTGGACCTATCTGACAGGATTAACCTGGGAGGTACTGGCCCTGGCTCCCATTGGAACAAAACTTTACATAGGCGGGAAAGGAACCAGTTCTGCCGCCTATCTCGCAACAACCACAGGAAGTACTATCGGCAGCCCCTTTAATACCGTAAACGGCTATGTTTATGCGTTGTATTCTACTCCAAGCAAACTGTTTGGTGGGGGAGCTTTTACGAGTTCTCCATCCAGCGGTGCCCAGTTAAAACATTGTTTTCAGTATAACGGAAATACTCCTTTCGGAGAAATTGACGGGGGCATGAACGGAAATGTGTATTCAATTGCAAATCTGAACGGAAGAATCATCATGGGTGGATCTTTCAGCCTCGCAGGAACAACTCCTGCCAGCAACATTGCAATTTCCACCGGTACAATTGGGATTGATGAACTTTCAACGCTCGTTGAGGAAGTATCTTTGTTTCCCAACCCTGTTTCTTCTACAGCGGTCCTTGAGATCGGTACAACCTTACCTGTTCAACATCCCGTGTTAAAAATATACGACCTGCAATCAAGAATTATCAAAGAAGTTCCGGAACCGGCTTCTGTGAATCATAATAAAATCAAATTTATCTTCAACAGGGAAGGCCTTGACAGTGGCGTATATTACTATCTGGTACAGGATTCAGAGGGAAAAGGGCTTGTCTCAGACCGCTTCATTGTTGAATAAGGAAAATACTATCCCGTATAAAAGCACAGTTTTACTGTGCTTTTTTGTTTTAACCCAAACCCTGTGGAAAATCACCTGCCTGAAAACGGGGAAATTGAAATCGGTACGTATGAATTTTATAATTTCGTAATACCCCTTTTTGGAACCATTGTTTGCGATAACCGATATTGAAACCACAGGAGGATCCGCACTTCACAACCGGATTACTGAAATTGCCATTTACCTGCATGACGGGGAGAAAATTGTAGATCAATTCAGTACCCTGATCAATCCGGAATGTATGATTCCGGCATTTATTACCCGGCTGACCGGTATTGACAATGATATGGTCAGGGATGCTCCTAAATTTTTTGAGGTGGCAAAAAAAATTGTGGAGCTTACCGAAAATTCGGTCTTCGTGGCCCACAATGTTCAGTTCGATTATGGTTTTGTCAGACAGGAGTTTAAAAACCTGGGGTTCAACTTTTCCCGTGACTATTTGTGCACCGTAAAACTCAGCCGCAAGCTAATCCCCGGATTCAATTCCTACAGCCTGGGTAGTCTTTGTGAAAGGCTGGGTATTTCGATTTCCGGTCGTCACAGGGCTGCTGGAGATGCCCTCGCAACCGTAAAACTTTTTGAATTGTTGTTGTCAAAAGACGTGAGCCGTCAATTCTTGTCACATTTCGTTAAGAATGATTACCTCCACCTGAGATTTCCACCTGGTTTTAACAAATCTGTTCTCGATAAACTTCCTGAAAAACCTGGAGTTTACTACATTCATAATGAAGACGGCACCTTGATTTATATCGGTAAGAGCAATAATATCAGGAAACGCATTCTCAGTCATTTCAGCAACAAGCAGTCAAAAAAATCCATAGAACTCAGGAATTGTATTCATGACATCACCTTTGAGGAAACAGGAAACGAACTGGTCGCCCTGCTGCTGGAATCATCTGAAATAAAAAAACACCAGCCTTTGTTCAACCGGGCGCAACGAAGAACCCGCTTTAATTTTGGAATTTTTTATGAAACGGATCAGTACGGGTATATCAGGCTTTCCTCGGGCAGGATAAACGGCCGCCTGGAACCCCTTGTCTCCTGCACAACTGCAGGAGAATCCGCGGGTTTGATGGAACAACTCATCAGGGATTTCGGGCTTTGCCAGAAGCTATGTGGTATTAGCAACATTGCCCATGCCTGTTTTGCCTACAGCATTCACCAATGTAAGGGTGCCTGTATTGGCAGGGAAAAACCTGAATCCTATAACAAAAGAGCAGAAAAGGCTATCCAAAGCCTTGAATTTATACATCCAAATTTCATGATAATCGGAAACGGCCGTACCGTAGATGAGAATACGGTGGTACAGGTGGAGCATGGCAAATACCAGGGCTTTGGATATTTTGAAAAGGAGTTCATGAACGGCAGTCTTGAGGATCTCCGGAACGTCATTACCCGGCAGGATGACAACAGGGATATCCATAAAATCCTGCAGCATTTCCTGATCCGGTGCCCTGGTGATAGGATAATCACCTACTGAAACACAACGAACCTTATTGCTTTTCATTCCGTTCATTAAATCGTATTTTTGTCAAATGCTCAGGATGAAATTTGTTACAGGTATTTTGATCATCCTCTGTGGCTGCTCGAATCCTACCACCCGAACCTCTATTTATGATCAAAAACTTAAAACCATTGATGGTATTGAATTTGATTTTTCTTCGCTGAAAAAAAACAAAGCCAATGTCTTTGTACTGCTTCTGAGTGACTGCCCATCCTGTATAAACTATTCTCTGACCCTGAACCAAATACATAAAGAATTCAGCCCTCAGGGAATTCCTGTAACCGGAATATTCCCCGGGGAGTACGGCACACAACAGGAAATGAAAAATTACAGGAATGAATTTTCAATCAGTTTCCCGCTGCTCATGGACCCGCAGAAAAAAATAACTTCAGTCCTGAAGGCTACGGTGGCACCTGAGGCCGTGGTCATAAACGGCAATGGTGAAATTCTTTATAAGGGGCGGATAGATGACTGGATGTATGCAATCGGGAAGAAAAAAATAGAAGTAACACGGCATGACCTGATAGACGCATTGCAGGCAATCGCGGAAAACCGGCCTGTTTCTGTGAAGGAAACCACGCCGATCGGCTGTATCATAGAATAACCTGTCAACGCATTCTGTAAATGAAGTTATATGTGGTCAGAATTTATGCATTGCCTTTCAGAGTACTCATCCTGTTGATTTTACTTTATGGTATCTATTCCTGCACCGGGAACCATTCGGCATCCGATTCAATCCCGACCTTTTCGGGCAATATCGCTGAACTTATCTACCATAAATGCACGCCTTGTCACAGAAATGGTTCTGCCGCACCATTTAATCTGATCACCTATGAAGATTTGAAAAGACACGCCAGGACGATAAAACTCACCGTTTCATCAAGGGTTATGCCTCCCTGGCCTGCAGACCCATCCTATTCAACCTTTCTTGATCAAAAATCCCTCACAAACGAGGAGTTGGCAATGCTGATAACCTGGCTGGACAACGGATGCCCCATAGGGGATAAAATGAAAATTCCGCCACCACCAAAATTTCCTGAAGGAAGCAAGTTCGGAAAACCCGATTTAGTTCTGACAATGACGGAACCATTCCCCATTAAAGGCGACAACAGGGATAGATTCATGATGTTGAAAATCCCTTATGAACTTCCTTCTGATACGTTTATACGCGGAATTGAAATTGTCCCCGGAAATACCAAAGTTGTTCATCATATCAACGGGCACCTGGTAGAATACAATATCGGGGCAAAAAAGGATCTGACGAAAGGGGAAAAATGGATAGATACGGAAACCATGGGGAAACGTGAAGCCTTTCAAAAACTTGACCTCGCCAATGATGATGGTACCTATCCGCTCCTGATTCCGTCCGTTACCAATTATCTGCCCGGAGTTGAGCCGGCAATTTATCCGGAGGGAATCGGAGGATATTCACTCAAAAAGAAAGGTGTATTGTTGCTGGATAATATCCATTACGGCCCTTGGCCGCACGATACCACGGATCAGACCTCCTTTAATTTTTTCTTCAGTCCTGTTCCTCCGAAACGACCGACCCGGGAGTTTATTCTCGGTACATCCGGTATCACTCCCGTTGAACCACCCCTGGTAATACCACCCG
>JADZBN010000224.1 GCA_020852075.1 Bacteroidia bacterium
ACAGTCTTTAATTTTAATACGTGGGATTTTATATGCTTTCCCAGACCAGTTGGAAAGTTCGCAGCTCATGCGTCCGTTTGGCTCTCCGTCAATAAGGAATATTTTTATTGTCTTACCGAATTTCATTCTTGGTTGTCTGTCATTTTACAATGAGGCATAACACTGTATTATCCGCAACGCTCAAAAATCCAGGTTGCTGATTTTATCTCAAATATAAAAATTACCCACAACAACGGCAGGGAATTGTCGCAATTCCGGATGTGCCATCTCCACCGCTCCGTGGAATCTTCGTCCAATAACCTGGGTGTCGGGAATTCCGCCGTATCCTGTACATCCACTGTATTCATCGCAGGAATTTATCGTATTCTCATCCATGTGATTGCCAACAAAAAGATCGTAAAAGAACTCCCGCTGTGCAGGATTTGTAATCCTGCATAGTGGGTTTCTGCCGCACGGACGGAACATTCCCGGATTCCATTCCACTGTTTTCCGCACCGGATGCGCAATCCATATCGCCATTGCGGCATTCTTGTGAGACCTGGTTGCAGAGAAGCCCTGTGCACAAGGCAACTGTAGCACCCCACGGCGAAAACCACCCGGATGTCCGCTCTTTCCCCGAAACATACCGGATACATTCTTTCTTCCGTTGGTTCTGATGGATATACGAATGACTGAGCATCAGCAGCCATTTGATTTTTCAACATTGAAAAAGACAAGGATGTATTTTCATTACTTTGGCAACCCGAAACCCTTCATGTATAACATCCATGTCATCCGTCAATTCCATTTTTCAGTATTTCGTCCCAAAAGACCGGAAATTCTACCCCTTGTTTGAACAGGCATCCGCCAACCTGGTGGCCGTCGCCAAAACCTTATACGAGGTAATGTGTACCCCTGCGGGTGAAAAAAGAGTGGAACTGATCCGGAAAATCGAAGAACTGGAACACGTGGGAGACGAAATCACCCATCAGATATTTTCCGAAGTTGCCACAACCTTCATCACCCCTTTCGACCGGGAAGACATCCAAAAACTTGCCTCCGGCCTGGATGATGTACTTGATTATATTCATGGTTCTGCCAAAAGAATTGAGCTTTATAAAGTGGAAACCATTCATCCGGCCATGATTAAACTTTCCGAACTGATCCTTAAATCCGCCGAAGAAACAAATTCCGCCATAACCGGTCTCAGGAATCTGAAAAATATTATGAAAATCCGGGAGTCTCTTGTTCGGGTGAACAGCCTGGAAAATCACGCCGATGATATCTTCGACAATGCCGTTGCAAGGCTTTTTGAAGAAGAAAAGGATGCTATCCGGATTATTAAAATTAAAGAAGTGTTGTCCGCACTGGAAACGGCAACCGACAAATGCGAGGACGTTGCCAATGTCATCGAGTCGGTTATTGTCAAACAAGCCTGACCCCGGACTTCATTAAAAAAACTGCTTATGGAACTGCTTTATGTTGTGGTGATACTGGCCCTGGTATTTGACTTTATCAACGGCTTTCACGATGCGGCCAACTCTATCGCTACCATTGTCAGTACCAAGGTGCTGTCACCACTCAGCGCCGTGATCTGGGCAGCGACCTTTAACTTTGTTGCCTATTGGATCTTTGAACTTCACGTGGCGGATACGGTGGCAAAAATCGTGAAACCGGAGGGCATTACACTTACAGTAATTCTGGCCGGACTGCTGGCATCCATAATCTGGAACCTGCTGACCTGGTGGTTCGGTATTCCCTCCAGCAGTTCCCATACCCTGATAGGCGGATTTGCCGGCGCCGCCATCGGCTACGCAGGATTTGACGCCATCAAAATGGGCATGCTCCTGCCTCCACTCTATTTTATCGTGCTGGCTCCGCTTATCGGAATGACCATTTCCTATATCCTTTCATTGCTTACCATGTATATCTGCAGGAGGTCCAATCCGGCCAAAGTGGACAGGGTATTCCGCAGAATGCAGTTTTTTTCAGCAGCGGCGTACAGTCTGGGCCACGGAGGAAATGATGCCCAGAAGGTGATGGGGATTATCGGCGCTGCCCTGCTTACAGAAAACATTATACCGAATCTTCATCACATTCCCGAGTGGGTACCCCTGGCCTGTTATACCGCCATCTCTGCCGGTACCATGATGGGGGGCTGGAAAATTGTCAAAACCATGGGACAAAAGGTGACGAAACTTACTCCATTTGAGGGATTTAGCGCTGAAACCGCAGGTGCCATCACCCTTTTCGGAACCGGTTTTCTGGGCATCCCGGTCAGTACCACACATACCATCACGGGTGCCATCATCGGTGTGGGCGTAACCAAACGCGTAAGCGCGGTGCGCTGGGGGGTTACCATTGAACTAATCTGGGCCTGGCTGCTTACAATTCCCGTTTCGGCCCTGCTTGCGGCTATAATTTTCAAAATTATCCAGCCGTTTCTGGCATCCTGAGGACGAAAAGAGGGCTTCAGAAAAAGAAGCCGCGATCCTGTTGTTTTTATTGTATTTTTACTTCAGTAAATGCAGGATTCCAGTCACTTAGAGGATGGCAATACATTTTGATATTAATTTTATTAAATTTTACTTTGCACCTCAATTTCCAAAAACAATCAACTAAAAAGACAAATCATGTCAGACATTGCATCAAAAGTGAAAGCCATTATTATCGATAAACTCGGTGTGGATGAAAAAGAAGTTACTCCGGAAGCAAGTTTTACCAATGACCTTGGCGCCGATTCGCTCGACACGGTGGAACTGATCATGGAATTTGAAAAGGAATTCAATATTGCTATTCCTGATGACCAGGCAGAAAAAATCAGTACGGTTGGCCAGGCAATCGAATATATTGAGAAGAACGCGAAATAATTTTTATCGGCAGGATATCCGGTTCCCTTGTACCACATTGCAGCCGTCCTGCTGATCATTCGGCGGTTTACACTTTTCCGTTGAATATTTTTTCCCTTCAAAACCCTGGAACCTTATGCAATTAAAAAGAGTCGTAGTTACGGGTCTGGGCGCACTGACGCCACTGGGAAATACCGTCCAGGATTACTGGAACAACCTGCTGAACGGGGTGAGCGGCGCTGATGTGATCACAAAGTTTGACGCATCGAAATTCAAAACCCGGTTTGCCTGCGAGTTAAAAGGGTATGATCCCAATAATTTTTTCGAGAGGAAGGAAAGCCGTAAACTCGACGGTTTCAGCCAGTATGCCCTTGTTGCGGTGGACGAAGCCATTAAGAATTCAGGGCTGGATCTGGAAAAGGTGAACCACGACAGGGTAGGAGTCATCTGGGGTTCCGGCATCGGAGGGTTAAAAACCTTTCAGGATGAAGTTTCTATTTTTGCCAGAGGCGACGGTACCCCGCGCTTTAATCCCTTCTTTATCCCGAAAATAATTGCAGACATTGCCTCAGGCCATATTTCCATCCGCTATGGCTTCCGTGGTCCAAATTTTACGACGGTCTCCGCCTGCGCCTCCTCAACCAATGCACTCATTGACGCATTCACCTATATCCGCCTGAACAAGGCAAATGTGATCGTTACGGGAGGCTCAGAGGCTTCTGTGAACGAAACATCCATTGGTGGGTTCAATGCTCTTCAGGCCCTTTCTCAGAGAAACGACGATCCCAAAACCGCATCCCGGCCCTTTGACCTTGACCGTGACGGATTTGTCATGGGGGAAGGAGCCGGTTGCATAATACTCGAAGAACTCGAACACGCCAGGGCACGGGGCGCCAGAATTTATGCCGAAGTGGTCGGCGGTGGCATGTCGGCCGACGCCTACCACATGACAGCACCACATCCTGAAGGACTGGGTGCTGCCAATGTAATGCGTGCGGCACTTGAGGATGCGGCCATGGCCCCCGGAGATATTGATTATATTAATGTACACGGCACCTCCACGCCTATTGGGGATCCGCAGGAAATCAAAGCCATTCAGACAGTATTCGGGGATGATGCCTACAACCTGAATATCAGTTCCACAAAATCCATGACCGGCCACCTGTTGGGGGCTGCCGGAGCCATTGAAGCCATAGCAAGCATCCTGTCTGTGGTGAACGATCAGGTTCCGCCCACCATCAACCATTTTACCGATGATCCGGCCTTTGACCCGAAACTGAACCTCACATTTAACAAGAAGCAGCAACGCTCCATACGTGCCACGCTCAGTAATACCTTTGGCTTCGGCGGCCACAATGCGTCGGTGATTTTCAGAAAATTCAATTCCTGATTTCACGACAGGCCCTGTCGCTTCCTGATAAAACAGCCTGCTTGCGATTACCTTCCAACATCCGGATTCTATTTTCAAAGGATAAAAGCTTTGCCGTCTCTCTGAAAAACCTGCTTGGCTTCTGCCCCGGCAACCTGGCTGTGTATCATCTGGCATTCCGTCACCGGTCTGTTGCCGAGGAACATCCGAGCGGCGTTAAGCTCAGCAATGAACGCCTTGAATACCTGGGTGATGCTGTGTTGGGTGCTGTTATCGCAGAAATGCTCTTTAAAAAATTTCCCTACAAGGAGGAGGGATTCCTTACCGAAATGCGCAGCCGGATTGTAAACCGTGAGCAACTCGGAAAACTGTCTCTTAAACTTGGAAT
>JADZBN010000225.1 GCA_020852075.1 Bacteroidia bacterium
TATCCGTCGTGTTATTATGTTGATATTTTTTTCAGCATCGAACACCTTTTCCTGAAATCAGGCATTCTCTCCGTTGGATGTAAAAACCTGTTTGATCAGGAGGTGGATTATATTCAGCCCTATAACAGCAATCATGCTGCCCTGCCCGGAGCATCCAGGATTTTAAGGGTAAAATGGACCATGGACATCCCCTTTACTCATTGAGACAGGACAGAAAATGGGGGTGAGAATTTTACATAGAAGGGGAAGACCTTTAATGCGCAGGATGGCAATCATTCTGCTGTTAATTATTGGTTGTGCAAGCCGGGCATATCCTGAGGGCAGCGAAAGTGAAATAAAGGCTGTTTTTCTGTTTAATTTTTTCAGATATGTTGATTTCCCGCATAGCGGTCGTTCGAACAGACAGTTGAGAATTGCCGTATTGGGCAGATCAGAAATTTTTGATGCGTTAATCGAGGTCTCAGAGAAGAAAAAAATTGAAGGCCAGGCTGTAGTTGTTGTTCCTGTATCCGAGAATGAGTCAGTTCCCTGTGACATCCTGTTTATTCCGGAAACAGAATTGAAGAATCTTGAAAGCACAGCAAAGTTGTACAGAGGCAAAGGAGTATTAATTGTAACTGAAAATTGCCATCATACCGAAAGAGGCGCCGCCATCAACCTGATTACCGTGGATAATAAGATACGGTTTCAGATTAACCAAACCTCCGCAAAGAATGGGGGAGTGAGGATATCCTCACAGTTATCCTCCCTGGCAATGATCGTTTATCCATAACAACTCATGAAAAACAAATCGTATAAAATTGACCTTGAAATATACGTGGTCTTTGTAATTGTGATTGGCATCTCTGTGATTAATGCCATTTACAGTTCTGTCTATATTTCAAAAAATCAGGATGTCACTACCGGGATTATGACCACAGACATTCCGTCTTTACAGGCGCTGGAAAACATGAACCTGCTTGTGACCAAGTCAAAAATGTACACCACCAACTGGGTGTACTTGCAGGGAAACCGGGAAGACAAGGAACAGCTCAGGAATCTTCAGGATCGCGATTACCCTGAACTCAGGAATAACCTGAAGATGCTGATGACCTCCTGGAAGGACAGGGAAAACGTGGATTCTATGGAGGCGATCTTTTCACAATTCGAAAAGCTCATCGGTTACCAGAAACAAATCATGAATTCGCTGGTTTCGTTCGACAACTACGAAGATCCTCTGATAAAATTTTCCGCGGAAGAAATAATTGAAAATCAAATCCTCCCACGTACGGCCGATATTAACTCCAAACTCAATACGGTTATCCTTGAGAAAAAATCATTTGCGGAAATGCAGCATATTGAAATGCAGACTTCATCCAGAACATTAATGTGGAGTGTTCTGGGTATGGCTATCCTTATAGTAATTGTTATTTTGATCGCTGCGTTCTATATGTCGAATCACATTATCGTGCCAACCATGAAGTTGAAAAATTATATTCTTCAAATGGCACATGGTGAAATACCTGCTATTCAGATGAAGGTCTGGAAAAATGCTATTGGTCAGATTACGGAAGCCGTTCAGGTACTCGGAGAAAGCCTGACGCGAAATGCACATTTTGCCCACGCCATCGGAGAAGGTAATTTCAGCACTGAATTTCAGCCACTTGGCCCCAATGATGAACTGGGGAACGCCCTGATCCAAATGAGGGACAGCCTGAGAAATGCGGATGAAGAAAACCTGGAACGCCGATGGATATCAACAGGGTCTGAAAAAATCAACGAAGTACTTCGTGAAAATACCGACGACATCAATTTGTTATCTACTGAGATTATCTCTACGCTCTGCAGGTATCTGAACAGCTACCACGGAGGGCTGTACCTCCTTGAAGAGAATGAGCAAAACTGCAAGAGCCACATCGTCCTGCATGGCAGTTATGCGATGGACGAATCTCTTAAATCCAGACAAAAAATTGAATCCGGAGAAGGTTTGGTGGGTCAGGTCATTCAAGATAAGCAGATCATATATCTGAAAAATGCTCCCGGACAATATGCTAACATCAATTCAGGGCTCGGAGAATTTCCGGCAACACATATTCTTGTTGTCCCGCTGCGACATCATGGTATAGTATATGGAGCAGTGGAACTTGCCTCTTTTGCACCCTATGAACCTCATGAGATTGATTTTGTTGAAAGCACAGGCAACACCATCGCAACGACCGTCCATTCAGTCAAAGCAAATACTCTTACCAAAAAGCTTCTTGATGAAACGCGCAGACAAACAGAAAGGCTTGCCAGCCAGGAAGAGGAACTGCGTCAGACCAATGATGAATTATACAATCAGAGTAAATTGCTCCAGGCATCCGAAGAAGAACTCAAACAGAATAACATTGAACTGAAACGCAATACACGGGAACTCGAGCAGCAAAACGAAATTCTGGAACAAGCCAGGGAAGCACTCAGCGTTAAAGCCAGGGAACTGGAGCTAAACAGCCGGTATAAATCAGAATTTCTTGCTAATATGTCGCATGAGTTACGGACACCATTAAACTCCGTCCTCATTCTTGCACGATTGCTTTCAGATAATAAGGAGAACAACCTTAATGATAAACAAAGGGAATACGCAAGGGTAATTCATAAATCAGGAAGTGACCTTCTTCTCCTGATCAATGATATCCTTGATCTTTCCAAGATCGAAGCCGGTAAGATTGAAATGATACCCGAAAAGGCTCCAGTACACGCCATCGGGCAGGATATGCAAAACCTGTTTGGCGAGCTGGCACGGGAAAAGAAAATTGACTTTACCATTGAACAGCATTCGGATGTTCCGGAAAGTATAGTGACTGACCGGTTTCGGCTGGAACAAGTGCTGAAAAACCTCCTTTCCAATGCCTTCAAATTTACAGCGGAAGGCGGACAAGTATGTATGAGAATCCGGAGGCCCGGCCCCAAAACAATTTTTCAAACTTCAGGTTTGTCCAGGAACTCTAACCGGATCGAATTTTCTGTTTCTGATACCGGTATTGGAATTCCTGCGGCCGATCAGCAGCACATTTTTGAAGCCTTTCAACAAGTTGACGGATCAACCAGCAGGAAGTTTTGAGGAACGGGTCTGGGTCTTTCCATTTCAAAAATGCTGGTCACACTATTGGGTGGAGAAATCGGTCTTCAAAGTGAGCCCGGGAAAGGAAGTGTCTTTTATATATACCTGCCCGTCGAATACAATGTTTCCGACCAGAGTCCCTCATCCGGCGCCAATAAAACAAGTACAAGCAACGGCGAGCCAGTGGCAATTCCTGTTCCACAACCAAACCCTTCCACAACTCAATGGGAAGAGGAGGTGTTTCTGGAAGACGACCGTGACCGGATTGAACCAGGCGATAAGATATTACTGATTGTTGAGGATGATCCCAACTTTGCACGTATCCTCCTTGACATGGCGCATGATAAAGCATATAAGGCTGTTGTAACGGACAAGGGAGACAGCGGACTTGCCTGGGCGGGGCAACTGAATCCCTCCGCGATCATAATGGACATGCAATTGCCCGGTATGGACGGCTGGACAGTGTTGAATAAAATGAAAGCCAATGACAAACTGGCCAACATTCCTGTCCATATTATGTCAGCCATGGATAAAAACCTTCTGGGACTGGAGATGGGTGCAGCAGCGTACCTCAGAAAGCCGCTTGACAAGAAAGACCTGGATGATGCATTTATAAGGATTGATCAAACCATTGATACAACGATCAAAAAGGTATTGATCATAGAGGACAATACCATAGAACAGGATATTGTCAGAAAATTATTACAGTCCAGGGACAACCATCTGCGGATATTGACAGCAAGAAACGGGATAGAAGCCTACCACCATATTAAGGAGGAACAAATTGACTGCATCATTCTGGATCTTGACCTGGGCTCGGGTCACGAGGAGGGATTCGTACTTCTGGAATCAATCAGGCAAAACCCCTTGCACGAACATACACCGGTAATCATTTTTACTGCCACCGAAATTACGGAAGAGGAAGAACGATGGATCAAACAACGCTCTGAGGCCATTGTGATGAAAAACGGTGAATCCATGGACCGGTTGATTGAAGAAACAGAACTGTTTCTGAAAAAAATTGGAAATGATGAGAACGAAAAACCGGCTGTAACACCGGTGATCCCGCAGGCCATGAACCATCTTCTGGACGGGAAAACCGTGTTGATTGCGGACGATGATATGCGGAATATCTATGCGCTGACAAGCATTCTTGAAAACCAGGGGATGAAAGTCCTCAGTGCAGTAAACGGGAAGGACGCTATTGAAAAACTGAATTCAAATTCCTCCGTTGACCTCATACTTATGGATATCATGATGCCAGAAATGGATGGTTACCAGGCGATGACGGCAATCCGGAAAATGGAGTCCGTTTGCAGGATACCGATTATAGCCATTACAGCCAAGGCGATGGCAGGAGACCGGGAAAAGTGTTTCCAGGCCGGGGCTTCGGATTATGTAGCAAAGCCGGTGAATGTGGACCAGCTTCTATCGTTGTTACGCGTCTGGTTGTACAAAAACAAATAAACGTAAGCAGAACTCAGTGAAAGACACCCACCCCCCACCCTGCCTGGTCACCAAACGGAGTATAACAGAACTTCTTATCCTGTTAAAGGAAGATTTTGGCGTTGACCTCAATGGATACGAACCGGCTTCCCTTGAAAGAAGA
>JADZBN010000226.1 GCA_020852075.1 Bacteroidia bacterium
ATGTGTATGAAATTAAAAACCCGGCGGATGCCATGCTTCCCCGGCAGCATCTTTCCCAGACTTTTATTTTCGCCAGGAAAGACGATTTTTTTGCGTACCCCAATAATTACAACCACTATGTAACGTATTACAAAAACACGTTACAGCACGGTGGTATTTCCCTGGAAGAAATGGTAATTCCGTTTGCGGTTCTAAATACGAAATGATAAAAATTTTAAGGCCTCCCCGTACCCCGTACAGGAAGGCCTTGAGCGGTAAACGGGATTCGAACCCGCGACTTTCAGCTTGGGAAGCTGACACTCTACCAGCTGAGCTATTACCGCCTGAATGAGGTGCCGAAATGTAGGGAAACCTTTTTCATTTTGCCTTCATAGCCTCCCAGTATTTTTGGCAATACTTTTGCAATGCGCAGGAGCATTTTAGCCCATAAATCACAAAATTCGTTAAATTTGGTCAAAATTAACTACTTAATCATGAAATCCATCAAGACCCTAATAGCTATTTTGATCATTATCGCTTTCAGCGGGGGATATTTAAATGCTCAGGTTACCAAATCAACCGTACCTGCTGCACCCGCAACAGAAGTTCAGACCGATAATCCCAATGCGCCGGAAATTACTTTTGAAAACGACCTTCACGATTATGGTACCATTCAACAGAATGCTGACGGATCCTGTGAATTCAAATTCAAAAATACCGGTAAAGAGCCTCTGATCATCACCAATGCAAAAGGCTCCTGTGGTTGCACAGTACCCACCTACCCCAAAGAACCCATTACCAGGGGTGAAACCGGAATAATTAAAGTCCATTATGACACCAAGAGAATTGGCGCGTTTACCAAAACCGTCACCATTACCTCCAATGCCAAATCAGCAACTAAGGTTTTGACCATCAAAGGAACCGTTGAAGCCTCAGAAAGTAATTCTGACCAGTCAAGCCCATTTAAAAAAACGCTTGGGGCTCCTCTTGAAAATGTAAAATAATCCTTTATTATTTCCTCCAACTCAATACACAAAAACAACATTATGAAATCAATCAGCACGCTAATTCTTCTGTTCATTGCCTGTGCAGCTTTTGCCCAGGATAAACCAACGATCAGCCTCGCAAATGACAATCAGGCTGAATTCAAATTCAACGAAGAAGAACACAATTTCGGTACTATTAAGCAAGGTGAATCTGTGACGCATGACTTTATGTTTACCAATGTTGGAAAAGAACCCCTGATAATAAGCAATGCCCAGGGTTCCTGCGGATGTACCGTTCCCACCTGGCCCAAAGAGCCCATCGCTGCCGGTAAAACAGGTGTGATTAAGGTCACCTTTAATTCCACCGGTAAACTTGGTATGCAGGATAAAACCGTAACCCTGACCTCCAATGCAAAACAAAGTTCCATGATAATCCACATGAAAGGAACAGTGGAAAAACCTATCGAACAACCTGCAGTTGACGTAAATCAGAATAAAAAATAAACTGAATACAAATCCTAAAAACAAACATCTAAATGAAAAAAGTAATCCTTGCAGTATCAATGTTCCTGTTTGTTGCAGCATCACATGCACAGACCAAAGTTGTTGCACCAGACGCAGCACCGGAAAACAAAAATGCACCTGAATTCAAATTTGATGTGGAAGAATATAATTTCGGAACCATCAAGCAGGGAGATAAGGTCACCTACGACTTTAAATTTGCAAATACCGGTAAAGAGCCTCTCATTATAACGGAAGCACATGGTTCCTGCGGATGTACTGTTCCACAATGGCCAAAAGAGCCTATTGCAAAAGGCGGTAACGGCGTTATTCACGTTGAATTCAATTCTACCGGCAAAATGGGAATGCAGGATAAAACCGTAACCATTACTTCCAATGCGAAAGGTGGTTCCAAAGTACTTCACCTGAAAGGAAATGTGGAAGCTCCGCCACCCGTAAAGACGGATGCCCCTGTAGAAAAAAAGTAATACGATAAAATAAAATCGTAATTTTAAGCCCTCTCACAAGGAGGGCTTTTTTATATACGGAATTATGCCTCAAACATCCAGGAAGGGCCGGGAAATGCCTGCATCACCCATCCGAAAACTCGTTCCCTTTGCCGAGCAGGCCAGAAAAAACGGTATCAAAATTTACCATCTGAATATCGGCCAACCTGATATTGAGACTCCCGAAATAATGCTGAATGCAGTCAAAAACTTCAACCAGAAAGTGGTTGAATACAGCCATTCCGCCGGGAACGAAAGTTACCGCAGGAAGCTATTGACCTATTATAACCGGTTTGGTATTTCATTGAACTTCGAGGATATCCTGATAACCACCGGTGGATCCGAAGCCATTGAAACTGCCATGATGTGTTGTATGGATCCGGGTGATGAGATCATCATTCCTGAGCCGTTTTATGCAAATTACAACGGCTTTAGCGTTCAGGCCAATATCCAGGTTGTGCCTATCAGATCCTATATAGAAACAGGATTTGCACTGCCGCCTGTTTCCGAGTTTGAAAAGCTGATTACACCCAGAACCCGGGCAATAATGATTTGCAATCCGAATAACCCTACCGGGTATCTCTATTCGGAAGAAGAACTTCAATCCCTGAAAGCCCTTGTCCAAAAATATGATTTATGGCTTTTTTCTGATGAAGTTTACCGGGAGTTTTGTTATGACGGTAAAAAATATACATCCGTAATGCACCTCCGGGGAATTGAAAACAATGTTGTTCTGCTGGATTCGATTTCCAAGAGATACAGTGCCTGTGGCGCACGGATTGGAGCACTTGTAAGCCGGAACAAGGACCTGATTGCCACTGCACTTAAATTTGCACAGGCCCGGTTAAGCCCTCCAACTTTTGGTCAGGTTGCCGGAGAGGCGGCTGTTGATACACCAGATTCCTATTTTGATACAGTAAAAAAAGAGTATGTTTCCCGGAGAGATTACGTGATAGAGGCATTGAATAAAATGGAAGGTGTTTTTTGCCCCAAGCCGAGCGGTGCCTTTTATTGTATTGCAAGATTACCGATAGATAATGCAGACAAATTCTGTCAATGGTTGCTCGAAAAATTTTCATGGGAAAAGGAGACTGTTATGTTAGCCCCTGCTACGGGATTTTATTCTCATTCCGGAATCGGGCTGGATGAAGTCAGAATAGCCTATGTACTTAACCTGGACTCCCTGAAACGTGCCATGCATTGCCTGGAGGAAGCATTAAAAATTTATCCGGGAAAAACGGCCAATTCCTCCGCCATGAATACGGCAGGACATTCCTGATAAAACAATTATTCAAAATCTTCATACAACAGGTATTTTTTCCTCATTTTCTTGTAAACCTCAAGGTCGTTTTTCCATAAGCCGTGCAGGTCAGTTTCACTCATTCCGTTTTCAATTGCCCTTCTCAGGGAAAAAGTACCCGCCAGCTTATTAAAGAATCCATTAAAAAAATTGGTACTGTCGGGGTACTCCGACCTTGCAAGATACAACCAATGAAAATTCAGGGAATGTGGCAATGAATCCGGTGCTGAAACCGATCCTGACAGGTCAATACCTGAGCATAACTGGTTTTTGTAAGGTGGATTTTCAGAAACACCCGGTATCGAAACTGGTACAAAATTAAAATTTCCTCCTTTGAAACCAGGGAAACCAAAACACCTGAAGGGACGACTGGTACCTCTCCCAACACTCACAGATGTTCCTTCAAAAAAACAGAGGGAAGGATAGAGATACACAGCCGCCATATCCGGCAAATTTGGAGAGGGTGGTACCGGTAGTGTATATAACGTGGCATGGTCGTAACCCTCGGCACTGACCACCTTCAACATACAATGTTCGGAGGTATTCAGCCAGTGTTCACCATTAACCATAAGTGCGTATTCACCAACTGTAAGCCCGTGTACAACCGGAATCGGATCCAATCCCACAAAAGATCTGAATGCCCGGTTCAATATGGGGCCATCCACATAATATCCGTTCGGGTTGGGCCTGTCCAATACAATCAGCGGAATATGCTGACTGGCGCATGCCTCCATTACCAGGTGCAAGGTTGAGATATAGGTATAAAACCTTGCTCCCACATCCTGGATGTCGAAAATTACTGCCTGAACATTCTTCAGGTCCGACGCGGATGGTTTAAGATGCTTGCCGTACAGGGAAATGACGGGTATTCCTGTTTTGGGATCCCTCTCATCTTTTACTCTCTCCCCTGCCCCCTTTTTCCCGCGAAAACCATGCTCGGGTGCAAAGACACATTGGATCCGGATGCCCATATTGAAAAGTGTATCAACCAAATGAACCTGTCCGGCCATCGAGGTCTGATTGGCAACGATCGCAACATTTTTCCCTTTGATATCGGGGAGATACTCGCCAAGCCTCTCTGCTCCAACAATGATTTGGCCGGCCTTTGCCAGACGGAGTACATGCTTAGATTCCGGTTGTGCATGAATACAGAGTCCACCAAGGAAAAAAAATGTGAAATAACAATGAAAGAAAATAAAAGTCCTCTTCATGAATTGTGAACTATACAATACCTTTAACCGCAGGTATTGCAAACTTACATCATTCCGTTTTGAATCTGGAATTTTTTATTGCACGGCGTATTATTCTGCAGCAAAAAGGCGATGCATTCGTTTCACGCCCTATAGTCAGGATTGCTCAGGCAGGAGTTGCCCTTGGATTTGCTGTGATGGTTGTTGCCATTGCAGTGGTTACCGGATTCAAAAAGGAAATCCGGGATAAGGTAATCGGCTTTGGTTCTCATATTCAGATAAGCAATTTTGATGAAAACAATTCATTTGAAACGCGTCCCGTCAGCAGGAATCAGCCCTTCCTGAAAACCTTGGCGGATGATCCGGCAATAGGTCATGTCCAGGTATTTGCCACAAAAGCCGGTATAATTAAAACAAGTGAAGCGATTGAAGGGGTTGTTGCAAAAGGGATTGGTGTTGATTTTGACTGGTCATTTTTCCGGGACAAACTGATTTCGGGCAAAACATTTCTTGTCCGTAACAATGAGATAAATGACAGTATTATAATATCCGGTAACCTTGCAGATAAATTAAAGCTCAACACCGGAGATCAGGTTATTATGTATTTTATTCAGCAGCCACCACGGGCAAGAAAATTCATTGTAAGCGGAATTTATAAAACAGGCATGGAGGACTTTGACAACCTGTTCATTTTTTGTGATATTGCTCAACTTCAGAAACTGAATGACTGGACAAAAGATCAGGTCGGTGGATTTGAAATTACATTGAAACATTTCAGTGATCTGAACCGCGAAGGAGATAAAATTTACAGTCTGACGGGCTCGTTCCTGAATGCCCGGACGATCCGGGAAATTTATCCCCAGATTTTTGACTGGCTGGGGCTTCAGAATATCAATGCCGTGATCATTATAACTCTTATGGTAATTGTTGCCGGAATCAATATGGTTTCTGCACTGCTCATCATTATCCTGGAACGGATCAGGATGATAGGTACCCTGAAGGCGCTTGGCTGTAGAAATATCAGCATCCGGAAAATCTTTTTTTATGTATCTCTGATGTTGATTGCTGCAGGCCTGCTGGCAGGTAATATTGCAGGAATAGGACTATGCCTGCTTCAAAAGGAGTTTGGGATTTTCCACCTGGATCAACAGTCTTACTACCTTTCACTGGTGCCTGTTAAAATTGATGCAATGAATATTGTTTTGCTGAATGCAGGAACATTGATTGCATGCGGCCTGATGATGATACTGCCCACCCTGCTTATCACAAAAATTTCCCCTGTCTATGCCCTGAGATTTACATGAACCGTATTTGAAGTATCTTAAGAATCGTATCTTTGCAGGATATGATTTATTATGTATAATACTGGTTTTCAATCGTTTATAAAAAATTTCGAATTGAACACGGACATGAAAAAAAACAATAATGTATGTGAAAATATTCTCGATGCCATCGGGAATACGCCTCTTGTAAGACTGAACAAAGTTACGGAAGGGGTACCGGCTAAGGTGTACGCAAAAGTCGAAACCTTTAATCCGGGTAATTCCATTAAGGACAGGATGGCTTTGAAAATGATTGAAGATGCCGAGAAACAGGGAATTCTCCGGGAAGGTGGTACCATTATCGAGGGAACTTCCGGAAATACGGGTATGGGTCTGGCCATAGCTGCTATTATAAAAGGATATAAATGCATTTTTACCACTACAGATAAACAGTCAAAGGAAAAGATGGACGCCCTTCGTGCTTTCGGAGCGGAAGTAATCGTTTGTCCGACGAATGTTGAACCGGAGGATCCAAGATCCTATTATTCCGTGGCTGCACGCCTCAATAAGGAAATCCCCAATTCATTTTACCCGAATCAGTACGACAATCTGTCGAACCGGCAGGCTCACTACGAGCAAACCGGGCCCGAGATCTGGGAGCAGACGCAGGGAAAGATCACACACCTGGTAGTCGGTGCAGGTACCGGAGGTACCATTTGCGGTACCGGAAAATTTCTGAAGGAAAAAAATCCGAAAATAAAAGTTTGGGGTATTGACACCTTCGGTTCTGTTTTGAAGGTTTTTAAGGATACCGGTAAAATGGATAACAATGAAATTTATCCCTATGTCACGGAAGGAATTGGTGAAGATTTTATTCCAAAAAATTATGACTTCGGGGTAATTGACCACATGGAAAAAGTAACAGACAAGGACGGGGCACTGATGACCCGGGAAATTGTTCAAAAGGAAGGTATCTGGGTCGGAAATTCAGCCGGATCTGCTGTCGCAGGGCTCAGGCAACTGAAACACCTGTTAACCCCTGATGATTTGGTCGTAATTATTTTTCATGATCATGGATCGCGATACCTTGCAAAAATCTTTAATGATGACTGGATGAGAAAAATGGGATACTTCGACAGGAAAGGTATGACGGCAAAAGACATTGTTTCTGGGGTTCAAAATTCTTCCCTGGTTACCATTGATAAAAATGAAAAGCTTTCAGAGGCATTGAGACTGATGACCCGGAATGATTTTTCTCAAATTCCTGTAACATCAGAAGAAAGAATTATAGGCGTAATCAATGATAATCAGGTGTATCAAAAAATTATTGAAAATCCTGATTCAAAAAATGATACCGTGGGAAGCATAATGCAGGATGCGCTGCCCTTTGTAGATATTAGTACAGGCCTTAACGATCTTTCTGCAATGATAAATGATGAAAAATCAGCGGTGTTGGTAAAGGATTTCAAGGCAAACAGAAATTACATTATTACCCGTTCTGACATTGCAGAAGTCCTTGCAAAATAAATGAATAGATTCATGACCAAGCAAAGTCCTTCGCAACGTGCCCGGGACTTTTTTTTATTACGTTCCAGATGATATTGCCCGATCAGACCGGCCGTATAGTCAGCATCCGCAATTACCCTGAGCGAATAATTTCACTGGTACCTTCGCAGACGGAATTATTATATGATCTTGGACTGGACGAGGAGGTAATTGGAATAACCAAATTTTGCGTCCATCCGGAAAGCTGGTCCAGGTCAAAAAAAAGGATCGGTGGTACAAAAAACCTGAACCTGCAGTTGATCAGTGGGCTTCGCCCCGACCTTATTCTCGGAAATAAGGAAGAAAATGAAGCCGGCCAGATTATTGAGCTTGCTGAAAAATTTCCAGTTTGGTTGAGCGATATAAATAGCATACCGGATGCGATGGATATGATTATTTCGGTTGGAAAAATAACCGGTAAAAAAGAAGCTTCTGAAAAGCTTTGCATGGAAATAAACGATGCCTTCAATGCGAATGAAAGCTTCGTGAATGGACCCGAAAAAAAAGCTTTGTACCTAATCTGGAAAGACCCCTGGATGGCCGCCGGAAGGAATACTTATATCAATTCAATGATTGAATACGGCGGATTTACAAATTGTATGGAACCCGGAAGCCGGTACCCTGAATTGAATCAAAATGAAATGTGGAAATTAAAACCGGATCTTGTATTTCTTTCCAATGAGCCCTATCCTTTTACAGAATCACATATACCCCTGGTAAAAGAAATGTTTCCTGAAGCACTGATTGTCATGTCAGACGGCGAAATGTTTTCCTGGTATGGAAGCAGGATGCGGCTGGCGCCCCGATAC
>JADZBN010000227.1 GCA_020852075.1 Bacteroidia bacterium
TATAAATCAGAAGTTTTTGATGCTGATACGTCCGATTTCAGGCTGACTTCCGACAATACAGATGCCCTTGCCTTTTCCACGAATAATGTGAAATCTCATATTGATTTTATCAACCGTGTAGGAGATTTTAAATCCAATGGCGGAAGTTCATACGTAAGCTTCCCGCTCAATCAGTACATCTGTTACATTGACCAGTTCAAATGGTTTATGGACCAGAAGGAAATTGAACTGAGTTCATCCGCCCAAAGCAGGGTTCAGGAAGATACCACTTCAACCGGCCTGAGCCTCACAGGCTCTGAATTCATCAGTGTTGAACCTTCCCAGGACTCCCTCCGTTGGAGGGCGCCATTTGCAAGGTACAGCCTGAAGGACTACCTGATAAAAGCAGAAAATGTCGCGCTCATCCAGACAGCGGATGCGTCTGTAATTCCTGACAGCGGGAAAGTGGTTGTTGAACGGTATGCCCACATGAAAACCCTCCGGGATGCAAGAATTATTGCCAATAATACCACGCGTTACCATACACTGTACAATGCCACAGTGGATATCAAAGGGAGGAAGAAATATCAGGGAAGTGGCGATTATGATTACGTGGATGAAAACAAAATCAAGCACCACTTTCATTTTGAAAATATAACGGTTGATTCCACATACCAGACTGTTGCGGATGCTGAACTCTCGGATCCTGAAGGTTTTCCGATGAGTCCGCAGTTTCTTTTCAAAGGGAACATCCATCTCAGAGGTGCGGATCAGTTCCTGACATTCTCCGGCTATGCCAAGCCCAATATACGCTGTGAGAAAATTGACAAGAACTGGATCCGGTTTTCAGGCACCATTGACCCCGAAAATGTAAGTATTCCGGTGAACAATCCGGTGACTGATACGGGGACTAATCTTTCTGCCTCCATTGCACAGTCCAGCGACAGTACTGGTATTTATGCCGCATTCCTTATGCCTAAAAGAAAACCGGGCGATCTTGAAATAATTTCTGCCACCGGCGTATTGTTTTTTGATAAACCCAGCGGTGAATACCGGATTACGACCAAAGAAAAACTCGAGAAACCGGGTGTGGCAGGAAATTTCCTCAGCCTGGATGATACACGGTGTATGGTCAAAGGAGAGGGGAAACTGAATTTTGGTTCTGACTTCGGCCAGTTAAAGCTTCAAACTGTGGGAACAGTTGTGAACAACCTTTCCAACGACAACACCGAATTTGATATCATGGCTGCCATTGATTTCTTTTTTGACAACGACGCCTTAAAAATATTCAGTGATAAAATTCTGATGAATGCCGGACTCACACCGACCCAGGATGCGGGAAGACCGGTTTTTGAACACGGACTGGCCGAACTTGCCGGAAAGGAAAAAGCGGATAAAATGATTGCCGAACTCAACCTTTACGGTGCCTTCAAAAAGATTCCTGATGAACTCAGGCACACTCTATTTATTACCGAACTGAAAATGCTATGGAATAATGATACAAGGACCTTTCGTTCCGCCGGACCCATCGGAATTGGAAGCGTAGATAAGGTTTCGCTGAACCGCAGGCTCAACGGATATGTGGAAATAGTACATAAAAGAACGGGTGATGTGCTGAATATTTACCTGGAACCCGAAAACGGAGCCTGGTTCTTTTTCAGCTATTCACGGGGACTCATGCAGGTGCTGTCATCCTACAGTGCATTCAATGATGTGATCACAAAATTGAAACCTGAGAAACGTATGCATGAAGAAAAAGACAAACCGGATTTTGAATACATTCTGTCCACGGATCGTGCCGTACGAAATTTCCTGAAACGCATGCAGCCGGCACCACCCGGGGATGACGGAAAATAAGGGATTGACTTATTTATCCGGATTGGTTATGATTGCGATGAATTTGAGTACCCGGATTTCCGGTTATACAAATAAATTCAAGCAGGTTGCTGACACTGCCTAATATTATTGGAATGATCCTGGCCTACCTCGTAGGTTCCATACCTTCAGCGGTCTGGGTAGGCAGAACATTTTATAATATTGATGTTCGTGAATACGGAAGCGGAAATGCCGGAGCCACCAATACCTACAGGGTGTTGGGGAAAAAAGCAGGAACGGCTGTGCTGATTATGGATGTATTGAAAGGTTTTTTTGCGGTAAAACTGGCTTACATCACAGGTGATTATGATCCCAAAGGACCCGAATTCATTGATTTTGAACTTGCCCTGGCGGTCTGCGGATTGCTTGGACACATTTTTCCCATATATGTCGGATTCAGGGGAGGGAAAGGAGTGGCAACCATGCTGGGCATACTCATTGCCGTCCATTATCAGGCAGCAGTAATCTGTGCGGGTATATTTTTTCTGACGCTGCTGGTCTCACATTATGTTTCCCTGAGCAGTATGATCAGCGGGATTGCATTTCCCGTAGTGATTATGGTATTTTATTCTTCCAATTCCAGTATCAATATCTTTTCTCTTGTGGTGGCGTTACTGATTCTGGTGACACATCAGAGAAACATTGAAAGGCTCATCCGCAGGGAGGAGTCCAGGGTTTACATTTTTGGGAAAAAAGCGGAAGAAAAAAAATGAAGGAGGTCCGGTATTAATGAACAGGTACCCTGGTGCCCTCCGCAGGACAGTTCTTTTTTATCAGATAGGATACCGGTAAGGTATTGTCCAGAACCACGGCGGCATGCAGGTCATCACAGGCGCGGGTTTTCTGACCCAGGTAGGAGAAGGCTACTCCTCGGTGATACAATACTGCCGCCACACCGGGACGAAGTTTCAGCGACCGTGAATAATCCTTAACCGCCGACCATGCAGTACTTTCATTGATATCAAGCCTGAAAAATTTTATCAGTCCGCGTCTGTAATACGCTTCAGCATTGTCCGGATCAAGATCAATGGAAAGATTGTAGAGACGAAGGGCTTCTTCGTTTTCCTTATTTCTGTCCTTCTCAAGAGCACGTTTAAAAAGAGTATCTGCTTTTTCCATGCATGCCGGTGAGGTACATTTATATTTTTCTATCAATGCGTCTGCAATATCGGATTCATCTTCGTCATGGGATTGCCGGACATACTCCTCGTAGGTAGTTGCCCTGAAAAAATTATGAAATTCTCTGGGAGACATGACCAGGCTGGGGATAAGTAATACCCAGATGAATACCAGCAGGATCCTGTATCCTCTGGTGAAATAATACGAAGGCGGAAAGGAAAAGGAATTGCCGGCTTTCCGCCCAAACAACAGAAAACAGGTGGAAATAAGAAGGCACAGCAGGGATAACCAGGCAAAGGCATTTCCGGGAAACCAGTACTGGTGCCGGAGGAGCAGAAAGAAAAAAGCAAAGCTCAGTAACAATTCCGGCGCCGTAGTCCACCCGTTTCCAACAACCGGTAAAAAAATTGCTTTTTTGATTCCCGTATAAAATAGCCGTGAAAAGAGCGACAAACCGGAGAGTAAAATGATGACCTGGCCCCCTGGAATTCCCAACTTCCGCAATATCAGCCCGGAACTGAAAAGGAGCAGATGAACAATAATTCCACGGATTCCCATGTTTGAAAAATATGGAATCCCGTTACAGGGTTTTCATGCATGGGAGGAAGTAATTGACAGGTTGTTCCGTGCAAATTGTTGAGAACAACAGGGAGGGGGCAGGGTGGTTTCCGTTCATTCGGGTAATTTTGCACTACAATTTCAGCAGGATAAGGGGGAACAGGTGAAAAAAGTCGGATCACTAACAGGATTTCTCATTTCTTTGATTTGTACCTGCGGATGGGCTCAGGGGGTTACGCCTGAAACCAACCCTCCTTTTTACACGCCTGAAGCTGGAAAGTGGGCGGATTCAGTACTTTCTACGCTTCAGCCGGATGAAAGAATTGCCCAACTGATTATGGTTGCCGCCTGGAGTAATAAAGGACAGGATCATGTGAATGAAATAAAGAAATTGATTTCCAATTGGGGTATTGGAGGTTTGATTTTCTTTCAGGGCGGGCCTCTTCGTCAGGCAACACTAACCAATGAATATCAGTCACTGTCCAAAGTACCGCTGCTCATAGGGATTGATGGTGAATGGGGATTAAACATGCGGCTCGACAGCACCATCCGGTTTCCCCGTCAGATGACCCTGTCTGCGGGTGCATCAGACAGTCTGGTCTATGCCATGGGATTGGAAATTGCAAGGGAATGCAAACGACTTGGGATTCAGGTAAATTTTGCTCCGGATGCCGATGTGAATGACAATCCCCTGAATCCGATTATCGGGAGCCGAGCTTTTGGTGATAACAGGGAAGAAGTAACGCAACGTGCGTTGTTATACATGAAGGGTCTTCAGGACCATCATGTGCTTGCTACGGGTAAACATTTTCCCGGACATGGAAACGCCGATACGGATTCACACCTTGCCCTGCCGACGATCTATGCTTCACGCGCAAAACTTGATTCCGTGGAGTTGTATCCCTTCAGGCATCTGATCAGGTCAGGATTGGGTTCGGTAATGGTGGCCCACCTGTTTGTTCCTTCCCTGGACAGTACGCAGGATCTTCCTTCGACGCTTTCTGCAAAAGTGGTGAATGACCTGTTGAAAAAAGAAATGGGTTTTAAAGGACTTGTTTTTACCGATGCGCTTAACATGAAAGGCGTCAGCAGTTGCTACCGACCCGGGGTACTTGATAAAACCGCATTGCTCGCAGGCAACGATATTCTTTTGTATTCGGAGAATGTACACAAAGCCGTGGATGAAATTCACATCGCAGTGCAGAATTGTGAAATCTCCCAGGAAGAAATTGACAGCAGGGTGAAAAAGCTTCTCATGGTGAAATTCTGGACCGGACTGAACACCCGAAGCAGGGTGGATACAAACAATCTATACCAGGATTTGAATCCGCCTGAGGCATTGAACCTGCAGAGAAAACTGTACGAGGCTTCGGTAACAGTTGTAAAAAACAATAAAAATATACTGCCGTTAAAGAATCCCGATAAGCATAAAATAGCTTCTGTGGTCATTGGTGATGAAAAGAACAACGGTTTCCAGACTGCACTGGATCGTTATGTCCGCGTGGACCATTTTTCCGAAAACAAAAATGCCACTGCCGCAATGTACGAAGCGTTGTTTGACTTTCTCCGTAATTACGACCTGGTAATTGTGAGTTTGCATGGCACCAATATGCTTGCTCAGAAAAAGTACGGTGTACCGGATGACGCAGCGGCTTTCATTGATACCCTCATGATTGAAAAACCCGTAATCTTCGTTGATCTCGGAAATGCTTATACACTTGGGATATTTAAAAATATTTCCAGGGCGCAGGCTGTTGTATTGGCCTACGAGGATTTTCCGATGGTTCACGAAATTGCAGCAGAAGTTGTAATGGGTGGCGACAGCAGCAATGGAAAAATTCCCGTTACCATCAATGCTGCCCTGACGCGTGGCAGCGGTGTATCCACCGGACCGGTTTTACGGCTGGGAGAAGAAATTCCGGAAGCCGAGGGAGTGTCTTCTGCCGGTCTTTCTGAAATTGACACCATTGTAAACAGGGCTATTGCAGCCCGCGCTTTTCCTGGTTGCCAGGTGCTGGTTGCCAAAAACTCGAAAGTGATTTATCAGAAATCATTCGGATACCATACCTATGATTCCTGCTGCAGGGTGTTGAATACGGACCTTTATGATATTGCTTCTGTTACCAAAATAACAGGTACAGCACTTGCCGCCATGAAGCTCTTTGACAAACGGGCCTATGATCTCAACCAGCCCCTTTCAAAATATCTTTCCAAGCTCAAGTCAACCAATAAGAAGGGACTTACCATCCGTGAGATCATGGCACATCAGGCAGGACTTCGCGCATGGGAACCTTTTTGGAAAAGAACCATGCAGGACAGCATTCCTTCTCCGGAAATTTACCGGAAAATTCCGGAACCAGGTTTTGAAACAAGAGTATGTGACAGTCTGTACATCAGGGACAACTACGCGGACAGCATATATCAATGGATACTTCAGTCGCCGGTAAAAGACAGGGGGAAATATGTTTACAGCGATTTCGGACCCATGCTGATCCAGAAAATGGTGGAAAAAATCAGCGGAAAGCCCCTGGATCAGTATCTTGAAGAAATGTTTTATAAACCACTGCAATTGAACCATACACTTTTCCGGCCCTGGGAATCCATGGATACTTCCGTCATTGTCCCGACCGTACGGGACAATGATTTCAGAAAATGCCTGGTGCAGGGTTTTGTACACGATCCGGCGGCAGCCATGATGGGAGGCGTTTCCGGAAATGCGGGATTGTTCAGTAATGCCTACGACCTGGCGGTAATCATGCAGATGTTGCTAAACCACGGAGCATACGGCGGGAAGAATTACCTGAATCCAAATACCATAAAGACTTTCACCTCTCAACAATTTTTGCAAAATCATAACAGGCGGGGACTGCTGTTTGATAAACCCGAAACCAATACTTCAAAACCAAGTCCCTGTTCAAAATCCACACCGGCCGGTACGTTCGGACACCAGGGATTTACAGGAACCTGTGTTTGGGCCGACCCCGAACATGATCTGATCTATGTATTTCTCAGCAACAGGGTGTATCCTGACGCTGAAAACAATAAGATTGTAAAGATGAACATACGGACAGACATTCAGGAGGCCATATACCGGGCTATGCGTGGTGAATCCGGGGCCCGGCAGATCAAAAACTGATTGCCGGAACATTGTTTACCTTTGCGCTTCCTGCTAAAATTCCGCAGGAACATCGCGGTGATTTTTCCCGGCTCTTTCAGTTATGAAGATTGGTATATTGTGCTATCCGACATTCGGCGGCAGCGGCGTAGTGGCCACTGAACTGGGAAAAGCCCTTGCAGAAAAAGGTCACCGGGTTCATTTTATTACGTACAGTCAGCCTGTACGGCTGGAGCATTTTTCTGAAAATGTGTTTTACCATGAGGTGAGTGTTGCCGATTATCCCCTGTTCGAATACGTCCCGTATGAAA
>JADZBN010000228.1 GCA_020852075.1 Bacteroidia bacterium
AATTCCAATAAAATAACCGGATAATGAACTCACCTGCAGGAAATATCATGGTCACCGGTGG
Organism: Bacteroidia bacterium; assembly: GCA_020852075.1. Classification (GTDB taxonomy): domain Bacteria; phylum Bacteroidota; class Bacteroidia; order AKYH767-A; family 2013-40CM-41-45; genus JADZBN01. The sequence goes on from JADZBN010000228.1 coordinate 62, forward strand.
TGCGGGGTTTATTGGATCCCATGTTGTCCGGCTCTTTGTAAATAAATATCCGCAATACCGGATTGTTAATTTCGACAAACTCACCTATGCCGGAAATCTTACCAACCTCAGCGATATTGAGAAAAAACAAAATTATGTTTTTGTAAAAGGGGATATCACCGATAAAAATCAGATCCATGAGGTTTTTCAGAATTACAACATTGATGCTGTAATTCACCTGGCCGCAGAGTCTCATGTGGACCGGAGTATCAGCAGCCCGATGGACTTTGTAATGACAAATATTGTAGGCACGGTTCACCTCCTGAATGCGGCCCGTACTTTTTGGGCCACACCTGAAAAGCGGGAAGGTATGCGCCATTTGTTTTATCAGATATCCACAGACGAAGTTTACGGCAGCCTCGGTGAGAACGGCTTGTTTTCCGAAGAAAGCCCCTATGATCCGCACAGCCCCTACTCTGCATCCAAAGCCTCGGCGGACCATCTGGTAAGGGCTTATCATGACACCTATGGATTGCCCATTGTTATATCCAACTGTTCTAATAATTACGGCCCGTTTCATTTCCCGGAGAAACTGATTCCACTGGCTATCATGAATATCCGCGACAACAAACCCGTTCCCGTATATGGAAAGGGTGAAAATATCCGTGATTGGCTGTTTGTGAAAGATCATACCAAAGCAATTGACCTCATTTTCCATAATGCATTGCCTGGAAAAACCTACAATATTGGAGGGAATAATGAATGGAAAAACATTGATCTTATACATTTGCTTTGTAAAATAATGGACAGGAAACTGAACCGTACAGACGGCACCTCGGCCCGGCTGATTTCCTTCGTGAAAGACCGCCCCGGGCATGATAAACGCTATGCGATTGATTCTTCCCTGCTGCAAAAAGACCTGGGTTGGGAACCGGAAGTAAAAATGGAAGATGGCCTGGAACAAACCGTTGACTGGTATTTGTCAAATCCCGAGTGGATTCAGACCGTTACGTCCGGTTCATACAAAACCTACTATGAACAACAGTATTTGCACCGTTGACAATTGCAGAAAAAACCTCCTCAGCAATGAAAAACATGTATCTAAACCCATTTCATTCACGGGATATCGCTAGTAGCTCCTTCCTGGTTACAGGCGGAAGCGGTTTTATCGGTTCTCATATTGTTGAATATCTCGTCCGGTATAAAGCAGGCAAAATCAGAATACTGGACAATCTGATGACCAGTAAAATCAGCAATCTGAATGAATTTATTGGCCAGCCGGGTGTGGAATTTATTGAAGGTGATATTCGTGACACCAAAACCTGTGAATCAGCATGCAAAGGGATAGATTTTGTCAGCCACCAGGCAGCTCTGGGTTCGGTCCCCAGATCCTTCAGGGACCCGCAAACCACACATGCCATCAATTCAACAGGCTTTCTCAATATGCTTGTTGCAGCCAGGGATGCTGGTGTTAAGAGATTTGTCTATGCAAGCTCTTCCTCTGTGTACGGGGACCATCCTGCACTTCCCAAAAAAGAAAATCAGACAGGCAACCTGTTGTCGCCTTACGCGATAAGTAAAAAATCCAATGAACTGTATGCCGGTGTTTTTGCATCTGCTTACCAAATGGAAATTATCGGATTGAGGTATTTCAATGTTTTCGGACCCAGGCAAAGCCCTGATGGTCCCTACGCGGCAGTAATTCCATTATTCATGCAGGGCTTGCTTGAAAATATTCCGCCTAACATTGACGGTGACGGCGAACAATCACGGGATTTCACATTTGTGGAAAATGCAGTCCAGGCAAACATCCTTGCCCTGCTCACGGATAATAAAGAGGCGCTTTCAAAGATTTTTAATGTTGCAGTAGGTGAGCGCACATCTGTAAATATGTTGTTTGATACAATAGCATCAGGAGCAGGTTCTTCTCTGAGACCGGTTTACCGTGCTGCCCGAACCGGAGATATCCGCGATTCCCTTGCAGACATATCTCTGGCGGAAAAACTGTTATCGTATCATCCTACCGTTACATTAAAAGAAGGCCTCAGGATTACCCTGGAATGGTTCCGTGAAACCCTGGTAAAGTCAACTTGAAATGGGTTTGTTGAAATCCCTCTTCTCCGGCAAAACATCCGGAAACCTGCCTGCTTTTACCGATTTTTCATCCATTAAAACCGATATTCATTCCCATTTGATTCCCGGCCTGGATGATGGTGTTCAAACACTTGAAGAATCTCTGCAAATGATCCGGGGATTCCAGTCTCTGGGATTTCAAAAACTGATCACCACACCGCATATTATGAGTGATTATTTTAAGAATACACCCCAAATCATTCAATCCGGATTAATGGAACTCAGAGGTGCCCTACGTCATGAAGGTATTTCCATGGAGATTGATGCGGCCGCTGAATATTATGTGGATGAAATGTTTCTTAAAAAACTGAATGATGAGCCGCTCCTTACCATTGGAGAAAAAACAGTACTGATTGAAATAAGTTATGTGAATCCTCCCGAAAACCTCCAGCAGGTACTTTTTGAAATTCATCTGCTGGGTTATACTCCCCTTCTCGCACACCCTGAGCGGTATCCATTCTGGTACGGAAAGTTTGAGGAATACCGCAACCTGAAAGACGCGGGTGTGATGCTCCAGCTTAATGTGAACTCACTGGCAGGTTACTATGGTGCCGGTGCCAGGAAAACAGCAGAAAGACTTATTGATGAAGGGCTAATAGATTATATCGGCAGCGATCTTCACGGCCAGAGGCATCTTGATGTACTGTCAAAGGTTATTAAGGAAAAATACCTGCGCAAACTTATGGCAGGCGGTGTAAAGAACAGTCTGTTGTAAATCAGAGATCCTGACCGGCCTCCACGGCATTCATACTGATAACAAAATCATCAAAGAGATAACTGCTGTCGTGCGGACCTGGCGCAGCCTCAGGATGATACTGTACGCTGAATGCAACCCTGTCTTTTACCCGGATTCCTTCAATGGTGCGGTCATTCAGGTTGATATGTGTCACCTCAACAACCCGCGATTTTCTGACTTCATCTTCACGTACGGCAAATCCATGATTCTGGGAAGTAATCTCGCAGCGTCCTGAAATCAGGTTTTTTACCGGATGATTTATGCCACGATGACCATTAAACATTTTATACGTACCAATACCACATGCCTGTGCAAGCAATTGATGACCCAGGCAAATCCCAAAAACAGGAACAGTATCCTCCAGCATGGCCCGGACAAGGGTTACAGCATCCGGCATGGCCGATGGATCACCGGGTCCGTTGGACAACAGGATTCCGTCAGGATTCCATGCTTTGATCTCCGTGAAAGAGGTACCTGATGGAAATACCTGAAGATAACAATCCCGTTGTGTCAGATTCCGCAGAATATTTCTTTTAACGCCAAAATCAACAACAGCAACCTTTTTCTGCGATGCGGGGTTCCCCATAAAATAGGCTTGTGGTGTACTGATTTGGGAAGACAATTCCAGCCCTGCCATGGAAGGAACCCGGGATAGTTCCCTGCGCAATTCCGGAATATCCGTCAATTCAGAAGATATGATGCAATTCATGGCACCCTTATGCCGAATGTGTCTTACCACTGCCCTTGTATCAATGTCACTGATAGCAACAATTCCACTCCTTTCAAAATATTCCTGAATGGACATCGCTGCACTTTTTCTTGAATAAGGGACATTGAATGACCGGCAGACAAGGCCGGAAATTTTTATTCCATCACTTTCCACCTCTTCCGCGTGGATTCCATAGTTTCCAATATGGACATGAGTAGCCACCAGCACCTGACCATAATAGGACGGATCCGTAAACACGTGCTGATATCCTGTCATCCCGGTATTAAAACAGATTTCTCCTGTGGTGGTACCAACTGCACCTGCTGACTTTCCATGAAACACAGTTCCATCTTCCAGTAACAAAACCGCCGGCTTTTTTTCAGTGATCTTCATATTGAACAACAAAGATAAAGGATTGCCCGTCACGCCTTCTTCCTGTTAAAAACTTACCGTACCGGACAAAGGAATTATTAAGAAAAAAGGGATAAAACAATGTTTTATCCCTTTTGACCAAAGAGTTGTCAGGCCTCTTTGTCTTTATCATCATTTTCCTCTTTCTTTTTGGAAGACGACTTTTTTGTGCCTGGCTTCTTTTCCCCCGCGGTGCTTGCTGCGGATTCTGATGCATCAGGCAGTTCGTCCTTTGCTTTCTTTTTTCCACCCCTTCGGGTTGTCCTGGATTTCTTTGCAGGTGCCTCGGTGGTGGAAATTGAATTTCCATAAAGTGTATTAAAGTCCACCAATTCCATCATGCACATTTCTGCATTGTCACCCGGTCTCGATCCAAGTTTAATAATTCTGGTGTAGCCACCTGGCCGTTCGGCTACCTTGGGTGCAACTTCCCTGAACAACTCAACGACTGCAGGTTTATTCTGAAGATAGCTGAATACGACCCTTCTGGAATGGGTACTGTCGTCTTTTGAACGGGTAATTATCGGCTCAACATACTTACGAAGAGCCCTGGCTTTGGCAATAGTCGTATTAATCCGCTTGTGTAAAATCAGCGAGGAGGCCATGTTTGAAAGCATTGCTTCCCTGTGGCTGTGTTGCCGGCCGAGGTGATTGATCTTCTTACCGTGTCTCATTGTATTTTTTCTCTTTCGGAACCGGCATAAAAATGCTGGTCCGGATAATGATTATTTCTTTTCAATGTACTTGGAAATGCTCATCCCGAAGGTGAGGTTCTTGGAGCGCACCAGTTCTTCAAGTTCTGTAAGTGATTTCTTTCCAAAATTACGGAATTTCAGCAAATCCGCTTTGTTATAGGAAACAAGATCACCGAGCGTCTCAACATCTGCAGCCTTGAGGCAGTTTAATGCTCTGACGGAAAGATCCATATCAACCAATTTTGTGCTCAGTAACTGGCGCATGTGAAGTGTATTTTCATCCAGTTCCTCGGTAGGTGTTTTCTCTTTCGTTTCCAGTGTAATTTTTTCATCCGAGAAGAGCATGAAGTGATGGATCAGTATTTCTGCGGCTTCCTTAAGCGCTTCTTTGGGATGAATACTGCCGTCGGTGGTAATTTCCATGATCAGCTTTTCGTAGTCCGTCTTTTGTTCAACGCGGTAATTCTCTACGGAATATTTCACGTTCCGTATGGGTGTAAAAATCGAGTCAACGAAAATAGTACCGATTGCAGAACTGGCAGTTTTATTTTCTTCGGAAGGAACATATCCGCGGCCCTTGTCAATAAAAAGATCAAGGCTAAGCTTAACCGAAGATTCCATGTTGCAAATTACCAGATCAGGATTCAGTACCTGAAATGCCGTAGTAAATTTGCTGATGTCTCCGGCCGTAAACTGGCTTTTCCCGGTTACGGTGACGCTTGCTTTTTCCGAATCAGTTCCCTGAATTTGCTGTTTGAAGCGCACCTGCTTGAGATTTAAAATAATTTCTGTCATGTCTTCGGTTACTCCTTTGACAGAAGAAAATTCATGATCAACACCACCCACTTTGATGGACGTGATAGCATGTCCTTCAAGGGATGACAATAGAATACGGCGAAGCGCATTACCTACAGTGATTCCGTAACCGGGCTCAAGAGGTCTGAATTCAAAGACGCCGTGCCGGTCGTCAGAACTGATCATAATAACTTTTTCCGGTCGCTGAAATGCTAAGATGGCCATGGTATGATTAGAGGTTTAAGGTTTGAATGAATGATTAGCATATTGTGCCACAAGCCGGCACTGAATTGTTCAGGCATTATTTAGAGTACAATTCGACAATCAGCTGTTCTTTGATATTCTCCGGAATCTGATCCCTTGCCGGAAGGTTCAGTACTTTCCCGGACATGGATGCCTTATCCCATTCGAGCCAGCCGTATTTGTTTACATGACCCGTAAGGGATGCATGTACGGACTCCAGTGCTTTGGATTTTTCCCTGACAGCAACAATATCGCCCGCTTTGCAGGTATAAGAAGGAATATTTACAACCTTTCCGTTTACGGTAATATGCCTGTGAGAAACCAATTGTCTGGCCGATGAACGGGTGGGCGCAATACCAAACCTGAATACAAGATTATCGAGTCTTGTTTCGATAAGCTGAAGCAGGATCTCACCGGTAATTCCGGATTTTCTGGAGGCCTTGTCAAATATTTTCGCAAACTGACGTTCCAGAATACCATACATGTATTTTACCTTCTGCTTTTCCATAAGCTGAATGGCATATTCGGATTGCTTGGAACGGCGTTTGTTCATACCGTGCTGTCCGGGAGGATAGTTCTTTTTTTCAAAACTTTTATCCGGTCCGAAAATAGGTTCACGGAACTTCCGTGCAATCTTTGTTGTTGGTCCAATATATCTTGCCATAATTCTCTGGTTTCTGATTGATTAATAATGATTCCTGCAGCCTGTTATACCCTTCTGCGTCCGCGCGGACGGCAACCATTATGAGGAATCGGTGTTTTATCCACTATTTCCGAAACTTCAATACCTGCCTGGTGAAGCGTTCGGATGGCGGATTCGCGGCCGGCACCCGGGCCTTTGACAAATACCTTAACTTTCCTCATTCCCATATCGTGTGCAACTTTCGCACAATCTGAGGCGGCCATCTGGGCGGCGTAAGGGGTATTCTTCTTGCTGCCCCGGAAGCCCATTTTCCCGGCAGAACTCCAGGATACTACCTGGCCGCTGTCATTTGTCAGGGAAATGATGATGTTGTTAAAGGTTGAATTGATGAATGCCTTTCCGGATGCATCCACCTTTACCGTTTTTTTCCTGGCAGCTTTTGCTGTCTTTGCGGAACCTTGCTGTTGTGTTGCCATAAGAATTAATTACATTTTAGTTGCCTTCTTCTTATTGGCAACAGTTTTACGTTTTCCTTTTCGTGTTCTGCAATTCGTTTTGGTGCGCTGCCCCCGTACAGGAAGTCCTGAACGGTGACGAATGCCCCGGTAGCAGTTAATATCCATGAGGCGCT
>JADZBN010000229.1 GCA_020852075.1 Bacteroidia bacterium
AGGCAAGCGTACTTAGAAAAAGGATCCGGTGGGATCTGGCAGGTACTGTCTGGTCCATGAAAAGAAGATTAAATTAATTTGCGTGTATCCGGAAATCCATTCTTCCCTTATCAGGAAATTTGTTTGTGTACCGTACCTGGTATTTTCCTCCCGGTACGACAATGCTGTCTTTTGAGACCGGATAATAGGTGTTGCAGTTACGGTATGTCTGGCCGTTTATTTCATATTCGAACTCAATTCCCTGTCCGCGGGCAAAGACACTGCAGGTTCCGGTAGTGGTCCCCGTGACGTATTCCGGATATTTCAGCAAGGCGGCCTCAACCCTGAATTCCCGGAAGACAAAAACTATTATGACGATCAGCAGAGAAAGAATTCCGGCGTTGATTATTTTCCTTGTATTCGATCCCGTGCGGATAATCCGCAAGACATTAAAAACAATTCCTGTAATTAAAAGAATTAATAAAATGGACTTTACAATCTGACTGGTAAGTAACTCTTCATTATTAACAATGTTGCATAACATGGCTAATTATTCTTTGGACGTTGCACCGACCAGGGGGTCCTGGGGCTGCGGATCTTCCGTTTGCTCCAATACCACATAACCTGCTGGAACGGACGCCACGCATAATTGAATGGCGGAACCAGGAAATGCACCAGCCGGCTGAAAGGAATGATGCCAATAATGGTAAAGGCACCAATAATATGAAGTTTTACCGGCCAGGGAAGCAATGATACCGCAGAGGTGTCCGGCTGAAGGGTGAAAATAGAATACAGATAGGGAGTCAGCAGGGTAGAGAACCAGGAAGATCCCCAGCGGAAATTGTAGGCAATCCATAATCCCATGAACGTCTGGAAAATCAGCAACAGGTAAATCACCAGATCCATTTTATTGGTGACAAACTTTAACCGCGGAGTGGAATACCGGCGGACCAATAAATTCACCAGGCCAATGAGCATGCTGATCCCGAAAATAAATGCCGTGATCTCAAGGATCATCAGGCGCAGCGGTTCACTGTTCCAGGCAAGCACACTCCGCGGGAAGAGAAATGCAGTCAGGTGGCCGACAAACAGGAAGAGTACCCCCCAGTGAAAGGGGAGGGAACCATAGAATAATTTCCTTCCTTCCAGGAATTGGGAGGAAAGCGAAGAAAACTGAAATCCTTTGTATTTATAGCGGTATATGGATCCCACGAGGAATACGGCAAGCGCTATGTAGGGAAGGGCTATCAGAAAAAAATTATTCAATGCATTCATGGTATTTCGGGTTTATCATTAATTTTTTTCAAGTGTCATTTCTGTTTCAATGTTCCTGGTGTAGTCGCCGGAAGTGGCACCAAAGGACGAGCAGGATCCGCAGGCAGTTCCGGTGACATCCACCTCTTCCACTCCTGACGGTGTTCCTTTGAATCCATCCTCATAACCAAAGTCCTTCTTCAGCACTTCAAAAAGTGTTTCCAGCACAGAAAGGTAAATGGTCCTGCACCGTGAAGAATAGTCAATGATGGTTTTCAGATTCTTTTTATAGATCTCGTCTTTCTTTTCAATTTTTTTCGAATCAAATTCCGACATCATTTTTTCTACCGCGGGAATTACCAGTTTCAGGGCAATTTCATTCCGCATTTCCTCATCCTTCATTTTGGGTAACAGCCGGAGTATATTGGGCAGATGATCCGAAAGCTCGGTATGGCACACATTTCCCGCTTCGCGGTGTTCCCTGTTCAGGTTTACAAGCAACTGACCACGCTTATAATCCTCACCGAACAGCGTAAAACCGATATCGAGGGTAGTTATCGCCTGCACGTCGAAGGAACGCAGAAAAATTTCCTGCATCTCCTGCAGGGTTGACAAATCCGCAAATTCAACAAACCCTTTCATGTGTCCTGCGGCTTCCGGGCAGGTGCCGTGGAGATAGGTAAAAGCATCATGCACTGCATTCAGCCATGTTTTATTTTCAGGATAAACAAACAGGCCGGCGAGAAGGTCATAGTCACTGATTCCTGTATGTACTGTTGTTTCTTTTTCCTGTACTAATTCCGGCTTTGATCCCATAATCCTGGTTTTGAATGATTAAATACCTCTTCTTATTTTGCCTTTAATGCCAAACCCCGTTTCTCCTTTTGTATCACCGGTAAAGTCCATCATTTCAATGGCCTGCTCGCGGTGTGCTGCGGGAATCACAAAACGCTCCTCAAACTTGGGAAGCGATGTGAGGGCGTATATTTCATCGGCAATCTCTGCAGTCATGCCTGCATCATGAAGCGTTTCTTTCACCTTCTCATCACTAATATCCCCTACGGTAACTTTTCTGCGGTGAATACGGACAGCCATTAACTTTCTCCATTTCTCTTTGATGAGTTCTTCATCTCCTGCACTAAACAGACTTGCGATATACTTTAACGGGAAGCGGATCTGATCCAGCGTTCCCCAGAGTTCCTTTGTGCTGGTATCATAGAGCCAGTTATCCTCCCATTTTTTGGCAGCCGGATGCATCTTCTCCTGCTGTTCGGTGTTGTCCACCTTTTTGACTGTTGCCATTACAGGCAGCAGCGGTGGTACGTAGAACAGCATGGGAAGTGTACGGAACTCGGGATGGAGCGGTAATGCCAGTTTCCATTTTTTCACAAACTTATAGGTTGGGGAAAATTGTGCAGCATGGATGGTGGAATCGGCAATGCCGTTCATTTTAGCTGCACGGATTACCGCGGGATCAAAAGGATCCAGAATTACATCCAGTTGGCTGTTGATCAGATCTTTGTCATCCGCGCTGGCTGCCGGTTCAATTTTGTCGGCATCATACAGCAGGACGCCCAGATACCGAATCCTTCCGACACAGGAATGCATGCAGGCCGGTGCCAGTCCGGCTTCAATACGCGGATAACACAGGATGCATTTTTCGGATTTTCCGGTGTGCCAGTTGTAATAGGATTTTTTATACGGACAGGCTGTTACGCACATTCTCCAGGCGCGGCATACGGTCTGATTTATCAGAACGATCCCGTCTTCTCCGCGCTTGTAAATAGCACCGGAAGGACAGGATGCCACGCAGGCAGGATTCAGGCAGTGATTGCAAATCCTTGGGAGGTAAAACATGGCCATTTTTTCCAACTGGAACATTACTTCCTGTTCTTCAGGAGAGATTCCTTTTAAATTCGGATCGTTCCGGGCGAAATCCGGTGACCCGCCAAGGTCATCATCCCAGTTTGGTCCCATCTTTATGTCAATGGGCTCGCCGGTTATCAGCGAAACGGGCCGTGCGGTAGGCTGGTCATCTCCGGCAGGAGATTCAATCAGGTCAAGGTATTTGTAGGTAAATGGTTCATAATAGTCATCAATAACCGGAAGATTCGGATTGTAGAAGATATTGGTCAGCCCGCGCCGTTTTCCGGCACCTTTCAGGTTGATTTTCCCGTTTCTCTTTTCCCATCCACCTTTATAGATTTCCTGGTCTTCCCATTTTGTGGGATAACCTGTCCCGGGTTTTGTTTCCACATTATTCCACCACATATATTCTGCACCTTTTCGGTCAGTCCAGATATTTTTACAGGCGATGGAACAGGTATGGCAACCAATGCACTTGTCAAGGTGAAACACCATTGCAATTTGTGAGCGGACGTCCATGATGTATTATTAATTATATATTTAATGATATTTTATTCTTACTTGTAACAATCTGACAGCCGAAACACTCTGTATTGTCCATCCTGCCGGATGGCGATCAATACTCTTGATGTGTTCCTGACAAGTGTCAGGCCTTGCACTTTATTTTAATCTTCCGGAACAAATCCGGAGAGATTCCATTATTCCATTCTGTGTTAAGTTCCTGTTGGCTGATACTTTAGCCGGATTTCAGGAATTAACTACCTACCAAACCAGTTTTTCCATCTTCTTCACCACAACGTGCGTATCCCGTTGAGGAGCCACAGGTCCCCAGTAATTGAAATGGAAGGAGAATTGTCCGTAGCCGCCATTGAGGTAGTTGGGCTTCAGGTGAACCCGGGTCACGCTGTTATGTCCGCCTCCCCGTTTGTTTCCCCGAAGCTGGGATTTGGGAATACCTACAGTTCTCTCAGGTACGTGATATACCACACAGACTCCCGGAGGAATTCTTGAACTCACACAGGCACGTGTTACATACACGCCATGGTCGTTATGAACCTCCACCCAGTCATTGTCTTTTATTCCAAGTTCTGCCGCATCCGTTTCACTGAGCCAGCAGGGTTCAATACCCCTGGACAGGGTAAGCATCCTGAGGTTTTCCATATAGGTGGAATGGATGTGCCATTTACCATGGGGTGTCAGGTAGTTGAGCGCTTTTGCTTTTCCTTTCTTCCATGTTTCCCGGAGGTCACCGTACACTTCAGGGCTCGGAGCCGGTTTGAACGTCGGTAAATGTTCACCATAGGAAATGTATAATTCCTGATCCAGGTAAAAATGCTGGCGGCCCGTCAGGGTTCTCCAGGGGACCATTCTTTCCACATTATAGGTGTAGGCCGAATACGCCCTGCCACCGTTCATTAAACCTGACCATACAGGCGATGTATTATACCTGCGCGGCTGTGCAAGCAGATCGGCGTAACGGATCCTGACATCCTTGCTTCCTTCGGAAAGATCTGCGAGAACAAGTCCCGTTTTCTTTTCCATATATTCATAGGCTTTTGCAGTAAGCTTTCCGTTCGTCAGCGTGGACAGATGCAGGACGGCATTTGCAGCCCACTGATCTTCCTGAATGGAGGGCAGCGTTTTGCCCTGGTAGGTTCTCTGGTGAAAATGATGAGAAGTACACATCTCGTCATATTCCTCTTTAGCCATATAATGATTTCCATGCGCGCCCAGTCCCTTCTCCCTGATGGCTTCACCCAGGGTGATGAATTTCTCATAAATCTGCGTGTAATCCCTTTCAACCACCGTGAGTTTATGCATGGATTTTCCCGGGATGGCCTCACATTCACCGTTGTACCAGTCTTTAATTACAGGCTGGGTAATTTCATCCGGACTGTCATGCGATAATGGAGTTGCCACTACATCTTTCTGCACTTCAGAAAAATGGGTTTTGGCAAGCTCACTGGTAGCCTTTGCAAGGTGCTTGAATATGTCCCAGTCGGTTTTGGATTCCCATACCGGTGCCACGGCCTGTCCCAGAGGATGAATGAATGAATGCAGGTCTGTACTGTTCAGATCGGACTTTTCATACCATGAAGCAGCGGGCAATACGATATCTGAATAGAGCGCGGAAGAATCCATCCGGAAGTTCAGATCCACCACCAGATCCATTTTACCTACCGGTGCAATGTCATGCCATTTCACTTCTTCCGGCTTTTCGTGGGAATCGCTTGCAATAAGATTGTTATGCGTACCCAGGTAATGTTTCAGGGCATATTCGTGTCCCTTCATGCTGGCCAGAAGGGCATTGCCCCTCCATATATACCATACGCGCGGGAAATTCACCTCAGCATCCGGATCACTTACAGAGTATTTTAATTCTTTGGATTTTAATTTTTCCAGTACGTATGATTTAATTTCTTCGTCATTCTTTGCGCCCCTGGCAACCGCCTGTTTGGAAAGTTCAAGCGAGTTTTCATTAAACTGGGGATAAAAAGGCATCCATCCGTTTCTTACCGATGTATAGATGGTATCTGCCACATGCTTGTCCGTCCATTTATTTTTATGAATGGTATTGTAATTGGAATAGTGGCCATCATAACGGAACTGGCAGGTATTAATATAATGCCAAAGGGGAGCCTGTTGCAGGCGCGACACCGGCACCCAGTCTTTTGCAAAGGTGATGGATGACCAGGAATCCACCGGAGCAAGTTTTTCCTGACCTACATAGTGATTCAAGCCGCCTCCGTTTTTACCCACGCAGCCGCAAACCATCAGGGCCATGGCACCTGCACGGTACATGAGATTTTGATGGTACCAGTGATTAATTCCCGCACCTACCAGAATCATACATTTCCCGCCGGTAGCATTTGCAGTTTCCGCCCATTCGCGTGCAAACTGGAAGAGCGTCTTGGAATCAATCCCCGTAAAGATTTCCTGCCATGCAGGCGTATAGGCCGCATCAGGATCGTTGTAATCCGCAGGGTACTGGCCGCCAAGGCCACGGTCCACACCATATTGCGCCATTATCAGGTCATAAACGGTGGTAACGGGTATTTTGCCGTTGGCAGTTTCTAGCCATTTAACCGGAACACCCCTCATGGCTTTTTTGGACAGGCCGAATTCGGTAAATTCAACATTGAGGACTTCGTCCTTCCGGTTCAAAAATGTGAGAAGCGGATCAAAGGTCTTGTCTGTTTCACCACATTCATATTTCATATTCCATTTCCCGCCGTTTTTATCCCAACGGTATCCCATCGTTCCTTTTGGAACCACCAGTTCGCCGCTCTTTTCATCAATGGATAAAAACTTCCAGTCACCGTTCTCAATATCTTTCCATTTTGCAATTTCATTGGCACGTACCAGCCGTCCTGCGGTATAGCCATCGGCTGATTTGTCAAGATGTACCAGCATCGGGCTGTCAGTGTATCTCTTGACATAATCAATAACATAGGGAGTTTGCTTTTCGTAATGGTATTCCTTTAGAATGACATGAGTCACTGCCATCCAGAAGGCTCCGTCGCTTCCGGCATGCAGCGGCACCCACTGGTCGGCATACTTGCACAACTGACTGAAGTCGGGGGAGAAAACCACGGCTTTGGTACCATTATGACGGGCCTCGGCGAAAAAGTGACAGTCGGGGGTTCGGGTCATGTTCAGGTTGGTACCCATATCTGCAATCATCTTTGCATTATACCAGTCGGCGCTTTCGCAAACATCCGTTTGCTCACCCCAGAGTTCGGGGAATGCCGGAGGTAAATCGCAATACCAGTCGTAGAAACTCAGGTTTACGCCACCAAAAAGCTGCAGAAACCGTGCTCCGGAAGCATAACTCAGCATAGACATGGCAGGAATGGGAGAGAATCCTATCACCCTGTCAGGACCGTATTTTTTGGCAGTATAGATATTGGCAGCAGCCATAATTTCCAGTGCCTCATCCCACGAGGCTCTGCGGAAACCACCATTGCCGCGTGTATTCTGGTAGCGACTTCTCTTCTCCTTATTATTCTGCAGGTTTTCCCATGCTTTTACCGGATCGCCACCGGCTTTTTCTTTTTCTTCCCTGAACAAATCAAAGAGGGTTCCGCGGATGAGCGGATACTTTATACGAAGCGGGCTGTAGAGATACCATGAATAGGAAATACCCCGCTGGCAACCGCGTGGTTCATAGGGAGGAAGGGAATCTTCCAGCAGGGGATAATCCAGTTGCTGGGTTTCCCAAACTACGATACCGTCTTTAACGTGTATTTGCCAGGAACAGCCACCCGTACAGTTAACGCCGTGTGTGCTGCGTACAATCCTGTCGTGCTGGAAACGGTTGCGGTAAAATTCTTCCCATTGGCGGGTTTTTGGTGAGATAATATCTTCAATCCAACTCATGATCTTGGTATTAGGTTTTTTACAATATGGATATCAATGGGGTACAGGTGTTCTTAGAATGATTTGATCTGACGGTTGTATATAGCCTGGTTCACCGTTCTCCGCTTTCTCCGGATCCAGAAAAAAGAAAACAGAATCAGCAGGGCTATGGCGCCAAGTATTCCTCCCCAGGCCATATCCGGTGCAACGGAATTTTTTGCCTGTGTGGCCGCCAGTGCATCCGCATGTTTCAGGAAGGCAAGGATATCATTGATTTCAGCTTCGGTTAAGGGGCGGGTTTCGTAGGCCTGCTTCATCTGCGGAAAGGGCAACCCGGTTACAATTCCTTTCACTCCTTCAGGTGTGAGCCTTGAAACTGCCTGGGTAAGATCCTTGGCAAGAGCACCGCCGCTGATGAAATTATTCAGATTCACATTGTGGCAGGAATTACAGGCAGGTCCATGGTTGGCAAAACGGATGTTCCCCACAAATAACTCCTGGCCCTTTGATTCAGGGCTCATAGAGGTGGCGGCCCCTGTTGCAGAGTCAGCAGCCTGCGCTGATGCTGCATGGAAGGAGGCATTGAATACCATCAGGAATGCAGCAATGAGTACGGAACAGCCTGTTCGTTTCATAATTGCAATTACATTAGATCTGCGGCTGTGACGGCCCTGAAAGTGTTGCGAAATACTGATCGGAGTCAATTTTTTCATTGATTCTTACCATTAAGGATTGAATTATTTAAAAAAGGATCTGTCACTGCTCTGATAATCACCAATCTGATCGGCCAGTCTTTTATTGATTTTTGCCATGGACCATATTACTATCAGCATGATAACGATAATACCCAGCAGAAAGAGGTTGATGGGTGAAAACACGGGTTCCTGAACAACCACTGTAGAGGTGACAGTGGTTCCCGGAGCGGCACTGGCCTGGGCAGCTCCCGTTCCGGAACTTTTTTCTGTTATAAAGGCCAGCACATTCTTGATTTCGGCATCTCCCAGGGATGCCTGGTCGGGCATTACCGTTTTATTATATGCCTGAAAAAGTGAGTCGGCATATTTGTCACCGCTTTTGATAACAGTCTGAGATGACTTGATGAATTTAATCAGCCACTCTTCCGGCCGTGCCTGGGTTACATTTTTTAAATCAGGACCTACCAGTCTTCCGTCTCCGATGGAGTGACATGCCGAACAGACCTGCTTAAAGGTGGTTTCGCCAGGATGTTGTGCAGAGGCAATCAGGGATACACTAAGGAAAAATAAGGTAAGAATGAACGCGCGGTACAGTAGAAATTTCATAGATGGAGGTTTAATGCTATAACGGATAAATGTTCAAATCCGTGGCTCAATAAAACACTGACCTAAGTCATGTGAAAGGCTGATTTTTATCACTATGAAGAGAGTGCCGGGTTTCAACAGAGGGTATGCCTAAAATTTTTCTGGGCAACATGGCCTGTTCGGTTTCGTATTTGTTATCCTCTTCCGGCAATCATTGGGTGCAACATAATTTCCACCACGTATCTGCTGGTACGTCTGATTTTATTGTTTCTCTTTGGTTCAAAACCACGGCCATGGAATTTTAAAAAAATTTTATCATCAGATGGCTCTGATCCGGTGTATGATGGGCAGTTCAGGAAAGGATTTTTTATATTGGGTAACCAAATACAGAAAATATGACCGGGGAGGAAAATTACATCCGCATAAACCGTCAATCATGGGACGACCGGCTGGACCTTCATTTAAATTCGGCATTTTATGATGTAAACAGCTTTTTGAAGGGTAAAAATTCTTTGCAGGAAATCGAACTGAAACTGCTGGGCGGGTTGCAGGGGAAATCGGTGCTTCACCTGCAGTGTCATTTCGGCCAGGACACCATTTCACTGAGCCGCCTTGGGGCAAAAGCCACAGGTGTTGATTTTTCTGAAAATGCAATTGATGCAGCCAGGGAAATGGCAAAACGGGCAAACACTGAAACGGAATTTATATGTTCAGACGTTTATGCGCTGCCCCATCATTTACACAGGCAATTTGATATAGTTTTTACCAGCTACGGTACAATTGGCTGGTTGCCCGATATGGACGCATGGGCAAAAACCGTTTCTGTGTTTTTAAAACCCGGAGGGAAGTTTGTATTTGTGGAGTTTCACCCGGTGGTGTGGATGTTTGATAAGACATTTGAAAAAATTGAATACAGTTATTTCAATACAGGAGCCATTGAAGAAACTGAGACGGGAACCTATGCGGATCCATCATCAAAATTAATCCTGAGAAGCGTTACGTGGAATCACAGTCAGGGAGAAGTGCTGAACAGTTTAATCCGCAACCACCTTGAAATACAATCACTGGACGAATTGGATTACTCCCCCTGGAATTGCTTTTCTAATACGGTGGAATCGGAACCTGGAAAATTCCGAATCAAAGGAATGGATAAAAAAATCCCCATGGTATATGCCATTGCCGCAGTAAAAAAATAGTAAAATAATCAGGCAGCGCCCGGCCCTGGCAAACGGCCCCCTCCATACGGTTCATCCGGATCATTCCTGCGCTTTCGTTTGATCAGATCATAAAATCCACAGATATTATAGATTCATATCCTGCCTGTTTTTGATTAGTTGCGGGGATTAAACAACAGCAGTGTTGGGGTCTTTCCTGCACCTTCATTGGTAATGATCATTGTCCCGTCATCAAGAAAAGTAATTCCTTCTGCTTTGGCATATAAATCAGGTTTCAATGGCGCCATGAATATGATATCACCCGTTCGGTCCATAACAGCCAGGATGTGGTCGGCCGCAGAAATAATATAGATTTCACCGGTAACGGGATGAACGGCAAGGCTGGATGGACGGAAGTTAAAGGGCTTCAACTTCCCCTTGGAGTTGGTGTCGTTCTGTGTAATATGGTATTGCTTTGCAACTTTTTCAAGTTGTTCTGTATTGATGCTGTACAGCGGCTTTGGATTGAGTTTTTTGGTGGATAAATTGAATTCATAAATAAACCGTTCCGACCTGTAATCATGATTTACAGGTTTGCTTTTGGCTGCAATGAGCAGTCGGTTGTATTTGTGATCAAAACATAATCCCTCATTATTGGCTGTCAGGATTGGAAGCGTATAATGAAGTATGGTTTCCCCACCCGAATGCTGGTTGAAATTGTTCCATTCTGTCAGGCGGCCGTCACTGCGAAGGATGTACAAGGCATGTTTTGTGTAAGTCAATCCTTCAAAATCACCGGTTTCATCAAACTTGTACTTTTCAACAATTGAATCCGTATGAAAATTATAAATAAAAACCGTTCCGATTTCATCCTGTACACAGGCTACATGATCCGAATCAATATCGGTCAGCCCCGATACTTCATTAAGAATTAAAGGCAATTGATTTTTTCCGGAAGGATGATTCAGGGAATACGGAAACCGGTAAGTCGTTTCAACGGGAGGCAGAAGGGGTCGTGTACGGGACAGGGAATCGGGTGGTTCCAAAGATGACGCAGCAGTGTTCAGACAAAATATCGAAAAAACGGGGAAGGTCAGAATGGTAAGGGCTTTCATAAATTCTGTGATTATAAATTTGTCGATGATGAATTGTTTAATACATACGAATATGTGCCCTACGGTTCAATGGAAGCGAATGATACATATTTCAGACTGAAGAATAATTACGGATTGAGAATGATTTTGCGAAACAATATCGGAATAATCCGGTGAAAAATTCCTGAATGCCGGATATGCTGTGTCAATTTAGGGAATCAGCTTCCCGGAAATTTCCGGGAAGCTGATATCTGGTATTACAGCTTTTGAATGGCAGTATTGACAATGTCACACCAACTTATGGCAAGCCGCCTCTCATCAGCAAGCAGCAGGCTGTCTTTTTTGGAGTTATAGATTTCGATTTGTTCCCGGTTTCCGTCCTGGTTTCTTTTCATAAACTCAAAGCGGATGTTTTCGGTTATTTCAGCTTCATCAGATGAAGTATTTTTGATTTTCTTTTTTTCTTCGATGAGCCTGCAGTGATTGAAGTCCGAAAGGTTCATGGAATAATGCCGGAATTCATTTTCGTTTCTCCGTACGGCAAAAAACCGTGTCATGGAGTCATTTATACCGACTGCTATATTGCTCCATACCTCGTACTTTGAAAGAGCATCCTCAGTCGTAGTCGCCGCGTCCTGTAAGGATTTCAACAGGGTTGTTTCTCTTCTCTTGGCATTGCGGTACATGATAATAAACGGGATTATACATATAGTCAGGATGACACCTGCAATCAGGGATATTTTAAGTTCCATTATTGATAGGATGATTAAGGGTTAAATTAATTGAAGATCACGCTGTCTTTTTAAAACAGCATCAATTGAAATTTGAAAAGAATGAAATAAGGATTACCAGAAATTGTGAAAAGGGAAAATCAGGCGTGAGCCTTTTAGCAAATGAAAATAGAGTACTTCGTAAAAATGGTTTTGTAAAAATAATTCTGATATCACACACTTCCCGAAAGGCATTGGGGTATTCCCGGTGGCGGAAGGATGTTGTGAATGATATTTTTGGAAAAGTTGTAATGAATAATTCCAGTGATGAAATTGCTGGCCAATAATGTGATCCTGAATGTTGACTGAAAATCCGGTAATAGCAGCAATTGCACCGTGCTGCACGGGAATCTGGGCCTCTCCGGTTAAAAATGAAGGCGAAACAGGCTGATGAAATCCGGTAATGAATCCATAAACTGCCAAAATCGCAATAATTCCTGCTTTTTTAATCCTGGAACGCATCGTACAAAGATACGGAAATGATCCGGCATTAGCTA
>JADZBN010000230.1 GCA_020852075.1 Bacteroidia bacterium
CGTGGACCGGAAAAAGAAAGTTCGCATCCGCCAGATTGATTTCGAAGGCAACACCGCCATTTCCGGCAAGGAACTGAGGCGTACCATGAAAGACACGAAAAGAAAAAGATGGTGGAAAATTTTTACCTCAGCAAAATTCCTCGAAGACAAATACCGGGATGATAAAACCAAAATCATCGCCAGATACAACGACAAAGGATACCGCGATGCTGCCATTGTTTCAGATTCCATTTACCGTACCGGGAAATCAGGACTGGCTATTAAAATCCGCCTGAACGAAGGGCCAAAATATTATTTCAGAAATATTACCTGGGTAGGGAACACCAAACATACCAGCCAGGAACTGAGCAATATCCTCGGTATCAAAAAAGGAGATGTATTTGACCAAAGTGCGCTGGATCAAAAACTGTATATGAGTCAGAACAGCCGTGATGTAAGTTCACTGTACATGGATGACGGATACCTGTTTTTCAATATTACTCCGGTGGAAGTAATGGTGGAAAATGACAGCATTGATATGGAAATGCGGATTTATGAAGGCCGTCAGGCAAGAATCAATAAGGTTACCGTTACTGGCAATACCAAGACCAACGACAGGGTCATCATGCGGGAAATCCGTACCAAACCGGGACAGTTGTTCAGCCGGTCTGATATTATCCGCTCCCAGCGCGAACTGGCTCAACTCGGATATTTTGACCAGGAAAAACTCGGAGTGAATCCCAAACCCAATCCGGCAGACGGAACCGTTGACATTGAATACACTGTGGAAGAAAAACCTTCCGACCAGTTTGAAGTATCCGGCGGTTACGGCGCCAACCAGTTGGTGGGTACTGTGGGCCTTTCCTTTAATAATTTCTCCGCCCGTAATCTGTTTAACGGATCCGCCTACCGGCCACTGCCTTCCGGCGACGGGCAACGCCTCAGCCTGCGTGCCCAAACCAATGGCAAACCTTACCAGAGTTACAGTGCATCCTTCACCGAACCATGGCTTGGCGGCAAAAAACCCAACTCTTTTACGGTATCCGTATTCCGGTCTGTCCAGACCAATGGAAGAGATAAAAGCGATGTACTCAGGCAATCCATTTATATCACCGGTGTTTCACTCGGACTCGGACAGCGGTTGAAAAAACCCGATGACTTCTTCACGGTGTACCATGAACTGAATTACCAGTACTATGTTCTGGAAAATTACGGAACCTCATTCCTCTTCAGTAACGGCTATTCAAACAACCTGAGTTTTGCCGAAACCATTTCACGAAATTCAATAGACGCGCCCATCTATCCGAGAAGCGGTTCGCAGGTTTCTCTTTCCCTTCAGTTTACTCCGCCCTATTCCCTCTTCAGTAAAACGGATTACAAAACCGCTCCTGATAATATCAAATACAAATACATTGAATACCACAAATGGAAATTCAACTCCCTCTGGTATTCACGGCTGGCAGGAAACCTTGTGCTGCATTCAAAGATTCAGTATGGGTTCCTGGGTCTGTATAACAGGGATATCGGCTCCTCACCCTTTGAACGTTTTTACCTAGGTGGCGACGGCCTGTCGGGGTATGCCCTGGACGGCAGGGAAATTATTGCACTGAGAGGATATTCGAACAATTCCGTCACGCCGCGCCTGGGTTATTCGACCATTGGTGGCACAATCTTTGACAAATACACGCTCGAATTACGTTACCCGCTATCCCTGAACCCCTCAGCAACCATTTATGTTCTTGGATTTGTGGAAGGCGGAAACACATGGCTCCAGTTCAAAGATTTCAATCCGTTCAGTGTCAAGCGATCCGCAGGAATGGGCATACGGATCTTCCTTCCGGTCTTCGGACTGCTGGGGCTGGACTGGGGATATGGGTTTGATAAAATTGAAAATATACCCGATGCCAATGGAGGTCAGTTCCATTTCAGCATTGGCCAGCAATTTTAAATTCATACATTTGCAACCCTTAAAAGAAAGGTATTTGTCATGAAAAATAGACTGTCTTTCAATTATTTACTCCTCCTTTCAGGAGTCCTGTGCCTGATTGCCGCCCGGCCTGCTTCGGCGCAGAAATACTGTTATGTCAATACGGAATACATTCTTGAAAATATTCCGGATTACAAATCGGCGCAGGAACAACTCGATAATCTTTCTATCACCTGGCAGAAGGAAATCGAAGACCGCTACGCGATCATTGATAAACTGTATAAAGCCTACCAGGCAGAACAGGTTCTTCTTACCGAGGACATGAAGAAACGACGCCAGGATGAAATCACTCAAAAAGAAAAGGACGTGAAAGACCTTCAGAAAAAAAGGTTTGGTTATGAAGGGGATCTTTTCAAGAAAAAACAGGAACTCGTAAAACCCATTCAGGACAAAATTTATAATGCCGTAAAAAAAATGGCAACAGATCAAAGCTATGCGGTGGTCTTTGACAAATCGGGCGACCTGATCATGCTTTATACAAATCCCAAGTACGACAAGAGTGATGAGATTCTGCTGGCCATGGGATACAAACCTGCAAAGAAGGATGCCACAGGAAAATCCGGCTCCTCTTCTTCCGGAAGCAGCGACACTCCGCAACAGGACAAAACGCCAGAGCGTACGGGTACTGATATGCCTAAAAAATAATTTCTGACCATACCAAAATCAATTATTAAACACACCATGAGAAAATTCTTTTTCCTGCTCCTGACATCCCTGTTCGCTACTTCCTGGACAGCCTTTGCGCAGAACCTGAAATTCGGACACATCAACTCATCCACCCTGATTCAGATGATGCCTGCCACCAAGCAGGCCGATAGTACCCTGAAGAAATACGGTGAGTCGCTGGACGGTCAGCTCAAAGCCATGACCCTGGAATATCAGACCAAACTGCATGCCTACCAGAGTAAAATGGACAGCCTTCCCGATGCCATCCGTGCAACCAAAGAAAAAGAACTGAATGACCTGGGAAACCGTATTCAGGATTTTCAGCAATCAGCCCAGGAATCCATGCAGTCAAAAAAAGAAGAACTGTATGGACCCATTCTGAAAAAAGCCGATGAGGCGATAAAAGATGTGGCGAAAGAGAAATCTTACAGTTATATTTTTGACACCAGTGTCGGTGCTGTATTGTATGCACAGGACAGCGACGATATCATGTCGCTGGTAAAAGTAAAGCTGGGTCTGAAGTAATACAGCCGGCTACAGTTCTATTTCCAGCACTACGGGACAATGGTCGCTGTGCCTGGCATCAGGCAATAATACCGAACGTTTCAGGCTTCCTTGCAGGTCGCCGCTCACCAGTTGGTAATCAATCCGCCATCCCAGGTTTCGTGCCCTGGCATTCCCGCGGAAACTCCACCACGTATATTGATTGGGTTCACCGTTAAAATGACGAAAGCCGTCCGTCCATCCGCTGTTCAGGAATTTTTCCATCCAATCCCTCTCCTCAGGCAGAAAGCCTGATGATCGGGCATTCGCCACAGGATTATGAATATCAATAGGCTTGTGACAGATATTGAAATCTCCGGCAAGTATCAGATCCGGCTTGACCGACCGGAGTTTTTTTATGTATGACTGAAACCAATGAAGCCATTCCATTTTAAATGACTGACGTTCGTCTCCGCTTGAGCCGGAAGGAACATACACCGATGCTACTGAAAAATCCCTGAAATCAGCACGGATGATTCTACCCTCCCTGTCATTCGCCCGGTTACCCGTGCCGTATTCCACATGAAGGGGTTTCTCCTGACTGAATATGGCAACCCCACTATAGCCCTTTTTTTCCGCGGAGAAAAAAAAGGTATGGTATCCGAGTTTTTTGAACTCCCCGGTGTCCACCTGATCTTCGGTGGCTTTTGTTTCCTGAAGGCATAAAACATCGGGCCTGGCCGTAGCAAGCCATGATAGAAGTCCCTTTCCCACCGCAGCCCTGAGACCGTTTACATTATAAGAGATGATGCGTTTCATGGCGTCAAAGGTACTTCAAAGCCCTGAACCCAATAGCATACCGGAATGCTCCGTTAATATCTTCAGACTCCTGCATTCACATCCAGAAATCAATCCCATAAATTTACCTTCCTATTCCAACTGCACAGGATGAAGCAGATTTTTATATGGCTTTTTTTCAATAGTATCGTGTTGCTTTTACAAGCTCAGCCTGTAAGTAATCTCAGGTCGCATTACATCCCGGTCTCAGGGGATACAATCCGGATTGATACATTGAGTATCGTACCGGGCTCCTGCTACCTCCTGCGTGCCGATCTCAGCGTGCCGGACACATCGGCATACCGGCTCCTGGAAACACCAGCCGGTACCCTGCTGATCTGGAAAGACCACAGTGCTATCAACGCGGACTCCATAAAAATTTTTTACAGGGTATTTCCCTTTCTCCTCAGCAGCGAATACAGCCATAAAAGCCGGTCACTTATCTTCAGTGGCAGTACACTCAGTCCCTTTTCGTATTCTCCGGAAGAAAGCCGGCCACAGTTATTCCGTGTACAGGGACTGAATCATACCGGATCCATATCCAGGGGAATTTCATTTGGAAACAACCAGGATGTTTTTGTCAATTCAAGCCTGAACCTTCAATTGTCGGGTAAATTGAGTGACAATGTCGAAATACTCGCCGCCATCACCGATGAAAATATACCCGTTCAGCCTGAAGGGAACACCCAGCAATTACAGGATTTTGACAAGGTATTTATCCAGGTATCTGATGCGAACAATACGCTTATTGCCGGAGATTTTGAACTGAAACGCCCTGATAGTTATTTTATGAACTTTTTCAAAAAAAACCAGGGAGGGATTTTTACCACCAGTTTCTCACTTGCCCGAAAAAAGAATCCGGAGAAAAAGAGAATCATGAAAACCGGAGTGAGTGCTGCTGTTTCAAAAGGGAAGTTTGCACGAAACACCATCACCGCCATTGAAGGCAATCAGGGCCCTTATAAACTGCAGGGAACTGACGGCGAAACCTATCTTGTAGTGCTGTCCGGCACAGAGAAAGTATATATTGACGGTCAGCTTATGACACGGGGAGTACAGGATGATTACACCATTGATTACAATACGGCAGAAATCACTTTCACGGCAAAAAGATTTATAACAAAAGATTCCAGGATCATCGTGGACTTTGAATATTCGGAAAAAAGCTACGCACGTTCCCTGCTCTATTTCAACAATGAATTTGAATCGGAAAAGCTGCATCTGAAATTCAACGCGTATTCAGAACAGGACAGCAAAAATCAGCCGCTCCAACTGGATCTGGACAGTTCCAAAAAGGCCTTAATGGCAGGTGTGGGTGATTCCATCCAGCTTGCCTTTTTCCCCACCGCAGACAGTGTCGCCTTCAATTCAGGTATCGTTTTATATCAGAAAAAAGATACTACGGTAGCATCCGGCACCTACAGCATTTTTCTCTATTCTACAAAAGCAGACAGCGCCTACTGGCAGGTAAGTTTTTCCGAGGTGGGATTTGGAAAAGGCGATTACGTCCAGGATTTGTCCTCCGCAAACGGAAGAGTATTCAAATGGGTCGAACCGTTAAACAATTCTCCCCAGGGGAATTATGCCCCGGTTACACTTCTCATTACACCAAAAAAGCAACAATTGTTCACCCTGGGTGCTGATTATCTCTTTAACAACAGAAACAAGCTCAGCATTGAAACCGCAATGAGCAACAATGATGTAAATCTGTTTTCATCAAAAGGCAATGCCGACAACCTGGGTTACGCAACAAGAATTCTATACAAAAACTTCACCGTATTGTCCGGCGACAGTGCGAAAGGCTGGGGTCTTTCCAGCAATATATCCTATGAATACAGTGGCAAAAATTTCAGGCCCATTGAAAGATACCGGAATGTGGAATTTGAACGCGACTGGAATCTCGGTGCCTCATCCGTTTACAATGATGAACATACGGGAATCTTTCAAACTACCCTGATACGAAACAACACCGGAAGCCTGACGTATTCGCTGAAAACATATAATAAGGGAGAAGACTACCGGGGACTAATGAATACCGGCGGTTTGAATCTGAATCGGAATGGATTTGTGGTGTCGGGGAACATCAGTTCTCTGCAGACAAAAGGTATTCTTCAAAAAACCAATTACCTGCGTCACTCAGCCGATATCTCCAGGTCCTTGTGGAAACTGGTAATCGGTATCGGAGAGAATTCTGAGAATAACAGATTTTACAGTACACTTTCCGACACATTGTCTGCGGCCAGCTACTCCTTCCGCGAATTATCCGGTTATATTTCAAATTCGGATTCTTCCCGGGCACATGCAAGATTGAGTGTAAAGGACAGGATAGACAAACTTCCGTTTGGTGCGGGCCTTGTCAGCGCCTCAAAATCCGACGAAGCCACCTTGTTGCTGGAGTTCATGAAAAACCCCGCAAACTCGCTCCGGACTACAACAACCTACCGGGTATTGAATATCCTTGATACCACGCTGAGCAGGCAGGAGGCAGCCAAAAACCTGCTGAACCGGCTGGAACATTCACTGTCCCTGTGGGATGGCATCCTTACAGCCGGAACCTACTACGAAGTGGGGACCGGGCTGGAACGGAAACAGGAATATTTTTATCTTGAAGTTCCTGCCGGTCAGGGTGTATATGCCTATATCGGTGATTTGAATAACAACGGTGTCAAAGACCTGGATGAATTTGCGGTCTCATCCTTTACTGACGAGGCCAAATACATCCGCGTATTTACACCCACTAACACCTATATCACCACCCACACCAATCAGTTTTCAGAAGTACTGTCCATTTCACCCGGAGGAGCTACGCCCTCCTATCAGGGAAAACTCCCGTTTATTCACAGGTTGTATAACCAACTCAGCTTTCGGCTCGAGAAAAAGGTCAAAGATCAATCCCTTCTTGCCTCACTGAATCCTTTTAGCCGAAACATTGATGACAGCCTGCTCCTCTCCTCCAATTCAAGTTTCAGGAATACCCTGTTCTTCAACCGGATGAATCCGGTATTTGGTTTGGATATCACCTTCCAGCAAAATCAGAACAAATCCCTGCTAACAAACGGGGTTGAATCAAGACAGATCAATTCGAAAATTCTCAATATCCGCTGGAATTTTTCACATGCCTTTCTGTTTAATGCAGCCTATCAGAATGATAACAAGAAAAATTTTTCCGGGTATTTTTCATCCAGGAACTACAGGATATTGTCGGATATGGTGGAACCAAAAATTACCTATCAGCCGGGAACATCCTTCCGGGTATCCGCCGGCTACCGGTTTCAGAAAAAGGAGAACAAAGAAGGCCCCGGGGGAGAAAAAGCAGTCAGTCACAGACTCAGCCTGGAATCAAAATTTACATCGGTCAATTCTTTCAGCCTGAACGGAAAACTGAGTCTTGTGGAAGTGGAATATAATGGTGAAGCAAACTCCCTTCTTGCCTACGAAATGCTTGATGGATTGAAAAACGGAAGGAATTACACCTGGAATCTTTCCCTGCAGCGAAGCCTGAGTAATGCCATGCAAATCAGCCTCAGTTATGACGGACGAAAATTGCAGGATTCACCTGTGGTACACACAGGAAGTGTACAGTTCCGCGCATTCTTCTGATTCGTAAAAACGTATTATTTAAGGTCTATGCGCGACCTGCCTATCAACACCCCATTATGATAAATTTCAATGTTGTAGGTGCCGGGAACAAACTGTGTACCTTTGGCCCACATAATGGTAACCGGCGTATCGGAATTGGTGTAATCTACACTCTGAACAACGGTGTACTTCATGGGTTTCCCGTCTGACAAAAACGTATCATCCAGCGAGGACATCACCGAACCACCCGGTGCAAGAACCCTGAGGTAAAGGTTAATGGAACCATGATCAATCACATGATTCTCCGCAATGACAAAAGTGGTCCGGATTTGCTGAACCTGTTTGGCTTTATTGGTAAGGATTACTTTACCGTTTGATTTGTAGCGCAGGCCCTGCGTCACCGGATTCTGAACTTTTAATATGGATCCCGCAGCAACTTTGGTGGACAGGCGGGTATTCTCAGCAGACAGGTTTTCATTTTGTGATCTTGCCTGATTCAGATTGTCCGTAAGGCTGGCATTTTCCTGTTGCAGGCGCGCATTTACGGCATTGGTAGAATCAATTTGAGCAATAAACACCTGGTTCATTTCCTTCAACTTGGCAAGTTCCGCTTTTGCCCTTGCAATCTGCGCAGGTCCTCCCAGCGAAATCAAACGCTGTACTTCAGCGACCTTGGCTTTGATCTCCTCATCCTTCTGTGATAATTCGGTCTGTAATCCCAGGTTTTCAGATTTTACCTTTTCAAATTCGGCATTCACCTGATCGAGTTGTGCCTGCAGCGCATCCCTCTCGGCGGTGGTGGTAACCACCTTTTCATTCGCCAGGTCCAGGCTGTTTTTCTTCTCAAAAAATTGCCATAATAGTAATCCGTTGGTTCCCAGCAAGATAGTGATGACGATAATGACTATCCCCTTCTTGGGGCCTTGTTCCTGGTACTCGGATTTATTGGTATCCTGGATATCCATATGTAATGGGTTGAACGGTGTGCTAAGGCGTCACCTGGTCCTTGTTTTTTTCATCTACAAAATTCAACCGCAGATCCGTCAGAATTCCCTCCATCAGTTGCTGCTGATCGGAGTTCAGGTTTCCTTTGGTCTTTTCACGCAGCATTTCGATAATATCAATGTATTCCCTTGCCTGGTCAAGGTTCCGCTCTATCTTGTCCGTTGCGGGGTTCTTCAGCTTTCCCATGGCTGTCATTGCCGAAGTATGAAAAATATGCACCAGTTGCAGAAAGGATTGATCGTATTTATTCATTGTATCACAAGCATTTTCCGAACCCCATTTTATCCGCCCAAGTTAACAAATAGTGAATAGGGAAACAAAAGATTCCCCATAAAATAAACAGGCTTAAACCCCGGTATGGCCTTTTCTTCTGTTCCTCAGAGATCCCCGGCCGGTTTAAGACCCGGATACCGCGTCTGAGCTTCATGCCAAAAGGTAAACGGGCAGGAACAGAACCTTTCAGGGAAGGACTTATGTTCTGTATTTTTGGATATCAGGATTTATGAGTCAGGCGGATCACATACATTCCGGCAGACGGTTTACATTGGGGAATACCGCCTGTCTCTTATGGAGCGGAGACGGTTTTTTTACAAGGCTGGAGGAAGCCATTCACCAGGCCGTAAACGAAATCCATTTTCAAACTTATATTTTTAATTCGGACGATACGGGAAGGAAAATTGCCAACGCGCTCATGCGTGCATCGGAAGAACGCGGAGTAAAGGTGTTTCTTCTGGCCGATGCCTATGGTTCACAACAACTCAGTGGAAGTTTTCTCAACGAACTGAGAAAATCCGGAATACAGGTGCGTAAGTATGGGCGTCTGTACTCCCGTGGAAAATTTCATTTAGGCAGAAGACTGCACCGTAAGGTTACGGTTATTGACGGCAAAATTGCCTTTGTCGGAGGAATGAATATCAGCAATAATTACAATGAGGTACGGGGGGAAAAGGCGTGGCTCGACCTTGCCGTTGAACTCGGCGGCGAATCAGTGAGGGAATTACAGGAAATCTGCAGGCAGCGCTGGTTGCATTTTCCCTTTAAAACTTTTTCAAAGAAGAAAAATACGGGCACATCCGACCCGGTTTCCGGATTGATGCTGCCTGTACGAATTTCACAGAATGATTATCTGCACCAGAAGAATGAAATCGCCAATACCTACCGGAAGGTTTTCAGTAACGCGACTTCTTCGGTGTACATTGTGGGCGGATATTTCCTGCCCGGAGGCCGGGCCAGGCGCATCATTAAAAAATCCATCCGTCGCAGCGTGATGATCACATTGATCGTTTCACGGAAATCCGATGTCTGGATTTCCATTCTTGCAAGAAAATACCTCTACAACTGGATGCTTAGAAACAACATCCGTATTTTCGAATACCTACCGTCGAATGTACATGGAAAAGTTCTTGTCGCTGACAACCATTTCACCAGTATCGGATCCTATGATCTGAATAACCTGAGTACCTACAGCAATATTGAGCTGAATGTGGATATTGATGATGAAGCAATTGCCAGCTCCCTGGTGCAAAGGCTGGAAGAAATTATCCGGAATGACTGCCGTGCGGTAACCGCAGCGGAATTTGGCAGAACCAGAACGCTGGACAACCGCCTGAAGGAATGGGCGGCATACAGAATTGTGAAAACCTTATTCGTGTTGTCCCTGTGGCTCTCCCAGGCGGAGGACCGGGATTTGTGATACTTCTCAGGCACTCGCGGAAATATGCTTTACGATGGACCTTTTGGCGAGTGGAAGAAACGTTTCTTCAAAGGGAAGTTGAAGATCCGTTTCCACAACAAATGCTGCCGGGTTGGGAAGATTCTTATTGTATTTCAGCAAATCGGCCTTGATGGATTCAAAAGTGTTCAAAAGCGACTTTTCGTAAGGGGTAACATAGGCCATGTGAATACCCCTGAATTTCTCAACGGGATTTTCAAAAATAGTCATCTGAAAATCATATACCATCGTTTGATTACTGCCCCCTGATTTCAGGAACACATACCCTGCATCATTGTTCAATGGAATGAGCCCGACCGGAAACACGCGGATATTTTCTTCAATGAAATCATACGTACTTTTTCCTTCTTTCAGGTAAAATTCCATCTGCGGCATGGAAAAATTGATTATATTTTCAATCTCCTGCATCACCGTATCGTCCGTAGTCAGCTTTTCATAGATCATTCGGAATTGCTCAAGGCTCGCACCGGTTAGTTTTTCCGGAAACATATCAAACAACTGCTTCTTGTTTTCTTTCAGTGCTTTCAGGTTTCTGTAATGTTCAATCAGGTCGGATAAATAAGGATACAACCTGTGTTCTGTGAAATTCTCGCTTACCTGATGCAGGTATGCAAGCATGATGTATTTCTTATACTCAAAGTCAATATGGCTTTCCGTTATCCAGTTTTTATGTAATGATTGCATAACCCGCCTGCTTTTGTCCGGCATAAATAAAAACGCAACTCTGCTTCAAATGTTTCCTCCCGAATGTTGAAAACCACTTCCACAGCCTGCTATAATTCGATCCAAAATCCGGTAGTTTTGCCGA
>JADZBN010000231.1 GCA_020852075.1 Bacteroidia bacterium
ACGGATCCGGTCAACAGTGCGTTCCTGAGCATAGCCATTGCCAGGACGCTTATTCAGGTACTCATCATATACCTGATCTCTGTGTTTGCGTCCGCCAGGAAAAATCCGTTGAACATCAATCTGCTGGTTGCGGCATTGGTGATCACACCGCTTTTTCAGGTAAACGGATACTATGAATTTATGGCGATCACCCTGAATTCCGTCACCTACACATTTTTTTATGCCCTGCCTTTTATTTTTCTTCTCCTGTATTTTTATCCTTTCATGATGCATTCGTTTCATGGTAAGCCGCTGTTCAGAGGACCGCTTCCCCATCTTTTTCTGTTTGCACTGGCCCTGATCATTGCCTTTGGAGGGCCGCTGGGGCCACCGGCTATTATTATCCTGGTCCCCTTATTGGGAGGAGGTATGTTGATCAGAAATTACAGAACCCGTAAAGGCATGTCTTTTCTCCCGCGGATGCTGAAGTCTTTTTTTGAAATACCATTGCAGTACCGTATTCATTTTATTGCCATCGTATTGTTGTGTATCTATTCCTTTTACATCGGTACATATAATGTGGAAAACACATGGGAAACCCTTCCGCTCAGTGAACGCTACAGCAGGTTATGGCCCGGGTTTTGGGCGATCATTTCCGTCAAACTCGGACTGCCCTTGCTGCTTGCCATGTGTGTGGTGAACGGAATCTGGATTTACCGGCTGAAGCTGGAGGTTTCCAGGCCGTTGGTACATCTCATCCGGCTGCTGGGAGTGTTTTCGGTTATTTACCTGTTGTTGTTACCCCTTGGCGGATACAGGGCATACCGGCCCCTTATCATTCGCTGTGATACGTTTTCCCCGGTCACCATTTGTATGATGCTGATTTATGGTCTGACCTTTCTGATACTTCTCAGCCACTATAAGGGCAAAATTCGCTGGGTGTTGATTTTCATGCTTACCATTTTGATTTACATTTATACCAATTACGACAGGGTGGACTGGAAGGTGAACCAATGTCAGAGGGATTATTTATACCAGATTTCCGCATCCACGGAACGGGTAGTTGCCTTACACGGATGGTGCAACCTGCTTTCATGGTGGAGATACAAGACCCCTGATGAATCGGAACTGAATGCCGAACTGATCCGGTACTGGAAAATTACGAAAGACAAAAAACTGTATTACCAGCCGGAATAACGTATTTCGAAATATTCCTTTGCATTTATTTGGAATGTTACCGGTGGATTTATGCGGAAGGCTTCAGTCTATTAATTGCAATATAGGCGAATTCCAACACCCGGAATGCCCCAGTGGAAACTTTGCATTTTTTCACGACCCGCAAAGGAATGGGCAACCCTCCGAACCATACATAGCCCCTGGGGAAAACCATACGGACGACGGCTTTGCGTTGTTTATGCCTGCTTAAATACCCGCCCAGCCTTCGACGGCATTTGGGTCCCATTTGGAATGGACGCTAAGAACGGGAACCGGTGAATGGTTGACGAGTTGCTGGGAAAACGAACCGGTAAAATATTCGGTAAAATCCTGACGTGCGGTGTCGCCCATCGTCAGAATCAGATCTGCCTTTATTTTTTTTGCGTAGCTGAGTACGGTGTTCACGTGGTAGGGTTCTGATATAACTTTAATCACAGAGTTGATATCATGTTTGCTCACGAATCCTTTCAACTGATCTGCCTCCAGTGCAATTTTCCTTGAGTGGGATTTGGTCATTTCATCATCAATACCCAGTATGTGCAGTGTGGAATTGAAAATTCCGGCAAATTGAATGGCCAATTTTATTTTTTCCCGTGAATGCGGACGGTCACTGAAGGGCAACAGGATATTTTTGAATGCAGCAGCTTTGTTGTGGTGCTGGACTGACATTACCGGTATAATTGAATCATTCACCACCCGGTAGGTATTGCTTCCCATTACAAACTCCCTGAATCCTGAAACACCGTGAGTGCCCATGACAATCAGGCCGGCTTTTACTTCTTTTGCGGTATTTAATATTTCAGCATGTGTACGGCCTGTCGTTGACAGGGTACTCACTGTGACGGCACCGGATTTCTTCAGGGTACCCGCGACTTTATCCAGGTTTGCTTTACTGATTTTCAGCAGGTCTGTTTCATAGGAGGAGGCCATCGGGATACCTGCATAAAAGGGATCTGTGGTGACATAAATATTTTCAATAACGTGCAGAAGAAGGATTTCTGCGCCGGATTTTTTAGCGATGATGCCTGCATAATCCAGCGCCTTTAACGATGTTTTAGAGAAATCAAGAGGAATTAAAATTTTTTTAAGGAAGTCAGTGTTTTTCATAAGTGGTTAGTATGAGTCCGGATAAGTCATCGCGGATTGATTAATGGATTTTTGTCAAAACCTGAACGGGCATAATTCCCCGGTTTCAGAATCCGATGCAGCGTAACAATCCGGAAGTTTCGAAGGTTGCAACGGATAAGGAAAGGTAGGATAAATCTCCATGCCTGTTCTGAAGGAAGAATGAATACGCTGCTTTGTTGGAAAATTGCCGGATGATTTTGGGATGAAAAGCGGTTCATTTTATACAATAAATACGGTACAAAGGTACTGAAATACAACATGAATGAAAAGCCTGCTGTGTTTCAGGGTAATACACGGGCTTCCATCACGAACAGTGATTTATAAATGCCATATTGCCTGTCTGAACGCGGAGGATGAGGCATGAATCCGCTGAGGGACGTACCCTTTGTTCCAAAAAAGTTCAGGGATAAGGACAACCAGCCCCGGTGGTATGTAATTAATATAGGATAAATAAATATATTTCACCATGCATTCACCTGTTGCAAAATTAAAAGCCGGGAAATTAACGCGGGAAGATATTGTCCGGTTTTCAAGTTTAGTTTGCAGGCGTAATCTGAAGTCCCGGTCACAGGGAATTCAAATGCTGAAAGAGTATTCGGGCAGAAGCAGCCATGAACCTTCCGTATTGTATTCCTGGTTTCATGCATTGCAGTTTTTACTTGCCTATCCTGAAAATCAAATGATCTATTCACTGGCATTGCAGGAATACCGGAGGATAACCGCATTGATATGCAACCATTGCCAGAACAGGAGCAGAAAGTTTTCAGATTATTTTACCGGGTCGGAAATCCCCGGTACTCCCATGACGGCTTCTTTCAGTCCCACACTGGTTGCCTGGCTGATGAAAAAATTCCCGGGACAGATTATCTACGACAGTGTAGAGCCGGGAGAAATTCCCCAGAACGCTATCAGCAGCGGCCTGGGAGGCGAGGAAATATATTTGCAGGATCTTCAGGAAATGCCATTTGATCAGTGGTTGAAAGTTGCCGCAGGAAATCGCAAAGGAGATCAGCTGGCTTTTATCATTCGCACCCTTGAAGCCATGGCAGTTCCGGATTCAGTAAAAGACCAGTTGTTTGCCACCATGGGGCTCTATATCAGCTTTCGCCCCGGAATTAAAACGGCAAAACTTTTTCCGGTTGATTTGGGAAACATATTCCTGCATAAAAAAATACTAAGCAAAGAACCACCGTCTGTGGCCTGGTTGAAGAAAAGGCTCCCGGCCGGGCAAAGATCATCACGAAGCCGTTGCCGGAAATATATTGACCTGGCGCGTCTGGCCCTGATGTATATGTCACGGGAAACCGATCCGGTAACCTATGCTGATCCGGGCAACAGCCGGGTCGTTGAATTGGAAAGAGGTCTTACCATCCTGTTGACCGGTATGGAACGCAACAGGCAATTACCCCTTGACAGTTATATCGGTTTCTTGGTTTTCAAAAACGGAATGCCCTGTGCTTACGGCGGGGCCTGGATTTTTGGCAGCCATGCAAAAATCGGGTTGAATATTTTTCCTGCATACCGTGGAGGCGAATCAAGGATGATTTTTATGCAGTTGATGCGGGCGTATTGTCAGGTTTTCTCAGTAGCATCCTTTGAAATTGAACCCTATCAGATTGGCAGGAAAAACCCTGAAGCTATTATATCGGGAGCTTATTGGTTTTATTACCGGATCGGATTCCGGCCGATGCAACAGGAATTGATTCAGTTTTCTGATTCGGAATTTAAAAAAATTTCTTCCCGTAAAAATTACCGGAGCCCTGAAGGGGTTTTGAAGAAACTGGCACACGCCAGGTTCGTCCTTTCCATTGGAAAAAATCCCGGTTTCCCTGAATCCGCAGACCTGAGTAAATGTATTACAAAAAGAATAGTCCGGGATTTTGATGGTAACCGTGCGGCAGCCCGGAAGTACTGGCAGGATCATGTGCAGAAGAATGTATCCGTAAAAGGTGCGAAAAATATACTGGATCACAGCCCATTGATACCACTTGCATCAATCATGATGAAGAACAATTCCGGAAAGAAGTGTCGTCAGAAAATAGTCAGGTGGATGATGGAAAAATATACCGGAGATGAATGTGCATTTATCCGGACCACGCAGTCGTTTCAGCAGGAACTGAACAATGTTTTAAAAAATAATTTTTAGACACATCAGGGTTGAACCCGTAGGGATTTCATTATAACAAAGTGTAAAATCAGCCGGAGGCGATGATTGCCTGACGGATATTGGGTAGAGATTCCGGATGGGGTCCAGTGTACCCGTATGATAAATCAGGGTTTACGTTTCTCTCCAAGCCTCAGATCCGGATAGTCAATTTCCATGTTGCCCTT
This sequence comes from Bacteroidia bacterium, assembly GCA_020852075.1. Classification (GTDB taxonomy): domain Bacteria; phylum Bacteroidota; class Bacteroidia; order AKYH767-A; family 2013-40CM-41-45; genus JADZBN01. The sequence goes on from JADZBN010000231.1 coordinate 4,654, forward strand.
TATTTCGGGGAGGGTCATATACTTGCCGTCGGGGAGCAACAGGGTCAGATCCGAAATGGGCCTGTCCGTCTTCAGCTTTATTCTGACTCCATCATACGAAAGTTTAAGATCATTCCGTGCTGACCACCAGTCGCCAAATGTCCTGATATTGGTAATCCAGGCTTTATCTTTGAGATAAGCATAAAATTCTTTTTCAAATTTCAGTTTGTGGCCTGTAATATTCGGATGAATCAAAACCACGCACAGGGCATCCTCATTCATCAGTTGGTCTGCCAGCACCTTCGACGCTTCAACCCTGTCGCCGAGAATCCCTTCTTCGTCTTCAATCATGACCGGAAATTCAAATGCAGGAACCTCTGCCTGATCCATCCTGTCCTCGCACAACTGGAAGGGATAATGCGTGAGCGCATCATTCCCCGTTGTACTTGAAGAATATTTGAATTTTGCCCTGACTAGTGCCTGAGGCAGGGATGAGGGGTAAGAAAGGTGTCCCGGGCGGAAGGAAACAATGGATATGCCGAGGCTGCTGTCGAGCAGTTGTTTGCTCACCACCAGTTCTCCCATTACGGTTCCGTTCCGGGTTTTCAGGAACGATTCGACAAAGGGATGATAGGCGGGGTAATGTTCCTCACCATCGCCGATATCAAAATTCCTGTAACTTTTCGAATGCGAAACGGAGTGGCTGCCGATCTCCATTCCCATATCCCTGATCCCCTTCAGTATTTCGACATTTGAAGGTGTGAAAAAGGCGCTGTCGCTCCAGTCTTTCACATATTTGGTCTGCATGAAATAGGTGGCGGTGATGTTAACAGACTTTTCAAAATTGGCATAGTCAACGGCGTTATACACGGATTTTGTGAAATCAATATCGTGGGTGAAGATCAGCGTGAGGTGTTTTCCGCCGGGGCAGGTGCCAAGCGTAATGCCTCCCTGTTCCCTGTAAATTTCCCTGAAGTACCGGAGCATGATATCCAGGGTGGGTTCATAGGAGTTATCAAATTTCCTTGCGATATCCGTTTGCCTTCCGTTATATCCTTTGGACAGGAAGGCCCCCAGATCAATACCAAATGCAATGGCTCTGCCTCGTCCGTAAGAGTTTTCGAGAATGGCAGCCTGCCCGTTATCATATCTGGCAATTACCGTAGATGTTGGCTGGAGGTACGAGATGGTTCCGTTGGAAGGGCTTTCAGACTTTGGATTCCGGATAATCAGGGATTTGTCGCGGTCGTATTTGAAATGATCCAGTCTGAAATCTGTTTTTTGCCAGTTGACAAAACTTACATCTTCTGCATAGGCCGTATTATCATATCCAAATACATCCTGGATACCCTGTCCGATTACCTGTACTCCGATAAGTGTCCCGCCCTGACGGA
>JADZBN010000232.1 GCA_020852075.1 Bacteroidia bacterium
CCGCGATTTTAAATGCGGCGTATGCGATGCACGGAGCGGTATTTCGCCGTAACGGTTCTGCCAAAACCTGTTCAGGTTTTATCTCAGGGATCTGACGGAACACCTGACCCGTATAACTTTCATTGGTAACAATGTAGATATTTTCCGCAGGGCAGATCTTCAGGAACCGTTCATAGGTTTGCCTGATCAGTGTTTTTCCCGATCCGAGAATATCAAGGAATTGCTTTGGGTTGTTATTGCGGCTCATGGGCCAGAAACGGCTGCCAATGCCGCCTGCCATGATGATGCAGTAATTGTTTTTCATCACGTTGTTTGTCCGACGTTAATGCGTGTGGGTAATGCTCGACCTATAGGCAGGGATTATCTGAGATGTCAGCCGGAATGATGGATTATTTTTTCAGGCCCGATAGAACCTTTTTCAATGAGGCAAACACATCCGGAATTTCACTTTTATTACAGGTACCGACGGATAACCGGTACCAGGGAGATTCTTCACCCGAGCCAAATGCAGAAAATGGAACCAATGCAAGCCTGGCCTCATTCAGGATGTGCCGGGTTACATCTTTTTGAGATGCCAGCACATTACCTTCAGGTGTTCTCAATCCCTTAAGGTCGAGTTGAACGGTCAGGTAAATGGCCGCCTGGGGCGCAATGGCATCAACGCGGAATCCGGACTTTTTTAACTCCATAAATCCCTTGTAAAAGCCGTGCAGCCTTTCTTCAATCTCACGCCTGAATGTGGATAAAAATGTATTTATGGATTCCCGCTGACTCAGGTAATTCGCCGTGGCGACCTGTTCTGCTTTTGGCGCCCAGGCACCGATGTGTGAAAGGATGGATTTCATTTTTTCCATGACATTCATTGGCCCTGCAGCCCATCCGACCCTTACTCCGGTTGCTGCCAGTGATTTGCTTATCCCGTCAATAAAAATGGTGTAAGGTTTCATTTCCGGACGCAGGCTAACCGGATTGTAATGCACCGTATTGCCAAATGTGAGTACCCAGTAAATCTGGTCATACATCATATACAACGGTTTTTTATCCGGTCCGCGGCGTTTGTTTTCTTCCAGTACCATATCACAGATTTCAGCAAGCTGATCCCTGGAATAGACGGTTCCGGTGGGATTCAGAGGTGAACAAAGTGCAAGCAGGGTGGCGTTTTTCAATTTCCCTTCCAGATCTTTAACGGTTGGCAGAAAATTATTTTCAGGACGGGTTTCAATCATCACCGGCCGGGCACTGCTCAGATGGACATAATGATTGTTGTTCCAGGATGGAACGGGGAAAACCACGGTATCGCCAGGATCAAGCAATGTAATATAGGTGGCGTAAATCAGCGGCCTGGCACCTCCGGATATCAGAATTTGATCCGCTGGATAATCAAGGCCTTCCCGCTCATTCAGGAAGGCGGAAACCACTTTCCTGAGTTCAGCCATCCCATTGGCAGCCGGATAATTTGTATTATGGTTTTTATATGCCTCTACGATGGCCCGGTTCAGATCTTCAGGAATAGGGAATATTTCCGGGTTGAAATCTCCAATGGTATAATTAAATATCTGTTCTCCGTTTTTGGTCTTTTCCTGGATTTCAGCCGCAAGTTTTATAATTTCTGAACCAATCAGGTTTTCGGCCATTTCAGAAACATCCAACACCCCGGACCGGGCTAAGATCGTATCAGTCATAGGAATAAATTTTAAAAGAACCTTTGTTACAAAAGTAAAAAATATCGTGTAACTTCTGCCAAATGAACGTTCATTACAGGATAAATTTTAGCGGTTGAAAACCACCGTTTAATACCAGCCTCCGGCTATACATGAACGGCCTGAGAACTTTTTCATCAGGAAGCCTTTTCCACCTCTGCAATGCCGTGAATCAGGAAAATGGTACCGGTGTTTTTTTCCTTACAGCGAAATCGGGTACGGATTCTTTTTCCCCTGCTGTACACAGATCTGTTCCTGGAATGGCTGAGCCGGAACAGGTCGCCCTCCTGAAGTGTTTCAAGGTGGACAATATGCGCGGCATGACCGGGGTTATACTGCATCAGGAGACGCGTCAGCCGGGCATCCGTACAGCTCCCTGCACCGGGGTTTTTCAGGCTGTCAATAATGGCATCTTCCAGATCCTGCGGAAAAATTTTTTTTGCCATAAACCACGATAAAAGTTCCCGGTACTGATGTTTCCACTCCTTCCCGTGCGGCAATGGCCGGGTTCCATACTTTTCAAATACAAACAGGTGAGCTACTTCATGAATAAAAGTAATAAGAAACGCGTACGGATTCAAATCATGATTAATCGTAATCCGGTGAGCCAGTCCTCCCCGGACAGGTATATAATCCCCCAACCGAGACGCCCTCCCACGCGTAATTTTCAATTGAATATTCTTCTGAACAATCCAACGGGTACAGATGGGAACCACTTCTTCAGGTAAATACCTGCGCAGAATATCTTCTATGTATTCCATTTACATCCAAAGATAACAGATGATTCCCGCCAGCAAATGTTTGTACACGGGGATTATGAACAGGATCACACGGTCATTTAAGGATCTGGTATGCTGCCAGGCTCGCAAAATATGCCATACCACTCATATACAGGATTTGGATAAGCGGATACCGGATCCGCCTTGTTTCCCTGTACACTACCGCCACCGTACTCATACACTGCATGGCAAAGGCATAGAATAGCATAAGGGAAATTCCGACAGCAAAAGTATAGCGGGGCCCTCCCGTTTCGGGATTGATTTCCTCCTTCATTTTTTCCTTCACCGTTTTAGTGGAAGCAGTTTCATCACCAACACTGTAAATGGTTGACATGGTACCGACAAATACTTCCCTGGCAGCAAATGAAGTAATAAGAGCAATTCCGATTTTCCAGTCAAATCCTAAAGGATGGATCGCAGGCTCCAGCACATGGCCCAGCCTTCCTGCATAGGAGGCCTCCAGTTTATCGCTCTGAATTTTCCGGGAAATCTCCTGTGTCGAATACGTATCTGTGTATTGAGCCGAATTATATTTTTTTTCTATCCGGTCAAAGGCATGACCGGGAGCAAATGAGGATAGCACCCAGAGAATAATGGAGATGGCAATAATTACTTTTCCTGCATCAAAAAGAAAAATTTTTACTTTTTCGATAATATGAAGTCCGATTGAGGACCACCTGGGAACCCTGTACATAGGGAGTTCCATAATAAATACACTGCGTTCCTTTACCTTGATGATAAACTTCATAACCCAGGCTGCGGCAAGTGCGGAAATAAATCCCAACAGGTAAAAAAGCATCAGTACCATCCCCTGAAGGTTCATTCCGTAAAAATAGTCGGCCGGTATAATCAGGGCAATGAGCAGGGTGTATATGGGAAGACGCGCCGAACAACTCATGAGAGGTGTAACAAGGATGGTGATGAGTCGTTCTTTGCGGTTTTGAATGGTACGCGTGGACATGATGGCAGGTACCGCACACGCGACCCCGCTCATAAGCGGAATCAGGGATTTGCCGTTGAGCCCGAATTTTCGCATCATTTTATCCATGATAAAACTTACCCGCGCCATATAGCCGGTGTCTTCAAGAA
>JADZBN010000233.1 GCA_020852075.1 Bacteroidia bacterium
ATACACATCTCTCTTGTCATAGTTCAGATTCCTGCCCTGCTTATACCGTAAATTGGTATTGACACTCCGGTCTCCAATGACTTTTACAGGTTCTTTCACCCGGATGGTTCCATGATCCGTGGTAATGATTAATCGTACCTTTTTTTCGGCCATTCGACGTATGGCATCAAACAACGGTGAATGTTCAAACCAGGATAAGGTCAGGGATCTGTATGCGGCCTCATCATCTGCAAGTTCACGTATCATTTCCATTTCAGTTCGTGCATGGGAAAGCATGTCCACAAAATTGTAAACAATTGCATTAAACCTGTTATTCATTAAATGCGGAATGTTGTCTACCAGTTCCCTGCCGTCCGTATAATTAGTAATCTTGGTGTATGAGAATTTATATTCTTTCCTGAACCTTTTCAAAGTATCCGCAAGAAATTCCTCCTCATGCAGGTTCTTGCCACCTTCATCCTCATCATTCAGCCAAAGCTTTGGAAAACGGGCTTCTAATTCTGCAGGCATGAGCCCGCCAAAAATAGCATTCCTTGCATACTGAGTGGCGGTAGGAAGAATGCTTAAATACAGGTCGTCCTCCTGGCTGCGGAACAGATCCGAAATCAATGGTTGGATAACCTTCCACTGGTCATATCTCAGGTTGTCTATCAGGATCAGGAAAACCGGATCCTGAGTCTGATCTATTGCCGGAAGGATTTTTTTCTTCATGAGCTGATGCGACAGTACCGGGGTGTTTTCATCCGGATTCTTCAGCCAGCCTGTATAATTGGATTCAATATATTTTGAAAAGAGCAGATTGGCCTCACTTTTCTGGGAAGTGAGAATTTCGTACATACTTTCATCAGAAGATTTTTGAAGTTCCAGTTCCCAGAATACAAGCTTCCTGTACACCGTTTTCCAGTCTTCCCAGGTCAGACGGTCACTAAGTGTCATTCCGATATTGCGGAACTCCTGCTGATAGGCCGATGCCGTCTTTTCACTGATCAGTCTTTTGTTTTCCAGATTTTTTTTCAGGGAAAGCAATATCTGGTTGGGATTTACGGGCTTTATCAGATAATCGGCAATTTTACTGCCTATGGCTTCCTCCATAATCTGTTCTTCCTCACTCTTGGTGATCATGATAACAGGTATCCCCGGTTTAATATTTTTTAAACGGGAGAGTGTCTCTATCCCGGATATTCCCGGCATATTTTCATCAAGAAAAACAATATCAAAGTCGTTCTTTTTTATTTGCTCCAGAGCATCGTCGCCGTTGGTAACAGTATGAACTTCATACCCCTTTTCCTTCAGAAAAAGAAGGTGAGGCTTTAATAAATCCATTTCATCATCGGCCCAGAGAATTGTAATTTTATCCATATCTAATGTTTCAATCAGGGTTGTATTCCTGTTTCCAAAGGTAACAAAGTTGTTGCGATTCATAGCCGGTATTTACGTTATTCAATGTGTTCTTTCCAATGTAACGTGAAATATTTTTAATTATTGAACCCGGCCACAGGCAAAGAACAAATGAGGGATTGATTTGTCAGGCGGTATTGTATCTCAAGGGTTATTATAGATATTTGCCGGTAAGAATTCAGCAGTGAGTAACCTGAAAATTATCAACGATCCTATTTACGGATTTATTTCAATGCCGCGTAACAGGGTAATGCCGATTATTGAGCATCCTTACTTTCAGCGGCTCAGGAGGATACGCCAGCTTGGGATGACCCACCTGGTTTATCCGGGGGCTCATCATACACGGTTTCATCATGCAATTGGCGCCATGCACCTGATGGAACAGGCGATCGGAGTTCTTCAATCAAAAGAATATGACATTTCCCCTGAGGAAACAGAAGCGGTTACCATTGCTATCCTGTTGCATGATATTGGTCACGGTCCGTTTTCTCACGCACTGGAAGATTCTATTGTTACAAACATCCGCCATGAAGAATTATCAGCGCTTTTTATGGACAGGCTTAATCAGCATTTGGACGGAAGGCTACACCTGGCCATTGATATTTTCAGAAACAAGTATGAAAAAAAATTTTTACACCAGCTTGTCAGCAGTCAGCTGGACATGGACAGACTCGATTATCTCAGCAGGGACAGTTTTTTTACCGGTGTTTCGGAAGGTGTAATAAGCCATGACAGGATTATTAAAATGCTTGACCTGGCCAATGATGAACTGGTAATTGAGGAAAAGGGGATTTATTCAATTGAAAAATTTATCATTGCACGGAGGCTGATGTACTGGCAGGTCTATCTGCATAAAACGGTGGTTGGTGCAGAATGTCTCCTGATCAATATACTGAAACGGGCCAAGGAACTTGTCAAATCCGGAGTAAAACTATTCGCAACTCCGGCACTCATGGTTTTTCTTATGAAAGAATATTCCCTGAATGATTTCAAGTCCGACCCCGGCCTGCTTGATACTTTTGCCCAACTGGACGACAGCGACGTGTCAGCATCGGTTAAGGTCTGGACGGGTTCTGATGATTATGTGCTGTCCGACCTTTGCAGGAGGCTGATCGAAAGAAGATTGTTTAAGGTAATGTTGCAAAAGGAACCCTTCCCGGAAGCGGCTATTTCCACCGCAAGAGATCATACACTAAAAACCTCTAAGGTGTCAGAAAGGGATTTATCCTATTATTTCGTCAGGGGGAAAATTGTGAATAATGCATATCAAAGGGATAAGGATAAAATAAACATTCGGATGAAGGATGGTACTATCATGGATATCGCAGATGCCTCCGACACATTGAATATAAAATACATGAGCGAGCCTGTTGAAAAGCATTATCTCTGTTTTCCGAAATAGGGAATTGACGGCTCCGATGGAAATCCGTGACCCCTGATTAACTTCGGGATTCAACGGAAAAATGTGCGCTCTTCATGGTATGTGGAACTCCCGTTTCGGATACCGTGCATAACGATACTCCGGACACCGCGACAGCGGGGCCACACCCGTACGGATCTAACCCCGGAAAATGTACTGAGAAGTCACGGAACGGAGGAATGATGGCCGCACCGGATCCGGGCTGGCCCTGACCCTGACAGCAAGTGGAGGCTAACGGGTCTGGTGAAGGGGGAAATGGATTATTAGACACCTCTTTTCATAAAAAACACCGGAAATTCGCAAAAATCCAGGTTTCTATTAAAAATTAAAGATTCTGTAGGAAATTTCGTTTACTTCCTGAAGAGCCCTGTAAAGGGCTGACTTTTAGTTGACTTCTATCCTTAAAAAAGCCTAAATTCGTCCCTCGTTTTGAACTACATGGAATTTACCGCCAGGCAGATTTGTGATCTTCTTAATGGAAAACTGGAAGGCAGAGAAGATATCAAAATCAGCCGTCTGAGTAAAATTGAAGAAGGAGCGGAGGGATCGCTGACATTTCTCGCGAATCCCAAATATGAATCCTTCATCTATACCACGAAAGCCTCGCTGGTAATTGTATCCGATTCCTTCATTCCGGAAAAGAAGCTTGAACCGGCAATCATCCGTGTTGAGAATCCTTACCAGTCTTTTGTCCATCTGCTTGAAATTTATAATCAGATAAGAAATGACCGGAAAGGAATCGAGGAAATGAGTTCCATTTCTCCGGATCTGGTAGCAGGCGAAGGATGCTATGTAGGTGCTTTTGTTTACATCGGTTCCAATGTTACGTTGGGAAAGAATGTGAAGATTTACCCGCATTCATTCGTAGGGGATAACGTAAGTATCGGGGATAATACCATCCTGTTTTCGGGAGTACGGGTATATTCTGATTGTAAGATCGGTTCTGATTGTACCTTGCATTCAGGAACTATTATTGGCGCGGATGGTTTTGGATTTACCCCAAGCAACAATAATCAGTATAAGAAGGTGGCCCAGATTGGCAATGTAATCATTGAGGACTTTGTGGAAATAGGAGCCAATACCACGATTGACCGGGCTACCCTGGGATCCACAATTCTTCGAAAGGGTGTTAAACTGGATAACCTGATCCAGATTGCACACAATGTGGAAATCGGGGAGAACACGGTGATTGCTGCACAAACCGGTGTCGCCGGCTCAACAAAAATTGGACGTGATTGTATGATTGGTGGCCAGGTTGGCATTGTGGGGCATATTGAAATTGCAGACAGAGTAAAAATTGCCGCACAATCCGGAATCGGCACCAGCATCACTACCCCGGGAGAAATTGTTCAGGGTTCTCCTGCATTTGGTATCGGAGATTACAAGCGCACCTATGTGGTGTTCAGAAAACTGCCTGAACTTGAAAAACGCATTAAGGAATTGGAGCAGACCATAACGGATCTTCGTCAGATTCCATCCTGATGGAATTTTGTGGTTAAATACCCTGTACACTTTTTAGAAGTTGGCCTGCTTTCATAATTTTCAGTGAATTATTTTTATTTTTGACCTCTTTGTTCTAAGAGGAATTCCCAATATTCATTAGAATGACTGAAAACCAAACACTTGTTGAGCCAGGACGCATTGAATCAAAAAAATCAACAGAAATGCAGGAAAATAAGCCTGAAACCGCAGGAGTGGTAAGGCAAACTACCTTGCGCAATCCCGTTACGATCAACGGAGTCGGACTTCACACCGGCGTGCTGGTTTCATTGACTTTTCAACCCGCACCAGAAAATCACGGATATAAGTTCCGGCGGATTGACCTCCCCGGACAGCCTGTTGTCGAGGCAGATGTTGACAATGTAACGGACACCGACCGTGGCACGACCCTTTGCAAGGGTGAGGCCCGGATAAGTACCGTTGAGCATGTGCTGGCAGCACTTGCAGGCATGGAAATTGACAATATCCTCATGGATATTGATGGTCCTGAGGTGCCTATCATGGATGGCAGTTCCAAACCATTTCTGGACCTATTTGAAAAAGCAGGTATCGCACGTCAGTCGGAAGAAAGGCACTATTATCATCTGAGTGAAAATATTACCTACGAAGACCCTACCCGCAAAACGGAAATGCTGGCAGTTCCCAGTGAAGATTTCAGGATTACCGTGATGGTTGATTACAACAGTGATTTACTGGGAACCCAGCATGCCACACTGTATAATATCAGGGAGTTCAAATCAGAAATTAGCGACAGCCGTACTTTTTGTTTCCTGTATGAGTTGGAAATGCTTCTTGAACACAATCTGATTAAGGGAGGTGATATTAATAATGCAATTGTGGTTGTTGACAAACCGGTTTCTGAAGACAAGCTGAAACATCTGGCAAAAATTTTTCATAAGGAAAAAGTTACTGCCGAAAGAGGATTTTTAAACAATGCCAAACTTAGATTTCAAAATGAACCTGCAAGACACAAATTGCTGGATATTGTGGGTGACCTTACCCTGGTAGGCGCACCGCTGAAAGGTCATATTCTTGCTGCACGGCCGGGCCATGTAGCAAATGTTGCATTCGCCAGGAAAATAAAGGAACTCATGAAACGGGATCGCTTCCGCGAGAGGGCGCCCAGGTATGACATAAACGCCAGTCCCCTGTTCGATATAAATGGAATCATGAAAATCCTCCCGCACAGGCATCCTTTTCTGTTTATTGACAAGATCCTTGAATTGAGTGATCATCATGTGGTTGGTGTGAAAAATGTGACCCATAATGAATGGTTTTTCCCGGGGCATTTTCCGGGCGCACCGGTACTTCCGGGGGTGATCCAGATTGAAGCCATGGCCCAGGCTGGAGGAATTCTGGTTTTGAATACCGTCCCCGATCCGGAAAATTACCTTACATATTTTATGAAGATTGACAATACCAAATTCCGCGATATGGTATTACCCGGTGATACCCTGGTTTTCCGCCTGAAACTGATTTCCCCGATCCGACGGGGCATCTGCCACATGAAGGGAAAGGCATTTGTCGGAGATAAAGTAGTTATGGAATCGGAAATGATGGCTCAAATTGTCAGGAAGAACAGGACGAAAGCCTGATTTTATTCAGGGATCACCGGAAAGTACTATGAAATCATCTCAGGTAAGCATTCATCCCGGAGCAAAAATCGGAACGGGAGTTCAGGTGGATCCCTTCACCATGATTCATGATGATGTGGTTATTGGAGACGGTACCTGGATTGGAAGTAATGTTACAATTTTCCCCGGGGCAAGGATCGGAGAGAATTGCAGGATTTTCCCCGGAGCTGTAATTTCCGCAATTCCTCAGGATTTGAAATTTGCCGGCGAAAAAACAACAGCCGAGATTGGCAACAATACCACCATTCGGGAATTCGTAACCATTAACCGGGGAACCGTAGCCCTGGGCAGAACCGTTGTTGGAAATAATAATTTACTGATGGCCTATGTGCACGTCGCACATGATTGTATTGTGGGGGATAATTGCATTTTAGCGAATGGAGCTACGCTGGCCGGACATATCACTATTGATGATTATGCTATTGTCGGAGGCTTGTCTGCCATTCATCAATTTGTACGGATCGGATCCCATGTTATGATTAGCGGCGGCTCCCTGGTCCGGAAAGATGTTCCGCCTTATATTAAAGCTGCTCATGAACCTCTGGCTTACGCGGGAGTCAATTCTGTGGGCCTGAAGCGTCGTGGTTTTTCAAATGAAAAGATTGCAGGAATACAGGAAATTTACAGGACTTTGTTTGTTAAAGGTCTTAGTAATTCCCATGCACTTGAGATTCTTGAAAAGGATCTGCCTGCAACTATTGAACTGGATCAGATTATTGCCTTTGTAAAATCATCTTCCCGCGGGATTCTGAAAGGATACAGGGGTGAAGAGGAATAAATTAACCATAAGATATTGTGCAGATTGAGCTGCAAAAGGCAGGCAAGAAGTATTACAGGGAATGGATTTTCCGTGGCCTCAGCCTTACCTTAAATGCCTCGGGGAAAGTAGCAGTACTGGGCCCCAATGGCTCGGGAAAGTCCACACTGTTGCAAATGCTGTCAGGCGCTGTGGTA
>JADZBN010000234.1 GCA_020852075.1 Bacteroidia bacterium
CATATACTGTAACGGATAATAATGGTTGTACAGCAAGTTGTTCGGTAACCATCAATGAGCCTTCAGCTCTTTCCGCCAGTTGTTCTGTAATCAATGATGTAAGCTGCAACGGCGGCACCAACGGTGCAGCCGATGTGCAGGCTTCCGGCGGAACTCCGCCCTATACGGGAACAGGTCCTCAAACAGGTCTTGCCGCAGGTACCTATTCATTTACGGTAACCGACTCCAAAGGCTGTACTTCAAATTGTTCTGTAACCATTACGGAACCGACTCTGCTGGTGGCTTCCTGCTCTTCAACCGATGCTACCTGCAACGGTAGTTCAGACGGCTCAACAACGGTAACAGCCAGCGGCGGTACAGGTCCCTACACGGGAACCGGTACTACCACCGGCCTTGTTGCAGGCACTTATACCTATACTGTAACGGATAATAACGGATGTACAGCAAGTTGTACGGCAACTGTAAACGAGCCGGCTCTTCTGGTTGCTTCCTGTTCAGCCACAGATGTATCCTGTAACGGCGGCAACAACGGTACCACTACCGTTACTGCATCAGGCGGTACGGCACCCTACACGGGAACCGGTACTACCACGGGTCTTGTTGCAGGCACTTATACATATACTGTAACGGATAATAATGGATGTACTGCAACTTGTACGGCTACTGTAAATGAGCCGGCCCTTCTGGTTGCATCCTGTTCAGGTACAGACGTATCCTGTAACGGCGGCAGTGACGGAACTGCAACGGTAACAGCCAGCGGCGGCACGGCTCCCTACACGGGAACCGGTACTACCAACGGTCTTGTTGCAGGTACTTATACATATACTGTAACGGATAATAATGGTTGTACAGCAAGTTGTTCGGTAACCATCAATGAGCCTTCAGCTCTTTCCGCCAGTTGTTCTGTAATCAATGATGTAAGCTGCAACGGCGGCACTAACGGTTCAGCCGATGTGCAGGCTTCCGGCGGAACTCCGCCATATAGCGGGACAGGTGCTCAAACAGGTCTTGCCGCGGGTAGCTATACCTTTACGGTAACCGACTCCAAAGGCTGTACTTCAACCTGTTCAGTAACTATCAACGAACCGGCTGCACTTTCAGCAACTGCCACAGCTACGGATGCTTCCTGCCAGTCATGTACCGACGGCAGTGTTAGCCTGGGCGCGGTAAGCGGCGGTACGCCTCCTTATATTATTACACCTGCGTCACCGATGACAGGTCTTGCTCCGGGCAATTATTGTTTCACTATCACAGACAATAACGGTTGTTCCATTACCGCGTGTGCAACAGTGGGTGCTCCCGGTTGTGCACTTGTTGCCAACTGCTCCGGCACGGATGTTACCTGTAACGGCGGCAGCGACGGTTCTGCATCGGTTTCAGTAACCGGCGCCATCGGCTCCCTGGATTATCTCTGGAGTAATGGCGGTACCGGCGCTTCGGCTACCGGCCTTGCAGCAGGTACCTATTCAGTAACCGTAACCGACCTTACCTCCGGTTGTACTGCGAATTGTTCTGTTACTATAAATGAACCGGCTGCTCTTGTGGCATCCTGTTCTGGTACGGATGTATCCTGTAACGGCGGTTTGGATGGTTCAGCAACAGTATCCGCCAGCGGCGGTACGGCTCCCTATTCCGGAACCGGAACCTTCAGCGGTCTTGCTGCGGGTACATATACCTATTCAGTAACCGATAATAACGGTTGTACAGCAAGCTGTACCGTAACCATTAATGAGCCCGCTGCACTTGTGGCATCCTGCTCCGGTACGGATATCAGTTGTAATGGTGCGAATGACGGAACAGCCACAGTGACTGCCTCCGGAGGCACTGCGCCATACACCGGAACGGGCACAACTACGGGTCTTGCTGCCGGTACATATACATATACCGTAACAGATAACAACGGTTGTACTGCAAGTTGCAGCGTAACCATCAATGAACCTTCCGTACTTACCATTTCTGCCGTTCCCGGCGGTACCATCCAGTGCTTTGGCGGTACGGTGGCCGTAACGGTGACCGGTTCGGGCGGTACACCTCCTTATACCGGAGAAGGTACCTTTAACCAGGGGGGAGGCTCGGACGTTTACACTGTAACCGATGCACATGGTTGTACTGCTTCTACGCTTGTTACCCTGACAGAACCAACCAAGGTTGAAGGCATAGCCACTGCGGTGGATGCTACCTGCGGTCAGAATGACGGTTCAGTATCCGTTACTGCAAGTGGCGGTGCTGGCAATTATACCTACCTGTGGAGCCCAGGTGGCGGAACCACTTCTACGGTTACCGGACTTGGTGCCGGCACCTATACGGTAACGATCACCGACGCTAACGGCTGCACAGGAACTGCTTCTGCTACAGTAGGTGGTGTTGGCGGTGGCCCCGGCGCAGCCGGACCCATCAGCGGATCACCGGGTGTTTGCCGCGGACAGAATGGCGTGGTGTACTCCATCGCACCTGTTCCCTTTGCAACTTCCTATATCTGGACCCTGCCTTCAGGAGCAACCGGTACTTCAACTACCGAGAGCATCACGGTGGATTTTGATCTTACTTATTCCGGTGGTTTCATCTGTGTAACTCCCCAGAACAGTTGTGGCCAGGGCACCATGTCCTGTATCAATGTACTGGCGCTCACGGTTCGTCCGCTTCAGCCGGGCCCCGTTAGCGGTCCTCAGATTATCTGTGGCGGTTCCTCAGGAACTGTTGCTACCTATTCCATTGCTCCTGTAATCAATGCTACCAGTTATAACTGGGTGGTAACCGGTGCCGGAGTATCCATTGCCAGCGGACAGGGTACGACAACAGTAGATGTTAATATTCCTGCCGGATTCGGTCAGGGTTCAATCTCTGTTGCTGCATCCAACTGCGTGGGTAATTCCCAAACCAGCGGTATGACACTGACGGGTGTTCCGATCCACTCCAGCGCCCTGTTCGGACCCGGTACTGTATGTGCCAATACCCTGGGTGTTAACTACTTTATTTCAAATGTTAACGGTACTACAGGATATACCTGGACTACTACCGGTGATATGACAGTGGTTACATCCAGCGGTCCTTCCTGTGTGGTGGACTTTGGCCCTGCATTCAATGGCGGTACGTTGTCAGTGACCACCTTCAGTGTCTGCGGTTCGTTCACCCGTACCTATACCATCAAAGCTACTCCGAATCAGCCCGGTGGTATTACGGGACCCTTCACTTCAGTATGTAGCGCTACCGGTGTTACCTACAGTATTGCTCCTGTAGCGGGCGCAACCAGCTATATCTGGACGCTGCCTGCCGGTGTAACACCAAGCACTCCGCTCAACGGAACCTCTATTACCGTTGACTTTGCACCTGGTTTCTCAAGCGGAACCATCTGCGTGGCTGCTATTAACGGTTGTGGCACAGGTACTGCACGTTGCGGACTTATTAAGGCCGTTCCGGGTGCAGGCGGTGCAATCACCGGTCCGGCAAGTGTTTGTAAGTCTCAAACCGGTGTAGGATACAGTATTGCACCCATTACCGGTGCGTCCTCCTACATTTGGTCTGTTACCGGCGGCGCATCCATCGCACCGGGCGGAACCAGCGCTACCGTGAACTTCAACTCGGCATTGTCCAGCGTTGCGGTTATTAAGGTCAATGGTGTGAATTCCTGCGGATATGGTAGCCCGGGTCAGAAAGTAGTTTCTGTAAACCTTGGTTGCCGCACCACGGATGATGAGCTTTCATCAGCTCCGGTCCTGAGTGCTTATCCCAATCCGACCCATGGTATCCTTACCGTAAACTTCACCGCTTCCAGCACAGCCAGATACGTAGTGAAAGTAACTGACCTGCTTGGAAATGTGGTGGTTAGTGATGTGATGAATGCTGTGGAAGGCCTGAATATGACAGACCTGAACCTTGGCAAAGTCGCAAAAGGTATGTACCTGTTGTCTCTTGAAACAGATGGAGCGGATGCTCAAACCATGCGTATCGTGGTGGAATAATCCTCGCTATTCTGAAATAACTGAAGTCCTCCGGGTTCCCCCGGGGGACTTCTTTTTTAGCCTGTATGCCATTCCTGGAACACCTTCGTTTCTTCATCAAAAGGAAAGCAGGCAACTAATAGCCTTTCGAATAAAAGAGATCCATCAAACCCGACTGGCATCTGTCCGTATCTTGACAGGTAATTTTACGTTGAATAAATTTGTGCTTACCGTTTTCATTATTCAAGTTGCCTGTTGCTATTTGCTATTGGGATCTTTGGCACAGACACAGCATCATGATCTGTTTCTGGAATCGTCACGACATCCCTGTATTTGCATAAATAAATGATATTCAATATAATGCAGATGTGGTAAAAGATCATTGCTATCCGGAAAAGGGATCAAACACAATCCGGTAATGAAGAAAAATCATGATATACCGGTTCTCTGAAATCAGCAGGAAGGAGTATTGTGTGCAACCCGTAGGCTCTCTGTTTTGATGGTCGCTTATGGAGGGGGTTATTCCTGCAACGATGCAACACCTTACGACAGGATATTGAAATCCCGGATCTCAAAAAACAGGAAAGGGTTAAGCGCAGCCAGTAAGGTCACTTTCCCATCCCGGTTCCTTCACCTCAGTGCAATCCCTCAGGACGGGTAAAAAAAAAGTGTAAGGCATTGAATACAGTATGCTGCCTTGTTGATCGGGTCTATAATACGGTAAGAAATA
Source organism: Bacteroidia bacterium (assembly GCA_020852075.1). Lineage (GTDB taxonomy): Bacteria > Bacteroidota > Bacteroidia > AKYH767-A > 2013-40CM-41-45 > JADZBN01. Next base: position 4,669 of record JADZBN010000234.1, read on the forward strand.
CCAGTAGGATTAATGATCAACCACCTCGCTTAGATCCACAGGAACTACCTCGGTGATGCCCTGTTCCACCATGGTGATACCGTACATGATATCGGTGGCGGCCATCGTCCGTTTGTTATGGGTGATAATGATAAACTGCGAGTCCTTGCTGAACTTACGGATAATGGTATTGAATTTATCAATATTGTTATCATCCAGCGGCGCATCCACTTCGTCGAAGATGCAAAAGGGCGCAGGCTTAAGCAGGTAAATGCCGAACAGCAGGGCGGTGGCGGTAAGGGTTTTTTCTCCTCCCGATAACTGGGATATGGAAAGCGGTCTTTTACCTTTCGGTTTGGCAATGATCTGCACCTCGCTTTCGGTAGGATTATCGGGATTTAACAGCACAAGGTCGCAATCGTCATCATCTGTAAACAGGGACCGGAATACCATGATGAAATTATGACGGATATCGGTAAACGCTTTCATGAAATTTTCCCTTGCCGTATGTTCAATCTCTTCGATCGTCTTAAGGAGTGATTCCTTTGCCTTTGCAAGATCCTCTTTCTGGGTGGTGATGAACACATGCCTTTCCTGGATTTCATTATAGGCGTCAACTGCCATGGGATTGATCGGCCCGAAATTTTCAATCTGGGTTTTCTGTTTCTGAACCTTTTCCTTTAATTCTTCTTCAGAAAGGTCCGGATTGGGTTCCTTTTCCAGAATGTCATTAATGTCAATGCCAAATTCCACCAACAGACGCTCTTTCAGGGAATTCAGTTGCAGCTTCAGTTCGTTGGTCTTATCCCTGATACTCTGCCCAAGTTGCTCCGCCTGTTCGCGCTGGTAACGGGTTTGCCGTATGGTGCCTTCAAGCGTATCCATTTCTCCGCGGGAACTGAAATAGGCCGCTTCAATAACCGAAACGGATTGTTCCATGGTTTCCTTCTCCGCATACAGTGCAAGCAACTGGTTATCGAAATCCGAACTGCTTTCAATCAGGTTTTTTATCTGAGCCTGCACCTGTTCAAGTCCGGCGGTGTTCTCATCAATATTACGGGTCAGTGATTCAAGCAGGTTTTGTTTATAGGCATGATCCCGGACAATGGTGGCAATTTTATTTTGCTGATGAATGCACCGGATATTGTGCTGGTTGTAATTCTGACTCTGCTCATTCATTTTCTCAGTCAGGGAATGAAAATCCGACTGCATGGCCGAAAGGGTATTGCTGATGGATTCAAACTCTGACCGGAGTTGATCCAGCCGTTCGTGAAAGCTGATATTATTCTGAATCAGGGTTTCATCAATGGCGGAAAGTTGCCCCCGGAGGCCCTGCAGAATTTTCAGATTATTCTCCATGCTGGAGTGCAGGTGTTCCGCTTTGTTGTGGAGTGAACTGAACTCATTCAGTGCTTTGTTGGCTTCCTGCTGCAGGTTGTTCTTGTCGGAGATGAGTTGTTCCCTGTTTTTCTTGCAATCCTGAAGTTCCTGCTGGATTTCATCGCGGTGTGCTTTGAGCCCTCCCAGGGAAAGATTCAGGGTTTCGATCTCCCTGCTCAGGTCCTCCAGATGCTTGGCACGTCCGATTCTCTTTCCGTCAAACGTACCGACGGAACCTCCGGAAAGTGTATTTCTGGTCCGGCAATATTTGCCGTTCCTTGAAATAAAAATGCAGGAAGGGTAGTCCTTCTCAAGGTAAGGCGTTTGTTCCTGATTTTCCGTAACGATATATACATCCCTGAGCAGGGCAGCACAGAGATTCCGGTATGCGGAGGATACGTCCATTATGGAAAATGCCGGTATGCATCCGGGTATTTCCTTTACATCAGACACGTGAAGGTCATCGTAATTTCTGAGAATAAAAAAACCTGCCCTGCCTTTTGAGGCTTCACTGAGCAGATTGATGGCCTTGCTGGCCGCATCAATATCCTCAATGACAAAATAGTTCATATAAGGATCCAGGTAGCTTTCAATGGCGGGTTTAAAATCCGAAGGACAGTTTAAAATTTCACTGAACAGCGGCGCATTCCCTGCAGTAGCACTGTTTTTCCGGAGATACCTCAGCGATTCGGGATACCCTTCAAGGTTTTCCACGAGGCTTTTGGTGAGTTGGTATTCATTCTGTCTGGCATCCAGTTTCCGGCCTCCGGCAATCACATCATCCGTAAGCCGTTTCAGTTCATCATCCAGCCGGATAATCTCATGACCCAGGTGTTCTTCCGTTTCGAGAAGTAGTTGGAGGTCCTGTTCTTTTTTTTCTTTTATTTCCCTGCTTTCCAGAGCACGGTTTTTCAGGGTATCGTGTTCACCCTGCTTTTGTGTGTTATCATCACTGAGTCTTTCGATTTCCCGTTGCAGGGAATCTTTCCTCGCCTGGGTGACAGCAAGGCTCTTTTCGGATTCGTGCATGGATGCCTGGATACTCCGTGCCTCATCATTCAGCCGGTTGATTTCACTCTTCATGCTGTCGTGCGAAGAGCGCGTTTCGTCAAGGCCGGCCTTTATTTCCTCCAGTTGCTTTTGCAACTGCTCCAGCACCAGATCCTCGTTGAGCTTTTCTTCTTCTGCCGCCCCGATTTGTTCCTGGGTACTGAGCAGGCTGGTCTTGTCCCCGGACAGTTGACGCGTCAGCTCACTTTCCCTGTCCTGCAGGTACTTCAGCTTTTCATTACTGACTTTCTTTTCATTTTCCTGCTGCCGGATTACGCCCACCTTTTCATTCAGTTCTTTTTGTGATCCGGACAGTTCCTTTTCTTTTTCAAGGGAAAGGAGTTTTATCTGCTGCAAGGCTGCTTCCTCCTCACCCAGTTTGGCATCCAGAGCTGCTTTCGATTCCTGCTGTCCAGCTTCCCGGGCCTGAAGTTCATCGAAGGTTTTTCGGCTTTCCGAGATGGTAAAAACAGCCAGATCGGAACTGTGTTCCTTGTACTGTTGTTTTAGTTTTTGATACCGCTCTGCCTTCTTAGCCTGGGATTCCAGAGACTTCATATTCCGTTCGATTTCGAAAAGAAGGTCATTCACCCGGTTGAGGTCGCCTTCCGTATCCTCCAGTTTCTGAAACGTCTGACGCTTGCGGATTTTATATTTTGATATACCTGCGGCTTCCTCAAGGAGTGTTTTAATCGCATTGTTTTTGTCGTTGAGGATTTCATCCACCATCTTCAGTTCGATGATGGCATAAGTATCCGACCCAATACCGGTATCCAGGAACAGGTCGGTGATATCTTTCAGCCTGCAGGTAACATGGTTCAGCAGGTATTCGCTTTCACCATTACGGTACAGCCTGCGTGAAATGGTTACGGTGGAATATTCCGTTGGCAGGATATTTTTGGTGTTTTCAAAGGTCAGGGAGACTTCTGCCATCCCGGCTGGTTTGCGGCTTTTGGTGCCGTTGAAGATGATGTTTTCCATCTTCTCCGAACGCAGCATCCGGGTCTTTTGCTCGCCCAGAACCCACCGCATGGCATCCACTACATTGGATTTACCGCTGCCATTAGGTCCCACAATGGAGGTTACTCCTTTGTCAAAGTGAATGGTAACCTTGTCACCGAAACTTTTGAATCCCTTGATTTCAAGGGTTGTTAAGCGCATATGGATTAAGATTTAACGGGTAACCGGGCAAAAATAAACGATTTAACTCAGGATCGAAGAGTTGTTAATAAATCAGGAAATTGTTCAATTCTGCGGGTTCATGTAGAAAACCTTTCGGAATGACCGATTGATGACAGAAAAGTAGCATTGTTTTTTCACTTTTGAAGGAATACGAATACAAAAAATATAGTCTTACCGGCAACGGCAAAAATCCCGGAGGACAGGATTCAATACCACCTGTTATTTCAATATTCCATACGTTCGCGGCTGGTTTCAGCATGATTTTCAGACGGAAAATTTGTTTTTGGATTTAATTATTCAATTTATACTTTTACCAGCCGCATTAACATTGCTTTAACCAAATTCAAACCGATATGGGACGAAAGTTTTACTTGCCTTTTATTGTTGGTATCTTCCTTGGGTTCAGTGCCCTGGCACAAACCGGTGAGATACGAGGAAAGGTCACCGAAAAAGGAGGGACAGAAGGTGTTCCTTTTGCAAGTGTTGCAGCCCTGCTCAACGGAACTCAGGTACAGGCCGCTGTTACCGATTTCGACGGAAACTATTCGATAAAGCCGCTCAATCCGGGGAAGTACGACGTCAAGGCCACCTGTGTGGGGTATCAGGCCATGGAAATAAAAGGCGTACTCGTTACCGCTGATGCTATTGCGTTTGCCAACTTTGAGCTGGGTAAAGGTGTTGAACTCAAAAGCGTGGAAGTGGTGGAGTACACCGTACCTCTGATTGACAAAGGAAGTCCCGCCACCCAGAAAACCGTAACCTTTGAAGATATCCAGGCCGCTCCCAGCCGCGATGTTAATTCCATTGTTTCCCAGGCTGCCGGTACCTACCAGCAGGATGACGGCAAAGCTATCAATATCCGCGGGTCCCGTTCGGATGGTACTTCATATTATGTAGATGGTATTAAGGTTACGGGTAACCTTGGCCTCCCCCAAAGCGGCACGGAACAGATCACTGTAATCAGCGGCGGTGTTCCCGCGCAATACGGCGATGCAACCGGCGGTATCATCAGTGTTACCACCCGTGGTCCTTCGAGGCAGTTTGCAGGCGGAATCGAATTATCCACCTCTGAACTTTTTGATGATTACGGATACGACCTGGGTTCATTCAATGTATCCGGACCTCTTTATACCAAAAAGGACGCGGACGGTAAAAAATCCGGTCAACCCGTCGTAGGCTTTTTTCTGGCAGCCGAATATCAGCACGACAAGGATCCCAACCCATCGGCCATCCCCATCTGGGTGGTTCCGGAAGGCCGGCTGGACGACATCAGGAAAAATCCGCTCGTTAGGGCTCCTTCGGGACTCAACTTTATCCACCGCTCTTCCTACTTTTCGTATGATAGCCTGGAAACTCAGAAGTACCGCCCAAATGTGGCGACTAATGCCTACCGCGCCAATGGTAAATTGGATTTCCAGCTTGCCAAAAACCTGACCCTTACGATGGGTGGTTCTTTTGAAAGAACGGATGGCCGCCAGTACATTGACATTTATTCATTAATGAATTATGACAACAACAATCAGGTCATAGGAACCAACTGGAGAGCATTTGCAAAGGTTACCCAGCGTTTTGCATCCGATACAAAAGAGAAGGCGGGATCTACCATCAAGAATGCCTTTTATACCATCCAGTTCGATTACAGCAATAACCATTCAGTGGATCAGAATGCCCTTCACAAGGATAAGATATTTAATTATGGGTATGTCGGTAAATTCACAGAATACAGTGCTCCGTTTTATAATCTCCAGACACTGGGTGCTGGAAATGACAGCCTGGTGCTGGAACAGATCGGTGCGGCAGATACACTGGTCACTTTCGAACCGGGTACTCAAAATCCCACAACTTCGGCATATACACAGCAGTACTATGATATGACGGCACCTCTGGGAACAGCAGGTTACACGGACAACCTGTTCGATATAATTGTAAGGGGAGCGATCCTGAACGATGACAACCGGATTGCCTTAAATACTTATGGCCTCTGGGCTACCCCGGGACGTACCCGCACGTACTATGGAATTTCGGATGAAAACCAAATGAGGGTTACCGCTTCCGGTTCCGCCGATATCAAGAACCATAATATAGTTGTGGGTATTGAATACGAACAACGCGTCAGCCGTTCCTGGGCAGTTTCACCAAACAGCCTGTGGGGACTTATGCGCCAGTTGGGTAATAACAGGATAACAGGTGTGGATCCATCCTCTGCGATAGTGACCTACGGCAACATGGGTGGTCAATCGGTTACCATTGTGGATTATGCACACGGCCTGTATGCTCCTACGACCAACGCAGACGGCGAGGTGGCTCCAGGCTTTTATGAAAAAGTCCGTGAAAAACTGGGCATTGCCATGCACGACACCATTCAAACCGACAATCTCAGCCCTGACTTTTATTCACTGGATTTGTTTTCTCCCGATGAACTTCTTGATAACGGAAATATCGGGTATTACGGGTATGATTACCTCGGAAATGAGCAGAAAGGAACTTCCTCTATTGAGGATTTCTATTACCAGAAGGACGCCGAAAACAATTTCACGAGGAAAATTGATGCTTTCCGGCCCAATTATATTGCCGGTTATATCCAGGATAAATTCACGTTCAATGACCTGATTTTTAATATCGGGGTGAGGGTGGACCGCTTTGATGCGAATCAGAGCGCACTGAAGGATAAATACCTGGTATTTGATACCTATACTGCCGGTGATGCGGAAGCACAGGCGCTCGGCAACATTCCTTCAAATATCGGGAAAGACTATTATGTATATGTGAACAATTCCCAGAATCCCAACCGGATTGTGGGCTTCCGCCATGAAGATCAGTGGTATGATGCCAATGGGAATGAAATCACCGACCTGACCAATATTACCAATACCGGCAGCGGTTCCGGAGTGCAACCCTTTGTGAAAAATTATGATGATGTGCAGAACAGCCGTGTGCGCACCACCATTTTCAAGGATTACAGCCCGCAGGTAAATGTGATGCCCAGGATTGCATTTTCCTTCCCCATTTCCGACGAAGCCTATTTTGCTGCCCATTATGACATCCTCACACAGCGCCCGCAGTCGGAAGGACTGATCCGGTTCAATCCTCTTTCTTACCGCAATCTCGCGAGGGGATTGTCCAGCACCTATTCCAACCCGGATCTGAAACCGGAACGTACCACAGATTATGAAATCGTGTTCCAGCAAAAACTTTCCAGAAGTTCGGCCTTCTCCATCTCGGCATTCTATAAGGAGTTCAGGGATATGATCGAGATCGTTCCGGTTCAGTACGCATATCCCATTACCTACTATACGTATGGAAATATTGACTTTGGTACCGCAAAGGGTCTCACCTTCAGCTATGATCTCCGCCGTACCAAAAATGTCAGGATGAACCTGAGTTACACCCTGCAGTTTGCCAATGGTACCGGTTCGGATCCCAATGCCAACGCCGGGATTCTGGCACAACAGGGACAGACAAACCTTCGTGAAACAAAACCCCTGAACTTTGACCAGCGTCATACATTTGTTGCCTCCTTCGATTACCACTACGGGGCAGGAAAGGATTACAACGGACCTGTTTGGTTTGGCAAGCAGGTTTTTGCCAATGCCGGAGCAAACCTCGTATTCCGCGCCGGTTCCGGAACGCCTTACACACGTAAATCCAACATAACTCCCACCGCAGACTTTCTTTCGGCTGCCAACGGACGTTCTGTAATTGATGGTTCCATCAACGGTTCACGGCTGCCCTGGCAGTTTAAAGTGGATGCCCGTATTGACAAAGACTTTGAAATCCGTTCGGGGAAAAATGAAAACGGGGACCACCAGCATTCCATTTATATGAATGTGTATTTCCAGATACTCAATGTCTTTGATGCCAAAAACATCCTGGCCGTTTATGCTGCCACCGGCAGTCCGAGTGATGACGGATACCTTGCTTCTCCTGCTGCCCAGCCGCTGATAGATACTCAACCCAGCCCGGCGGCTTATTACGACTTGTATGAGATTGCAGAAAATAATCCCGGCAATTACAGCCTTCCCCGCCGGATCCGTATCGGGGTGCAGGTCAATTTCTAACCATTATCCATTCAGAAAATAAAGATTCGCTATACCATGAAAAAATTATCAGCAGCAGCGATCCTTCTTGCAGCAACTGCATTTTCAGTGCAGGCAAAGGAAAATATCGGGCAGGAACGGGTAGTCAGGCCGGGCCGTGACAATGCACGCATCTATGCCGGTTGTACCGATTCAAAGGGAAGGGCTGACCTGGATGTGAATAATGTCAGGACCCCAATCTATATCAACGGTGATATGTGGTGGGATCTTGTCGGAAATGCCGAATACGAAATTCCTGCCGGTTCTCATCACTATTCCCTGTTTTCAGGTGCCATCTGGATTGGTGGCAAAGATGGTGCGGGAAACCTGAAAGTTGCTGCACAAACCTACCGCCAGTCCGGCAGCGATTTCTGGCCGGGTCCGGTGGATACCACCAACGCTACCATTACAAACGATGTGTGTCAGCAATACGACCGGCACTGGAAAATCACCCTGACTGAAGTCAAGGATTTTGTAAACTATTTTGCCGAACACGGTGGTGACCTTTCCGGCTACCCGGTCCCGGAAGTTATTAAAACCTGGCCGGGAAACGGAGATCCGTCTAAAAACCAGGGACGCTTTCTTGCTCCCTTTGAAGATGTCAACAGCGACGGAATATACAATTATGAAGATGGGGATTACCCCAAATTCAACCTGTCTCCGGTTGCACAATGCGGCGAATACCTGCTGGGCGACCAGACCATCTGGTGGGTGTTTAACGATGTCGGTAACATACACAAGGAAACCGGCAGTACCTTCTCCATCGGTGTCGAAATCCAGGCACAGGCTTTTGGATTTAATACCAATGATGAAATCAATAATATGACATTTTATAAGTAC
>JADZBN010000235.1 GCA_020852075.1 Bacteroidia bacterium
GGTGCATGTATCCGATAATGATGGGTCGGAATCCAAACGCAAAATCGCCCAGGTGGGGAACCGTGGATCCCAGTTGAAGAATAAATTTGATGGAAACCGCCACAAAGGAGAGACAAAACAGTGTAAAGGGCAGGGAACGCAATTCCTGCTTTAAAAAATGCTGAAGCCGAAGAATCTGCCAAAGGATCATACACCAGGCCACAAGTTGCATGGAGGCCGCGAGAATCACGAGCATGTAAACAGAAAGTGGCATGCGCAGCCATAATGTGGACAGCAAAAATGCGAGGATACATGAAACGGTGAACAACACAAAAGAGCGTGTCAATACTGAAGACCTGACACCGGCCAGTTTTAATTTTTCCACAAGCAGGCCAAGTATCACGAATGTAAACCAGCCATTGTACTGGAAGTGAAGATAAAAATAGAGGGATCCCAGTTGCAGGCGGGGATTTGCAATGTGATGTGAAATCAGATAAGCCAGCGCAAATGCACCGAGTGAAGAGAAGGAATTAAAGGCCGCCGCAGCCCGGAACCAGGGAACGACTGCATGGGTATTATTCATACCTCTGGTGTCTTTCCACAGATATATCATAAAGATATAAGAAGTAAAAATCACCACCGACGAAAAGAAAATGGAAACCCCTGCATATCCCTCAATGGGAAAACTGATGAGCATACCGTAGGCACCCAGCAGGTTTAGCCAGAGTATCCAGTTGTAACGGGCGAAACGAATGATGGAAAGCCCGGACAGCCGGTACACTATCAAAGCCATCAGAGCCTGGGAAACCCAGCCCGCAAAGGCAAAGTGAGAATGTCCGTGCAGAAGGTGCCCCTGGTCAATAAAAGGGAGAGAATATGCTATTTTGTAACGTAATACCGTTCCGGCGAGGGAAACAATCAATAGGTTGATTAGGGATAGTCTCAACCATTTCCTTGCATCCATTTCAAAAGTCCAATTTTGGGGCTCAAAAAACGGATTATTTAAAGCCTCAATTTATGACTTCAATCATAGATTAAGATTTATTGCAAAACCTCATCATTGAATGCCTGAACAGGTTCCGGCTTACCCACATATACCTTACCATGTTTGATGGTGATTTCACCATTCTCATGCATGCGTCTCATGGCGCGGATTACCGTCTCCACTCTGAGGCAGGTCATATTGGCAATCTGCTGGCGTGTCAGTTTAACCCTGCCCGTTTCCCTGGAATAATTCTTATTGTTTTTTTTCAGGTAGGTGAGAAGAGATGAAATTCTTTTCTCTGGCTGGGAATAAAAAAATTCCCGGAGCAGGAAGAATTTAAACCTCAGCCTTTCCGTGAGGTACACGGAAAAGCGGCTATGGATTTCCGGAAAATCCTGCAGCAGTTGTTGAAAGATGGCCTTGTGCAAACGGAATATCACACAGTCTTCAAGAGCAATTGCAGAGGATGCATATTCTTTACCGTCAAACAAGGGAAGCAGGCCAAAACTTTCACCCGGCTCCACGACCAGTTGCAGGTATTCTTTTCCGTCCTCATTGATATTTATGCATTTTACCCTGCCACTGGCCAATTGCAGGTAGTAGTTACAGGGCGAGCCTTCCTCAAAAATGGCCTCATCCGCAGTTACCTTCTTGTAAGTCGCACCCAGGGCAAGCAGGATATCAGGATCAATCATTTCCGGTGAAAAAATTGGTGTAATGTAATGTCGGGGAACCGTTTTGAATATGATGGAAGTTAGATAAATTTATGATGTAAATCATAAAAATATTTTAATGCCGACAGGGGTAATTTTAAAATAGCAACTAATTGATTAATAGATAGATAATATTATTGCAAGCGAATGTGGAGGCTGAAAATAAAAGGGTATTATCAAATATGACCTCGCGCATAAACATAGGCATTTTTCTCTATCTAACATTGCACCCGTATTCTCAAAATATACTAAAAGCTATGAAAAAAATCATTCTTCCAGGCATTGTCCTGACCCTCCTGTGGGCCTGCGGCGGAAACTCCACCCGGCAGGAATCCGGCACAACGACAGCCCCCAATCCCACTGCTACTACTGAAAACGGCAACCCCTCCTATGACCCTGACCGCGGTATGGGAAAATTCACGCATGTGGATATTCCTGCAACCATTGATGCGGCCATGGCGGAAAGCGGTAAAAAAGAATTTGAAGTGAAATGCAGCAGTTGTCATAAACTCTCCGATGAGAAACTGGTTGGACCAGGCTGGAAGGGTGTTACGGCCCGGCATACTGCCGAATGGATCATGAATTTTGTGACCAATACGGATGAAATGCTGGACAAAGATCCGAAAGCACAAGCCATGCTTGAAATCTGTCTTGTCAGGATGCCCAACCAGAATGTTTCCGACAAGGAAGCCAGGGATCTCTATGAGTTTATGAGGCAAAATGACCAGGCCAAGTAAACCTTTATATACTATGTACAAATCAATCAACACAAAACCAATGTATTCAGGAGCAATCATTGCAATTGCTCTTCTGGGAGTCTTTAGCGGATGTAATCCGAAAAATGCAAGTACCACAATCAGTGGCGACGGGGCACAAAAAACCTATGTGGCCCCTGGCAAGTATGACGAGTTCTACAATTTTGTTTCTGGCGGATTCAGCGGACAGCTCAGTGTTTACGGACTGCCCAGCGGAAGACTGTTCAGGGTGATCCCGGTATTTTCAGTGGATCCGGAAAAAGGCTATGGCTTCAGTGAAGAAACCAAGCCCATGCTGAACACTTCCCACGGATTTATTCCCTGGGACGACCTGCACCATCCCGATGTGTCCCAAACCAACGGGGAGATGGACGGCAGATGGGTTTTTGCCAATGCAAACAATACACCGCGCATTGCAAGAATTGACCTGACCACATTCAGAACGGCAGAAATTATTGAACTGCCGAATAGCGGAGGGAACCACAGTTCGGCTTTCGTTACCGAAAACACCGAGTATGTTGTGGCAGGTACCCGCTTCAGTGTGCCTCCCGATTATGTAAACGGGGATGTGCCCATCAGTTCCTATAAGGATAACTTTAAGGGATACATCAGTTTTATCAAAATCAATAAAGACAACGGGAACATGGACCTGGCATTCCAGCTTGAATGTCCGGGTATTGATTTTGACCTGGCCCACGCCGGCAAAGGAAAATCCAACGGATGGTTCTTCTTCAGTTGTTACAACAGCGAGAAGGCACACACCCTCCTGGAAGTAAATGCCTCGGCAAAGGATAAAGATTTCATTATGGCGGTGAACTGGAAAAAGGCTGAGGAATACATGAACCAGGGGAAGGGCAAGAAGGTTTCAGTCAGTTATGTACACAACATGTATAATGACAAAACACATACTGCCGTTTCCGAAATGAAGAATGGTGTTACCGTTCTTGATTCCAGAGAACTGAAGGATATTTGTTACTTCATTCCCTGCCCCAAATCACCTCATGGCTGTGATGTGGATCCCTCGGGTGACTATATAGTCAGCAGCGGTAAACTGGCGGCAACCATTCCGGTATTCAGTTTCGAAAAGATGCAGAAGGCTATTGCCGACAAACAATTTGAAGGCGACTTTGATGGTATTCCTGTAATCAAATATGAAGCTGCGTTGTATGGGGAAGTACAAAAACCGGGTCTGGGCCCGCTCCATACCGAATTCGATGGAAGGGGTAATGCGTACACTTCCTGTTTTGTTTCCAGTGAAGTCGTGAAGTGGAACCTTAAAGACCTGAAAGTCCTAGACAGGGTGCCGACCTATTATTCCATCGGCCACCTTTGTATTCCGGGTGGAGATTCAAAAAAACCTGATGGAAAATACCTGATTGCATATAACAAGATTACCAAGGACCGCTATCTGCCGACAGGCCCTGAACTGACTCAAAGCGCACAGCTTTTTGACATCAGCGGAGATAAGATGCAACTCATCCTTGATTTCCCGACCATTGGGGAACCCCATTATGCGCAGGCCATGAAAGCGGATATTATCAAGGATCATTCTGTAAAGTTCTTTAAGATAGAGGAAAACGCCAATCCCTATGTTTCCAAAGGGGAAGGAATGACAAAGGTGGAACGCGACGGCAACAAGGTACATGTTTATATGACAGCCATCCGCTCTCATCTTACACCCGATAATATTGAAGGAATTAAGATGGGGGATGAGGTGTATTTTCACGTGACCAACCTGGAGCAGGATTGGGATGTTCCCCACGGATTTGCCATCAAGGGTTCCAAAAATGCGGAACTTCTGGTGATGCCCGGTGAAACACAAACCCTGAAATGGGTTCCTGACAGGGTGGGAATATTCCCAATGTACTGTACGGATTTCTGCAGTGCCCTGCACCAGGAAATGTCCGGCTATGTTAGGGTGTCCCCGTCTGCCAGCAATGTGCCATTACGTTACGGTACCGGTGAAAAGGCGCCTTCCTGATAATATCATTGCAGCTTAGTTTTTGTTTATAGTGTAGTTTTGAGAGACAGAACCGGCTTATCATACATCACAACCTGATTATGGTAAGCCGTTCTTAAACCTGTAAGGCCGTGAAACTTCCCCTGAAAACCACCTCACGTATTCTTTGTATCGTCTCTGGCATCAGTCTGGTATTTGTTCTCTTCGTACCCATCTGGAGGATAGACCTTGATGCACCGCAATATCCCGAAGGGCTCAGTCTGAAAATACATGCGAACGACCTGAAAGGCAATGTGGATATTATCAATGGTCTGAATCATTATATCGGAATGAAAACCCTGCATAAAGCAGATTTTCCTGAATTCACCATCTTACCCTGGTGCATAATATTCTTCGCAGGATTATTTTTTCTCACAGGGATCCTGAAAAACAGAAAATTCCTTTTGTTCAGTTTTTTCCTCTTCCTTGCGTTTGGCGTATTAGCCATGGTGGATTTCTACAGATGGGAATACGATTATGGCCATAACCTGAATCCCAATGCCGCCATTGTGGTTCCCGGCATGGCATACCAGCCGCCACTCATTGGCTTCCGGCAACTTCTGAATTTCGGGGCATATTCTCTTCCCGATACCGGAGGCTGGATTTTTATTGGCTCGGGCATCCTGGTTCTGCTTGCTGTCGTTTCGGAATGGAGAATCCGGCTGGTACCTGCCGGCAAAAAGGGAGCAATGACTGCTCTGGTCATGGGAGCTATCTCGTTGACCCGATGCAGTTCCGGACCTGAGCCGCTGAAAACGGGAAGCGATCCCTGTGCGCATTGCAAAATGATCATTTCAGATCCCCGCTTTGGCGCAGAACTGATCACCTCAAAAGGCAAGGTGTTCAAGTTTGATGATATTGTTTGCCTGAGTGCTTTCATCGCGGATCCCGCAACGAATACCGGAACAGGGTACAGGGTGTACTTTACGGATTATTGCGGAGACCATGCACTGACTGAAGCCGGAAAATCTTACCTGCTTTCAGGCAGCGATATTGCCTGCCCCATGCAGGGACACCTGGTTTCATTCAGTAACCCGGACAGCCTGCAGGTGGTAATGGAATTATTCAGTGGAGAACCCGTGTCATGGAGCCAGGCCGCTGCAAAGGAATCTCTTTGATTTTTCTCCTTACCGCGCTGCAGGTATTCAGCTCCGCTGCCAGAACCCTCGACGCCGGACCAGGAACTCAACTGCTGAGAATTTCATACGCGCTAAGTGCCGCTGTACACGGTGATACGATCCGGATACATGGTGGTGAATACCATGAAGGTAATATCATTATTGATAAGCAGGTGGTATTGCTGGGCCTCGGCCGGCCGGTCGTTGACGGTGACCACCTCGGTGAAATTTTTTCCATTAAAGCAGACGGTGTAACCCTTGACGGATTCAGGATCCGGAATACCGGCGTATCCGGATTGAATGATTATGCAGGAATAAAAATTTATAACAGGAAAAATGTCATTATTAAAAACAATATTCTTGAAAATTGTTTTTTCGGTATTTATACCCAATATGGCCTGAACTGTGTTGTCAGTAACAATGTCCTGCGTGCCAGTCAGGGCAGGGAACAGTTGAGTGGAAACGGGATCCACTGCTGGAAAAGTGACAGCCTGATCATCTCGGGAAATTCCATCACGGGGCATCGTGACGGTTTGTATTTTGAATTTGTCAGTCATTCTCTGATCTGGCGAAACATTTCCGAAAAGAATAACCGGTACGGACTTCATTTTATGTTTTCCAATGATGATACCTATGCATCCAATGTTCTTGAAGGAAATGGCGCAGGGGTGGCAGTGATGTATTCAAAGAATGTCAGGATGTTTCATAATACATTCCGCGACAACTGGGGCGACGCCTCGTATGGCATGTTGCTGAAAGATATTACCGACAGTTACATTCAGGGGAATTATTTTGAAAGCAATACGGTGGGAATTTTTGTGGATGGCGGTACTAGAATCCAAATGTACCGGAACAGTCTGCGGAACAACGGCTGGGGCATTAAAATTACTTCCAGTTCCATGGATGTGAAATTGAATTACAATGATTTTATCGGGAATACTTTCGATGTAGGTACTACCGGCAACCTGGTGCTGAATGATTTTGACCACAATTACTGGGATAAATACGAAGGCTATGACCTCGACAGAAACCGTACCGGAGATATTCCATACAGACCGGTCAGCCTGTACAGCATGATTATCGAAAACAATCCACCCGCACTTATTCTGTTCCGCAGCCTGATTTCCACGCTCATGGACAGGTCGGAGAAAATCCTGCCGAGCATTACACCCGAAAGCCTGAAAGATAATTATCCCTTAATGTCACCGTTGAAGTTATGGTAGAAGTATCCGGAATATACAAGAGATTCGGCAGGCTGCAGGTACTCAGTGATGTTTCTTACAGAAGCACAAAGGGAGATTGCACAGCCCTGATCGGACCGAATGGTTGTGGAAAAACCACGCTTATTAAAACACTGCTTGGAATGGTAATTCCGGATGCCGGTACGGTAAAAATTATGGGTGAGGAGGTGAACCGGAAATGGCGGTACCGTACTCATATCGGCTATATGCCTCAGATCGGGAAGTACCCTGAAAATATGAGGATCGGACAGGTGATTGAAATGCTCATAGACCTGCGGAAGGACTGTGCTTCTCCCGATGAGGAGTTACTGGACGACCTTGCATTGAAAAAAATTTATTCCAAAAGGATGGGTACGCTTTCAGGCGGTACCATGCAGAAGGTCAGTGCAGCCATTGCGTTCCTTTTCCGGCCGGATATACTTATCCTTGATGAGCCAACCGCCGGATTGGATCCGGTTTCAAGCGAGATACTGAAAGATAAAATCAGGAAGGAAATCGGAAAGGGAAGGTTGTTTCTGATCACATCGCATATCCTGAGTGAACTGGATGGCCTGGTATCGCACGTGGTTTTCATGCAGGAAGGGAAAATCATGTTTCATAAAGAGGTGAAACAATTGCAAACCGAAACAGGAGAGGCCAGGCTCTCCCGCGTTGTTGCGCAAATTATGCTTGCCGGCAAATAATGAAAAAGCTGATTAAATATAATCTGCTGGATATTGTCCGTAACAGGATCGTTCTTGCCTATACCTTGCTGCTGGCCCTTATTACCTTGAGTGTCTTCAGCCTTGAAGACAATGCTGCCAAGGGACAACTCACCATTCTTAACCTGATCCTGTATATCGTTCCCCTGGTCTGTATTGTCTTCTCAACGATTTATGCCTATAACAGTGTAGAGTTTATTGAAATGCTGCTGAGTCAGCCTGTAAGGAGAAAAACCATCTGGCTGAGCCTGTTTTGCGGTTTGTCAGGCGCGCTTTCGCTGGCGTTCCTGGCCGGCCTGGGGGTACCGCTGATATTTCTTGATCAAAGCCGGACAGGAATTCTTATATCCCTTGCGGGTGTTTTTCTGACTGTCATTTTTGTTGCAATTGCGTTGCTTGCAGCGGTGAAAACCCGCGACAAGGCAAAAGGCATTGGCGTATCCGTGTTATTATGGATGTATTTCGCTCTTCTTTTCGACGGTATTGTGTTGTTTGTGTTATTCCAATTTCCCGATTATCCTCTTGAAAAAACCATGGTGGGGATCACGATGCTGAATCCTGTGGACCTCGCACGGATTATGATTCTGTTGAAAATGGATATTTCCGCCCTTATGGGTTATACCGGAGCAGTATTCCGGGAATATTTTGGAACAAATGCCGGTATTTCCGTTTCCTTTCTGGCGTTGACCCTGTGGGCATTGCTGCCATTTTACTTTTCTCTCAGGAATTTCAACCGCAAAGACCTGTAATCATGAAAAAAGATATTTCCGGCAGACGGGATATTGAATTGCTGATTGATAATTTTTATGAAAAGGTCAGGGCAGATTCCACGCTGTCGGAATTTTTTCATGATGTGGCCTGGGATAAGCACCTTGCTGTAATGTATGCGTTCTGGGAAAATGCGTTGTTTTTTACCGGAGGATATTCGGGAAATCCCATGGCAACACACCGTAGAATTCATCAGCGCCATCCCTTGAAAAGGAGGGATTTCAACCGCTGGCTGGGATTGTTTTCAGAAACGTTGGACGAAATGTATTCAGGAGAAATCGCAGAACTTGCCAGGAAAAGGGCAGCAAGTATAGCGGAGATCATGCAAAAAAAGATCCTGACACGGAGTACCTGATCTTTCTGTACCCGCCTTTTTACCTGTCGGTTCAGTTCAGGCTTGGATCTTCCGGAAAATTGGCAAGAATGGCGTACTGGCTTCCCATGGTTTTGAGTACCTCTCCCCAAAGTTCTTCCGGATGCTGACTGAAGGCAAAGTCCTTCCTGCAGTTTGAAACCAGCCAGGTCCTTCCCTTGAGTTCATTGTCAAGTTGCAGGGGTTCCCATCCGCTGTAGCCCGCAAAAAATCTGATTTCTTTTTTGCTGACCTGATTGGTGTCAATCATCAGCTTGAGCATTTCCAGGCTTCCACCCCAGTATATTCCCGGAAGTATTTTTTTACTGCCTTCCAGCTTTTCTCCCAGCGTGTGAAGGAAGTGAATGGTGTCAGTCTGAACAGGACCTCCAAAATATAAGGGAACATCAAAGGGCGGGAAATCCTCGAGTGCGTCGTTCAACGTGAGATCGGTCGGCTTATTCAGAATAAACCCTATGGTACCTTCCGTGCTGTGTTCACCCAGAAGAATAACACTGCGTTTAAAATACGAATCCAGTAAAAAGGGCTCCGATACAAGTATGCGTCCTGCCCTCGGTTCAAGGTGTACAACCCGTCTCATGCTGTTGTTGAAAGTTTTGCAGTTCTTCGGGAATCCATCCGGCAACCTGTGCCGGGTGTCCGGATCCCCGTTTCCTTTGATTTTTTGTATCAGGTTTTACAAGGTTGTTTTGCTATTGTTCCTGCAGAAATCCCGGAAAACTTACAGCCGGGATTTTTTTGAAGATCCCATTAGCAAACGGTTTGGATACATGCAATCATCTATAAATCAATAAGTTGAAAATTTGTAAGAAATTCAGAACTTGCATCCTGATTTCGGTGAGCGATTCTCCCGGAAAATTATACCGTGAATAAGAAAAAAGTTAAACTATCATGCTCTTCATCCTGAACTCCGACTTCTATGCACAGTAAAACACAGGATATTATCCGGACACTGAGGGATGATTTTACCTCACCGGGATTAGATGAAAAGCATATACAGAAAAATCCCCTGAAGCAATTTGATCTTTGGATGAAAGATGCACTGGATGCGGGGATATTCGAGCCAAATGCCGTTACGCTGGCAACAGCGGGTAAAAACGGACAGCCCGATGCACGAATCGTTCTTCTTCGGGATTACAATCCTAAGGGTTTTTCTTTTTTCACCAATTACAACAGTACCAAAGGACGTGAAATGAAATCCCATCATGGAGTTTGTCTGAATTTCTTCTGGCCTGAATTATTCCGGCAGGTACGGATACGTGGCAGGGTTACCAGACTGAGTGCCTCCGAATCCAACGCCTATTTCCGCTCCCGTCCAAGAGAAAGTCAGATTGGTGCCTGGGCGTCGGATCAAAGCCGCTTACTGAAGGACCGGCAAAGCCTTGAACAACGGTTTGAAGCCTTATCGAAGGAATTTGCAGACCGTCAGGTTCCCAGGCCTTCTCACTGGGGCGGGTTCAGAGTAGCCCCTGATTCCATAGAATTCTGGCAGGGCCGGCCCAACCGCCTTCATGACCGTCTTGTATATGAAAAAATGCGAAACGGCAGGTGGAAAATATTCCGGCTGAATCCATGAAATATTTTTTACCGGTAACCGTCATTCCTTCAAACGGTGTGCCTGCTGACGATGTACAGCAACATATATTTATGCATCTGATCAATACGATTCATCAGTGAATGTCAGGATTCTGATTCTTCTTGTAATTTTATTCCTGGCAGACCTGTATGTGTTCCAGGGGCTGCGTTTCCTGGTACAGCATAAGAGTCTCACGGCTCAAAAAGTCATTACGATAGTTTACTGGACCCTCAGTGCGGTCTGCCTCGGCGTTATTCTGATCGGTCAGTTTGTGGACTGGCACCATTGGCCTCAGGTCCTGAGATCCTACAGTTTTGCCATCATTGTAATTGTGTATCTGAGCAAAATTGTGGTCATCCCGTTTCTACTGGTGGACGACCTGGTACGGGTGATACGATGGACCGGAACACAGGCAGCCTCGCTGTTTGAAAAAACTTCTTCCGGATCAGTCAGTGCCCGGGGTATTACAAGACTTGATTTCCTGGTTAAACTCGGATTCATCATCGGGGCGGTACCTTTTTCTTCCCTGATTTATGGAATGATAAAGGGCGCTTACGATTACAGGGTAAGAAAGGTGAAGTTGAAATTTTCAAATCTTCCCCAAGCCTTCGAAGGGATAAAACTGGTCCAGATTTCAGATCTCCATACGGGAAGTTTTTTCGGTCCTGAACACCTGAACCAGGCCATTGATCTGATTCTTGAGCAGAAACCCGATGTCATATTCTTTACGGGCGATTTGGTGAATGACCGCGTATCCGAAGTAATCCCCTACCGTTCAGTTCTCGGCCGTATCCAGGCACCATTGGGAGTGTACAGCATTCTTGGAAATCATGATTATGGGGATTATTACCGTTGGGAGACCATAGAACAAAAGGCGGAAAATCTCCGGATGCTGAAAGAATTCCAGAAAGATCTTGGATGGAAATTATTATTGAATGCACATACCTATATCGAAAA
>JADZBN010000236.1 GCA_020852075.1 Bacteroidia bacterium
AACTTGGAATCAATCATTTCATGAACGGTTCGATTGACCCGGGAGCCAAAACCCGTTTTGCATTCGGCGATGCCTTCGAAGCGTTGATTGGAGCTGTATATATTGACAGGGGATACAATATTACCCGTAAACTCATTATCAACCGTTTTATTAAACACCATGTGGATATTGATGATATCGAACAACAGGATTCCAATTTTAAAAGCCGGCTGATCAACTGGGGGCAACGGGAAAGAAAGTCTGTCGAATTTGAACTGCTCGAGGAACTGGACAACGGTGGGAAACGGCTCCTGCGCGTAAGGGTGCTTGTGGAAGGAGAAGAATTGGCGCGGGGTGAGGATTTCTCAAAAAAACGCGCCGAACAGATTGCTGCGGAAAAAGTCTGCCTGAACCTGGGTATCTGAACTCCGCCTCAAGGTTTTTCTTTTTTTGTAATATGGATTCTTTGTACAGGTTTTTACATGCGTTGCTGTGTAAATTTTTGTGGGTATATGGAGCCACCACACGACATTCTCTGTTACATTTGGAACTAAATGGCAAAGAAATTTATCCTTTCAGATGATTCGGAGAAATTTAATTTCATTCTGATTGGCATTGTCTGTCAGCAGAAAGATTTCAGGTTATGCCGTGAACTCAACCTGAAACTGGCAGTTGACATGGCCCGCAAAGACGATTACACAATTTTCAGTAATAAAAGAATGGAAGAGCAGGCATTCACTTTTTTTGAATTTACCTCCGGGGATGATGATCAATACTGCCTGATCGCCAATAAATCAAAACAGGGATACCTGATACCTGAACACAAACAAACGGATTTCTTTCTGGTAGTCCGGCCAGGAAAGATGCAACCGGATGAAGAAGGATTGCTTGCGTCCGTCAGGGAAATCAGTCACGTACTCACCGCGTATTTACTGGAAGCGGAGAAACTCCGTTCGGGTGAAAATCTTGTTTTTTGATAGTGCGAAAACAAACGCATTGGTTTACCTTTGCGTTTTGCTCTCCGGTAAAGAATACCGTATCGCTGCACCGGTTTTGTGATGAATGTTTTATTATGCACATCCCCTATACCAAAACCAAAATTATTGCCACCCTGGGTCCAGCCTCTTCTTCTCCTGAAGTAATCCGGCAAATGATCCTGTCAGGGGTGGATGTATGCCGTCTGAATCTTTCCCATGGTGATACCGCACTGCACCAGACAGTGATACGTACCATCCGGAAGATGTCAGAGGAACTTCATGCACATATTGCAGTATTGGTGGATCTGCAGGGGCCAAAACTCCGGATCGGTGAACTCAACAATAATTCTGTGATCCTTGAAAACGGGCGGGAAGTGGTGTTCACCACTCATGAAACTATCGGAACTGCCGATAAACTGTTCATCAATTATTTGCAGTTCCCACGTGACGTAGCCATTGGCGACAAAATTTTGCTGGATGACGGTAAGATTCAAATGGAGGTCACCGGCACCAACCGCCGGGATGAAGTGCTTGCAGTGGTGGAAAACGGAGGGATACTGTTCCCCCGAAAAGGAGTGAATCTTCCGAATACCAAAATTTCCCTGCCCAGCCTTACCGCAAAAGATCTTCAGGATCTTGAATTTGCACTGAAGAATAATGTTGACTGGATCGGACTCTCCTTTGTCAGGCGTGCACAGGATATCCTTGACCTGAAGAAAATCATCCGTGATGCAGGGAAAAAGACCAGAGTCATTGCTAAAATAGAAAAACCCGAAGCCCTGAATGAAATTGACCACATCATCCATGAGACCGATGCGCTGATGGTGGCACGGGGAGATCTTGGTGTGGAATTACCGATGGAGGACGTGCCTGTTATTCAAAAAATGCTGGTCAACCGGTGTATCCAGGCCTCCCGGCCTGTGATTATTGCCACTCAGATGATGGAGAGTATGATAACCAATCCTGTTCCAACCAGGGCGGAAGTGAACGACGTGGCCAATGCAGTAATGGATGGCGCCGATGCCGTGATGCTGAGCGGCGAAACCTCTGTGGGTCAGTATCCATCCAGAGTGGTGGAATACATGAGAAAGATAATCTCTACGGTTGAAAATAAATCGTTCCGGTATAACCGTAACCATCAGCCGGATGTATCCAGTGATACATATATATCCGATTCGGTCTGCTATAATGCCTGCGTGATGGCTTCCCAGGTGGGCGCCAGCGCCATAGTGGGACTTACCCGCTCGGGATATACCGCATACAAGGTTTCAGCACAACGGCCACAGTCGGAAATACTGATCTTTACGGATGCGCCGGATCTGATGAACGTACTTTCGCTGGTGTGGGGTGT
Organism: Bacteroidia bacterium; assembly: GCA_020852075.1. Taxonomy (GTDB): domain Bacteria; phylum Bacteroidota; class Bacteroidia; order AKYH767-A; family 2013-40CM-41-45; genus JADZBN01. The sequence goes on from JADZBN010000236.1 coordinate 2,308, forward strand.
GAGGGGATTTTATTATGACAGAAATGTGTCAACCAATGAAACCATAGAAGATCTTCAGGATATTCTTCAATCCAAAGGGTATATCCGCAAGGGAGATATCATTATTAATCTTGCAAGCATTCCGCTGGAAGCACAGGGCCGGACAAATATGATCAAACTCAGCCGGGTCTGAAGAAAAACAGTATATGATTCAGGGTTCATCATCACGGAAACAACGTCGGATCAGGCAACAGGTTCTTCCATTCATGGCAGATCTCATGTGTTAATTGAACGTTTAACCAATAAACCCGAAAAATAATTTTATGAGCATCAATGTTTCTCTCCTGAAAGAAATCTGCGAAACACCCGGAGCCCCGGGATTTGAACAGCGTGTACGTGAAATTGTCCTGCGCGAACTGAAACCTCTTGCTGATTCGGTCTCGGTGGATAATATGGGGAATGTCACTGCACTGAAAGAAGGGAAGGAGCGGAAGAAGGTAATGGTGGCTGCTCACATGGATGAAATAGGCTTTATCGTAACCCATATTGACGACAAAGGATTTCTCCGTTTCCATACGCTGGGCGGCTACGATCCCAAAACCCTCACGGCACAACGCGTGATTGTTCACGGCCGGAAAGACCTCACCGGTGTCATGGGATGCAAACCCATTCATATCATGACTCCCGAAGAAAGAAACAAAGTCCCCCAGATTCAGGATTATTTCATAGACCTGGGAATGTCAAAGGAAGAAGTGGAAGAAGTAGTACGTGTGGGCGATCCGGTCACACGGCAGAGGGAACTTATTGAAATGGGCAATTGCGTGAATTGTAAATCCATAGATAACAGGGTTTCTGTATTTATTCTTATCGAGTCACTGAAAAAAATGAACCAGCTACCCTATGACCTGTATGCAGTATTTACTGTTCAGGAAGAAGTGGGAATCCGCGGTGCCAATGTGGCTGCGCATTCCATTGGCCCCGATTTCGGATTCGGACTGGATACTACCATTGCCTATGACGTACCCGGATCACAAGCTCACGAAAAGGTCACACAGTTGGGTAAGGGAGCCGGAATTAAAATCATGGACAGTTCCACCATCTGTGATTCAAGAATGGTGGCATTCATGAAGCAGACCGCAGACAAGCACAGTATTACCTGGCAACCTGAAATTTTACCTGCCGGAGGCACTGATACCGCCGGGATACAAAGGATGGGAAAAACCGGTGCTATAGCCGGTGCCATTTCCATACCTACACGGCATATTCACCAGGTGATTGAAATGGCCGACAAAAACGACATCGAGGCATGCATTAACCTGCTTACTGCCTGTACATCGGAGTTATCGCTTTTCGACTGGAATTTCTCCTGATGTATTTCTGTGAAATGCAACCGGAACCATTTATTTAAGATACGATTTGAGCAGAAACCGGATGATGTGTACCATCCGGACTGAAATCCGGTTGCCCGCGGATGGCTCATGGCGGAAGGGAACATTCACCGTTCGTGTCTGGATCTGTCAGGCAGGATTAAAATGGCTTTTTTGCCAAAAATCACACATTTCGGCCAAAAGATCCCTGTTTTTTCACGCTATTCAAGTGGCAGATTTCTCATTAAGGATCCGGCCGGTTCACCACAGGTTTAGTGCCACTCCCCAACAAAAACCCGGGTGTTTACCAATATGAAATTGACCTGGTAAGGTGTTCAGATTATTTTGCCAGAAACAATCCACTTCCATGACAGCTTTAGAAATTCAGGATTTCATTCATGTTTACTGTATGTTTTCTTTCCGGGACGGAAGAAAAGAACCGGGAATCATTGTAAACAAATACAATGTTGTCACAGCACAAATTGAATACTATTTTATTCCGCAGTTGAATATGCAGGCATATAAGAATGCCTTCGAAAAATATGACAAGGAATCATGCAGCCGCTTGTGCGAACCTGTGGAGATACACAACCTGGTTTCCATAAAGCCGGTTTCACTGAGTGATTACAAAATCATCATGCAGCTTTTGCAGGAAAGAAACCAGCAGCTTAATATGTTACACTGAGTTCACAGTTATTTTAAAATGATGCAAAGTCCGCCCATCCGGCGGACTTTTTTTTGCCAAGAAAAGCGTGTGTTTTACCAAAATCGGAAGATGCTACATCCGCTGTATGTCCCGTAAAATGCAATGATTCGGGGAATTTTATTACCTTGTAAACCCTTCAAAACCTGCCACGCCGCCTGATAAATAAGGGCCTGCTTGGTGTATCGGGAGGAGGTTAACCACGAAAAATAATCCACATGAAATTTCCGACAAATCCTTCACACGATTCGTATTTAAGATTTCCGGCTGTATGCCTGGTCATGCTGCTTTTATCCTTTTATTCTTTTTCACAAAGCAACCCTTCACCACAAAGCCTGCCATACAGCCAGGACTTCGGTACGGCTGCGTTTAGCTCCATGCCTGCAGGTACGGCTGCCTGGAACGGAATTAGCGGAAATGCAACTACCACCCAGACAGCCGCTGAAAACAGTACGCC
>JADZBN010000237.1 GCA_020852075.1 Bacteroidia bacterium
CTACAACTATTTGGTCTGAATTTTCGAAATCCTGTGGCTTGGCTTTGTGCAATTCAACAATCTTTTCCTGTCCTTCATTGTCAATCAGTGAAAATGTGAAAAGATCAGGATCCTGTTCAGGATTATATACCTGAGGTTTTTCCCGGTTCAGTTTTCCGACCACATGATATGTTCTTGAAGGATGACCGGCGGCAGTCTGAAAAGAAGCATAGGTGCTTGAATCAGCCAGGGTTCCGACAATTGCACCGACGGCTACAGCAATAATAATAAACGCTACGAAATGGGATTTTTTCATCTGAACCAGACTGAAATTTTGCGGCTACAAAGGTACGAAAAATCTTAAAAAATCAGGAAAAATGCAGAAAAATGGAAAAGAATGGAGAATTTAGTTCTGGCCTTTTTCAAGCTTCCTCAGGCGGCGTTCGATAATTACCAAAAACACTATGATACCTGTAAAAATGATAGAAAGGACACCCACCACCACATAGATCTTACCATTGGCACGCATCGTATCTGCCATTTCTACGGAAGTGTCCTGTGCATATCCAATGCTTGAGATAAAGAACAAAAGAAATAATACGATGTAACGGATTCTGTTAGTTGCTTTCATAATAAGACGCTTTCACGGATTGGTTAAACCGGAATTTTTATTTTTTAATGCTTCATGAATGGTATCCCGTCCGTTTGCCGGAGGCATAAATATTCCTGCCGGCTTCACTGACATAGTTAACTCACGATTCTTTTCATTTCCTGAATGGTATTCCTGTTTCAAGGTGTTTGAAACCACTAAGACTGAAAAAATCCCATCGTGTGAACCGATGATATTCTTTCTCACTGTTCCGGAAAGCCCATGATAAACATTCTGAACTTGCTCCTTCCCACAGGATGTTTTCAGTGTTTGTCCGGTAATAAGCTTAATCGGAGAAATCGTAACTTTCAAGATTCCCAGGATTTAATATACAATTTTTCTATTCTGATACGGATATCTGTAATCCAAAAAGCCATAAGAATCCAGCCGATAACTGCTGGATAAAATACCGTTCTCATTTTGCTGTCCAGGTCATAGGTTCCAAAACCGGGATTCCCGCCGTTTCCCGGATGTAAGGAATCGGTTAACCGTGGAAGAATCATGAGAAAAACGAGCATCAGGGTAAAACTGAAGATACCATAAACAGCAGATACCCTTGCTCTTTTATGATCATCTTCCATAGAACCGCGTAAAATAACATAGGCAAGATACACTAACAATGATGCAGAGGCCCCGTTGAGTTTCGCATCATTAACCCACCAGGAGCCCCAGGTGTATTTGGCCCAAAGGCTTCCCGTGGCCAGTCCCAGTATACCCAGAAAAATACCGGTATATGCATATTGTTTGGCACGGATATCATGCAATAAATCATTTGTGCGTAAGTATATGAGCCCGTAAACCAATGAAGCAATCATCATGGCAATCATGCTGAACCACATGGTAACATGAAAAAACAGATTACGGATTGTCTCATGAAGAATGGGAAGCCTGGGGACCTGAATGAGCAGGCCCTGGATTATTGAATACAGAACAAGAATTGCCCCCACCCATTTCCACCATACAATTCCTGGTGATGTTGATTGATTTACCATGTGTTGCCTGAGAGATTCACCAAAGTATGGCTTGTTTAATCTTTCCAAAGGTAAGGAAACAGCAGAAAAGCCAGCGCACCACTAAGGAGGTTTAGAGCAATCAGAATGATTATAAATGAATAACTTACCGACCACGCCAGTCCATCCAGGGCATTTTTTGAAAACCGGATCGTTGTCATTAGTAAAGGCATCAGAATGGGAAAACTCAGTATTGCCATTAACGTGGAATTGTTTCCGGCTTTGGAAGCGATAGCGCTTACCATGGATAATACCGTGGCAAAGCCCATACTGCCCAGTAGCAATGCCAGTCCGAATAATAAAACATCCTGAACAGGATTGCCAATGAACAATGAATAGCAAAGGTAATTGAACACGGAAAGAACCCACATCAGAAGCAGGCTGTATAACATTTTTGCCAGAATAACTGCACGTGCATCGGCAATAACATAATAATACAGTATCCTCCCACGGCTTTCCTGAAGAAAACTTCTTGCTATGGCATTCACCGCTGCAAAAAGCTGAATGATCCAGAACAGTGCATTCCACGTGGGCAGATCAATGACCTGCCTGAAGGAAAGGTAACAGATAAAAACAGTTGAAATCACATAGAGGAAAAGTCCCTGAAATGCATACTTCTGCCTCCATTCCAACAGGATCTCTTTTTGAATCAGATGTATAACCTGGTTGCGTATCACGCCAATGGAATTATTACAATACCCATGAACTTTTCATTTCCGGAATTTCAATATCATGAAATCCTTTCTCCCTGAGTTTTTCCCTCCAGTCAACCTGAACTTCGTATTCCCCATGAACCAGGAACATTTTTTTGATCCTGTCAGGGTTCTGGCACGACAGGTATTTCAGCATTTCCTGGTAGTCAGCATGTGCACTGTAGGAATTCATTACTTCAACACGTGCCTGAACCTTAAATTCCTTTCCAAAAATGTGGACCACATCTGCACCTGCTGCAAGCCTGCCCCCGAGACTTTCCGGGGTGCAGTATCCCACAATAAGACTCGTATTCCTTGAGTGGGACATGGAATTCCGGATATGCTGTTTAATCCTGCCCGCCTCTGCC
>JADZBN010000238.1 GCA_020852075.1 Bacteroidia bacterium
CCGGTCAACTGAAGGCCTCGGGAATTTGTTTGAAAGTACTTTTCGGTGCATCCGGATACCGCCGCCGGCAATACAAACTGGACATGAATACATTCCAGTTTGATTATGAAATTCTGAATTCCGGGAAATACGATGCCGGCAATCCCGAAAAAACATTTTTTACCTATTCAGGTCTTTCTTCAGCCCTGAAGAAAGAAAACCCCGATTGCATCATTGTGAATGGCTTTTCAGCAGGAACCCTCAGGGTATGGTGGCATTCCCTGTTTCACCCGCTTCCCTATATTATCTGGTCAGGAACTATTGAAATCAGGGGCGAAGACCATTCCCGGCTCCGGATCTTCCAGCGAAAATTCCTGCTCCGGAAGGCGTCAGCTTTTATTGCATACGGCAAAAGAGCCAGTGAATACCTGGTATCTCTTGGTGCACCCCGTGAAAAAGTTTTTATTGCAAGAAATACGGTGGACACAACTTTTTTTTCTCATCGTGCTGACGAAGAAAGAAAAAATATCATCCAGGAAGGACCCATGCGTTTTATCTATGTGGGTTTTCTCAGCAGGAAAAAGAATCTGATGTGCCTGATGGAGGCAATTGTTCTGCTTCATGCCAGGCGCAATGATTTCCGGTTGGAGTTGGTCGGAGAAGGAGAAGACCGTGCACTGTTCGAAGCATTTGTACAGGAGAAGGCGTTGGAAGATATTGTGTCCTTTACAGGCTATGTTCAAAAGGATGGGCTGCCGGCACGGCTTGCAGGTAGCCATTGTTTTGTTTTTCCCTCGGAGTATGATGTCTGGGGCCTCGTGGTGAATGAAGCCATGGCCGCCGGCTTGCCGGTCATTGCCTCGCCGTTGTCAGGGGTTACCGACGATCTGGTTGAAAATAATACCAACGGTTTTATCGTGGATTTTTCCAATCCCAAAACGGTTGCCCTAAAAATGGCATGGCTTCTGGATCATCCCGGTCAGGCTGCCAAAATGGGAGAAGCATCCAGGATGATCGTTGAACAAAAGGCGAGTATCCCGGTCTCTGCCGCGGGCATGGTTTCCGCCATTAAATTTGTAATAAATGCCCCGAATCCGTCAATTTCAGGGTAATTAAGCCTGTTGAATTCAAAACAATTAGCCGCATTTTTCGTATTATTTACCGTATTTGATCAACAGAATCCGGCTGCCGGTGCCGGGCATATTCCAGAATGTTTCAGCTTTGGAGAAAATGGTTCTTGCAATTACACTGGACCCGAAAATGGTTTCCGGTGTTTTTGCTGTTACGACCCCTGGTGGACAATTTTTTCTGGCTCAAGGATATTTCACCCTTTTTCTCGCCATTGTACATTATCGGCGTTCTGACGCCACTCCTTTGTATTACCAGTATGACCCATTACAAAATGCCCCGGAAACTTTCATCCGGAGTGGATCAGATCATGGGCTCCTACGGAATGGTCGTATTGATCAACTGTACGCTTATTCTTGTGTATCATTTCAGCCTTGATTTCCTCGGGGAGGCCGTAAAATACATCACGCCTACACTTTTGTTTTTGTATGCCCGTAGATTTATTCAGTCGAAGGATGACATGGTATTTATTCTCTACACATTCTTACTATCCTGCACGCTGCCCGTGGCCATTTTCCTCTACGAGATGGTTTTCGGTCCTCTCCGTCCCACCTATCTTACGGAAGGAAGGGGTGGTGGTGCCAGACTCCGGGGAGAATACAGCGATATCATGAGTTATGCCGTATATATCAATGGCGCCATGCTTGCCTTTGGATATCTCTACCTGGACAGGTTGTTTTCACCCTACTGGAAAGGGAAAAAAGGCGTTACGGGAAAACAATTTGGACTTGTTGTGATACTTTGCCTTGCGGCGCTTACCCAGATCAAGCACGTGAGTTCATGGTCGGTTTTCCTCGCGATCTCTGTGATATTTCTTTTTTTTAATGCCAGAAACTCCCGCGGAATTCTGGGTGTACTTTTTGTTCTGCTCATCCTCCTCCCGGTCATCGGACCTTTTATTTACGAAGAGGAAATACAGCCGCTGATCAATAAGGAATTGAATGTCGTGAAAGGCGATGCCGATGTGGACAGGGCGTTCAACGGCAGAATGTACCGGTGGGAAAATTATTTTGCCATCTGGGACGACCTGCCACTTTACAGCCATGTGATTGGCGTGGCCGTTACGGGTATCCGGGAATCTCCCGTGATGGTAAGCGGAGGCATGCACAGCGACTATGTGCGAAACCTTTTCCTGGGAGGCTTTATCGGACTTGCGTTGTTTCTGCTCTTTATTCTGATTGTGCTTTCCAGGCAATCCCGTTTCAGGATACCTGAGCGCTTCCTGATTATTTCGGCTATCGCAGTCATGGTATTGTATTCCATCAGCACCCTGCCGACGACATATCTTTCGCTGATGAATTTTCTGTTTCCCATTTACGCGTTTTCCTTCCTGCCCAGGTCCCGGGTGTACCCGAAACCCGCACGGATACCTGAAAGCCGTCAAGAACTGTCCGCAGCATGAAGGAGAAACAAAAAATACTGTTGCTCGGTAAACTGCCGCCTCCCTATATGGGCCCGGCAATAGCCACAAAAATTCTCCTCGATTCAGGGCTGAAAGAATATTTTACGTTGCTGCATCTGGATACTCGAACCTATGATTCGCTGAATGAACTGGGGAAATGGAAATGGAAAAAGCTGTTCAGGAATTTTTCCCTGTACCGTAAATTTCTGAAAATCTGCCGCAGGGAACAGCCCGGGCTGGTATTGGTTCCCATCTCCCAGGCAACGCCGGGTTTTCTGAAGGACTCGGTGTTTATCCTCCTGGGAATACTCCGCGGCCGCAAGGTGCTGCTGCAACTCAGGGGCAGCGATTTTGAAAACTGGATACTAAAAAGCAGCGCGCTTACCAGGTGGTATGTGAAATACGTCCTGAAGAAGGCAAAGGGAATAATCGTTCTCGGAGAAACCCTTCGGAAATTATTTCAGGATTATTTCATGCCCGACCAGATTTTTGTTGTTCCTAACGGAGCCGATTTACCCTTGTCCTTCCGGGTGAAAGACCATGCACCAATTAAGATACTGTACCTCGGTAACCTCCAGGAAAGTAAAGGAATTGAGGATGTACTTGAAGCCATAGCCTTGTTGCAGGATCGTTCCCTGCCCGCTTTCGGTCTGGATGTGGTCGGCACCTGGCGGTCGGAATCCATGAGAATCCGTTGCGAGAGAAAAACTGCCGGAGGCAATCTTCCCGTTACCGTTCATCCTGCAGCGGGCGGCGAGGTGAAGTTTGCGTATTACCGTGATGCGGATATTTTCGTCTTCACCCCCCGTGCACCGGAAGGACATCCCTGGGTGATGGTGGAGTCCATGGCTGCAGGCCTTCCCGTTATCAGTACCGACCAGGGTGCCATTGCGGAATGCATCATTGATGGCAGAAACGGATATATTGTTCCGTCGCATTCACCGCGGGATATTGCCGACAGGCTCCATAAACTCATAGCTGATCCAGCCCTGAGGGAGAAGATGGGCAGGGAGAGCAGAAAATTGTATGAAGAAAAATTTACTGAACAGCAAATGGTGAACCGGATGAAACATGCCTTTGACAGCGTTCTTGCCTGCTGATACCTGAATGAAATGGAACAACTGACACAAAACCTCAAAGACGGAACCATGGAACTCCTGGAGGTGCCTTTTCCCGCACTGCCCACGGGGTATATTCTGGTGAGAAACCATTATTCCGTGATCAGTCCGGGTACGGAGGGAAAGACCGTGAAGGATGCCCGGCTTGGATATATTGCCAAGGCAAGGGCCAGGAAAAACGAGGTTAAAAAAGTACTGCAAACCGCGAAGGTTCTGGGTATCCGCAAGACCTGGACGATGGTAATGAATAAACTGGATTCACCTTCACCACTCGGATACAGTTGTGCCGGGGAAGTCATTGCAGTAGCCTCCGGCGTAAGGGAAATCAAACCCGGTGACAGGGTTGCCTGCGGCGGACCCGGAGCCGTTCACGCCGAGGTGGTTGCCGTACATGAAAATTTATGTGTTAAGATGGATCCGTCGGTGGATCTGAAACAGGCCGCCTTTACCACTATTGGCGCCATCGCCATGCAGGGTATCCGGCAATCGGGATTGAAACTGGGTGAAAATTGTGTGGTTATTGGCCTGGGTCTGCTTGGACAGCTTACCGTCCAATTGCTCAGGGCCGCCGGTGTGAGAACCGCAGGCATTGACCTGGATCCCTTCCTGGTTTCGCAGGCATTGCAATCGGGTTGTGAACTGTCGCTTACACGGGACGAAGAATCGCTGGAACAAAGAATACTGGATTTTACAAACGGCTACGGTACCGATGCCGTTATCATTACCGCCGGTACAGACTCTACCGATCCTGTGGATCTTGCCGGAACTCTGGCACGAAAGAAGGGCAGTGTGATTGTTGTCGGCGCAGTACCTACCGGATTCCGCCGTGCACCCTATTACCGCAAGGAACTCGAACTGAAAATGTCAACATCCTATGGGCCCGGTCGCTATGATCCCGAATACGAAGAACAGGGTCTGGATTACCCATACGCCTATGTCCGGTGGACCGAAAACAGAAATATGCAGGCGTTCGCATCCCTGCTTGCATCCGGTTCGCTGAATACCGGTTCGCTGGTCAGCCATGTATTCCCTTTTCAGGAAGCTCCTGCGGCATACCAGATGATCCTGGACAGGAAGGAAAATTTTTCAGGAGTGGTATTGCAGTATGATCCTGGAAGGGTATTGAAACAGTCGGTTCTTCTGGCAGAAACAAAACATCAACCCTCATCTCCTGCCGTTGCACTGATTGGAGCAGGATCCTTTGGTCAGAATTTTTTATTGCCCGCATTGAAAGGCAGGGCCGAAATGGTCGCGGTGATCACCGCCAGACCGCACAATGCAAGAAACATTGCCGACAAGTACGGTTTTGCACGCTGCCCGGGTACCACAGAGGAGATCTTTAACGACCCTGTCATTAATACCGTGTTCATTGCCACACGTCACGACACCCACGCAGACTTCGTTATGCAGGCGCTGAAGGCAGGGAAAAATGTATTTACGGAAAAGCCTCTGTGCCTGACAGAAGACGAACTCCGTGAGATAAACCGTGTATGGGAAGTTTCGGGCAAAAGACTTATGGTGGGATTCAACAGGAGGTTTGCGCCCTTTACCAAAAAAATAAAAGAGACATTCGGGGATGCCGGGCCGGTTGCGATACAGTACCGGATTAACGCCGGACAGGTTCCTCCCGAACACTGGATTCATCAACCCTCGGTGGGAGGCGGGAGGATCACAGGGGAAGTATGCCATTTTGTGGACCTGTGCATGTACCTTGCAGGCTCTCCCCTGACAGCGGTCAATGCACGCATGATGCAGGACAGTACCGGACTGAAAGATACCCTGAACATCCTGCTTGGTTTTGCCAATGGCAGTACTGCCGCCCTGAGTTACTTCAGTAACGGGAACAAACAGGTTGCAAAGGAACGGCTTGAGGTATTTTCCTCCGGACGGGTTGCCTTGCTGGACGACTTCAACATACTGACCCTGTGGGGCAGGAGCAAAAAAACATATAAGGGGAAAATGGATAAGGGACACGACAGGGAGGTGGAGGTATTCCTCGGATCCGTGAAATCGGGTTCGCCTTCTCCCATACCGGAAAAAGAAATTTTCCTGTCCACCCTGGCCACTTTCAAAATTTTAGAATCCATTTCCCAAAACGGAACAACCATTCAGTTGGAATCCTTTTGAGGAATCGCATCATGGAAGGAATAGAAAACGCAGTGAATAAACTCCAGGCATATATCGAATCCCGTGAATACCGGGGCTACGATCCCTATGACGGGCTGGAGGCCCCGATCCTGCGGAGGTGGCCGTTGCGTAAGGCAACCCGCTTCCGGTTTTATTTCCAGCAATTCAACAAAAGATTCCCCCTGAACCTGCGTCCCGTGTTGGGCATCCGCAAAGGCCGAAATCCGGTTACGCTGGGATTGTGCATACAGGCCTATTGCAACCGTATCCGTGCAGGTTCGGGTAACCGGCATCAACTGGAAGAAAAAATTTCGGATCTTATACTTGAACTGGAAAAGATGATTCCACCGGGCTTTTCCGGTTCCTGCTGGGGTTATGATTTCGACTGGCAGGCCAGGTATGCTTCCATTCCTGCCTTCCAGCCCACGGTTGTGGCTACGGGTATAATTACAAATGCACTGTATGCGGCGTATAACACCATTTCCCATTCGGGTGCGGCGAACCATGTAGTCAGCGCTGCGCGGTTTGTACTAAAGGATTTAAACCGCAGTTATGATGCATCGGGGAAGTACATTGCCTTTTCCTATTCTCCCTTTGACAGGGAGGTAGTATTTAATGCAAGTATGAAAGGCGTACGGATACTGGCACAAGCCCGACAGATCAGCGGGAATGCCGGTTTCATGGAGGATGCGGAAAAAGCCGTAGCCTTTGTAATGCAACACCAGCGGGAGGATGGCGCCTGGAAATATTCAAACAGTCCGTCGGGAGGATGGACCGACAATTACCATACGGGATATATTCTCGACTGCCTGGATGATTATATCCGCATCAGCGGTGACAGGCAATGGGAACAAGGACTCAGGTCAGGATACAGCTATTACAAAGTGCATTTTCTTACGAATGATAATATCCCGAAATTTTATGACCAGAGCCTGTATCCGGTGGACTGTACCGCCGCTGCACAAACCCTGCTGACCCTGTGCAGGTTTGGTGACAGGGACAAGGCCCGTGCGGTGTGCGCATGGATGATTGAGAACATGCAGGATGCTGCGGGGTATTTTTATTTTCGCAGGTACAGGTATTTTACCAGCAAAATTTCATTTATGCGCTGGAGTAACGCATGGATGTTCGCCGGTATGACCGGTGTTCTTGCCGGAGAATCATCATCAAATGCTGAAAAATGAAACCGGAGAACCTGCGATATATCTTGTGGACGAATGACGTGGAGGATCATTCCATCTGGTACAACCGGTTGCGCTACGAAACCGGTGAACTGGTATTGCGTGAAGGCATGCCCATGTTACTCGACATTTACAAAAGACACGGCATCACCACCACCTGTTATTTTACAGGGTACATGGCAGAGCATTTTCCGGAAGTAGTCCGGATGGCTGCGGCCGGCGGACATGAAGTGGCTTCACACGGTTACTCGCATGAAGTGGATCAGGCATTTGATGTGCTTCCCTACAACAGCCAGGTACAGCACCTTGACAGGTCCCGGAAACTCCTGGAGGACCTTTGCGGCCGGCCGGTCATTTCCTTCAGGGCCCCGGCCTTACGGGTAAACTCAGACACTCCCGGTGCACTGATTGAAACTGGATTCCGCACCGACAGTTCGGTAGCATCGCAGCGTTTTGACATGTTTCTTTCATTTGGCGGAATGAAAAAAATGCGCCGCCTGTTTGCACCACGCCTCCCATACAGAACCCGTACCGACAGCCTGTATCATAAAGGAGATTCACCGCTGGTGGAAGTACCGCTTACGGCGATGATTTTACCTTATGTCGGTACCACCATGCGCATGTTTCCGGCAGTGACCAGGCTCCAACGAAGAATAGCGGCAGCAGAGAACCGGTTCAACCGCAAGCCGGTGGTGTTTGACATACACCCCAATGAATTCCTTGAGGAAGGGGAAGGAAAAAGAATCATTGCAAGGAGGTCCAAAAACTTTTTCACCTTTATCATGGCTGACCTCATCCGTGGAAATCTGAAGGTGAAAAACCTCGGTAAGAAAGCCATTCCGCTCTATGAAAATGAAATCAGCTTTTACAAAAACCGCGGATTTGTTTCCGTGACGGTGCAGGATTATTGCAAATCAAACGGATGGATTTAAAAAGACCCGGATGAAGATATTCATTATTACCATGGAAGATCCCGTTTTTACCATCCCCTTCATCAAAACCATTCTCGATGCAAGGGCTAACGATATTGCAGGGATTGCCACGGCTCGTGGAGACCGGCTGCGCATCGGCAGAAAGAAATCAAAGCTTGTCTATGTAGTATCCCTGGCACTCATCATGGGTGCTGTGCCTTTTGCCAGGTTCAGCATGATAACGGTCTGGTTCAGGTTCCGGCGTTTACTTGCCCGCCTGCTGCCTGCCGTGGATCCTTCTGTTCTGGCCTATGCCGCAGGCAGGGGAATCCCCGTCTTTAAAAACATCCATCCCAATGACCCGGCGTTTCTCAGCAGGCTGAGGGAAATCGGCCCTGACGTCATTATACATCAGAGCCAGTGTATCATCCGGAAGGAACTCATTGATCTTCCCCGGATCGGAGTGATAAACCGGCACAATGCATTGCTGCCGAAAAACCGCGGGAGGCTGACACCGTTCTGGGTGCTGTACCGGAAGGAAAAGATGACGGGAGTTTCCATTCACCTGGTGAATGAAGGAATAGATGCGGGACCGGTGATTGTACAGGAAAAATTTGAAGTCGCGGAAGGAGAAACGTTTTCCTCCCTGGTACGGAAAAATTATGAAATAGCGCCGCGGGCTATGCTCAAGGCGCTGGACATGCTGGAACGCGGGGACACGACACGGCTCCCGAATGATGACAGCCTGGCATCCTGCAACAGCATTCCGGATCTGAAACAGGCCTGGGATTACAGGATGATGCGAACATTCGGAAGGAGGGCTGAAGCATGAGGGATTTTACGACCCATACCTACCGGCTTCTCCTGAAATCCGCATTGGACGCGGGATATAAGGCTCTGATGGTGGAAGACTATGTGCGCGGAAAATTCAGAGAGGGAGAAAAAATATTCATCCTGCGCCAGGATGCAGACCGTATGCCCTTTAATGCCCTGAAGATGGCGAAGCTGCAACATGACATGGGCGTGAGGAGTACCTATTACTTCAGGGTGCTGGAAAGTTACCACGAACCGGTGATGCGCGGCATTGTGGATCTTGGCCATGAACTCGGCTACCATTACGAAGACGTTTCCCTCTGCGGCGGAGACCTTATGAGAGCCTATGATTCGTTCAGGAAAAACCTGGAATTATTCCGCTCCTTCTATCCTGTTGTCACCATCTGTATGCACGGAAGCCCGATGTCTAAATTTGACAACCGGATCCTCTGGAAAAAATTCAATTACCGGGATGATGGCATCATTGCCGAACCCTATTTCGATATTGACTTCTCCCGTGTGTTGTATATTACCGATACCGGCAGGGCGTGGAACCGTACCGCGGTTAGTGTAAGGGATAAAGTTCAAAGCGATTACCATTTTAACTTTCAGTCAACGCCTGATATTGCCTCCCGATTCACGGCCGGAAGCCTGCCGCTGCATATCATGCACAATGTCCATCCGCACCGCTGGAATGATAACTACCTCCTGTGGATGCGTGAGTTGGTATTCCAGAACATCAAAAATTCCGTTAAGTATTTTATTTCCCGTTCCC
>JADZBN010000239.1 GCA_020852075.1 Bacteroidia bacterium
AGAACAAAAAACAATCCGATACTCATTGGTGAACCGGGAGTCGGTAAGACTGCCATTGCAGAGGGTCTTGCATACCGGATCATAAACGGTGACGTACCTGAAAATCTAAAATCCAAGGAGATTTATTCCCTTGATATGGGCGCATTGATTGCCGGTGCAAAGTACAAGGGTGAATTTGAAGAGCGGCTCAAGTCCGTTGTCAGGGAGGTAATCAGTGGTGAGGGAGATATTGTTCTGTTCATTGACGAAATCCATACCCTTGTCGGTGCGGGTGCGGGAGAAGGCGCCATGGATGCTGCCAACATACTCAAACCGGCACTTGCGAGGGGGGAATTACGGGCTATTGGCGCTACTACCCTGGGCGAATACCAGAAATATATTGAAAAGGATAAGGCCCTGGAAAGAAGGTTTCAGAAAGTCATGGTAGAAGAGCCCTCTACCGAAGATGCCATTTCTATTCTCCGGGGCCTTAAGGAACGGTATGAAACGCATCATAAAGTACGGATCAAGGATGAAGCAATCATTTCAGCGGTGGAACTCAGTGAACGGTATATTTCTGACCGGTTTCTTCCTGATAAAGCCATAGACCTGGTGGATGAAGCGGCCAGTAAACTCCGTCTTGAGATTGATTCAGTTCCTGAAGAACTGGATGAACTGAACCGCAAAATCATGCAACTGGAGATTGAAAGGGAAGCCATTAAAAGAGAGAAGGATGAAAAAAAGGTAAAGGAGCTGACTGAAGATATTGCAAATTTTGAAGAGCAGAGGCAACAGATCCGGGCGAGATGGGAAGCTGAAAGGGAGGTAGTCCAGGGTATTCAGTTGGAAAAAGAGAAAATTGAATCGTTAAAACTGGAAGCTGATCAGGCGGAGCGGTATGGTGACTACGGTAAGGTTGCTGAAATCCGATATGGGAAAATCCGGGATGCGGAAAACCATCTCCACACCCTTGAAAAGCAACTTACGGAAATGCAGACGCATAAAGCGCTGATTAAAGAAGAGGTAGATTCAGAAGATGTGGCAGAAGTTGTCAGCCGATGGACGGGTATTCCGGTAACACGGATGCTTCAGAGTGAAAAAGAAAAACTACTGCATCTTGAAGCTGAACTGCACAAAAGGGTAATTGGGCAGGATGAGGCGATTGAGGCCCTGAGTGATGCTGTGAGAAGAAGCCGGGCGGGTTTACAGGATTCCAGGAAACCCATTGGCTCCTTTATTTTTCTGGGTACAACGGGTGTTGGAAAGACCGAACTGGCCAAAGCCCTCGCGGAATTTCTTTTCAATGATGAAAATTCCATGACGCGCATTGACATGAGCGAATACCAGGAACGCCATACTGTATCACGGCTCATCGGAGCGCCACCCGGTTATGTGGGATATGATGAAGGGGGGCAGCTTACCGAAGCTGTCCGGCGCAGGCCCTATTCTGTTATCCTGCTTGACGAAATTGAAAAAGCGCATCCCGATGTATTCAATATCCTGCTCCAGGTGCTGGATGATGGCAGGCTGACAGATAACAAAGGCAGAACGGCGAATTTTAAAAATACTATCATCATCATGACCAGCAATATTGGTTCCCATCTCATCCAGGAGAGTTTCCTTGAGATGAACGACCAAAATCATGATCAGGTAGTTTCCAAAACCAGAGTAAAGGTATATGATCTGCTGAGAAAGACCATACGGCCGGAATTCCTGAACCGTATTGATGAGGTCATTATGTTTCAGCCTCTGAACCGTGAAGAAATACGGGAAATTGTAATGATTCAATTTGCATCCATACAAAAGATGCTTGCTGCCAATGATATCCGAATCAGTGCGACTGCGGCTGCGATTGACTGGCTGGCACAATTGGGTTATGATCCTCAGTTTGGCGCCAGACCGTTGAAAAGGGTAATGCAGAAAAAAGTGCTGAACGAACTTTCGAAACAGATCCTGAGCGGAAAGATTCATAAGGAGGATCATATTGAACTGGACACAGACAAAAAGCATGAATTTGTTTTCAGGAATATCACCGAAAAGGAACTCGCCTGATAACAGTCATTTATACAACCGGAGATATACTTTCCGGTTTTTTTAGTATCTTCCCGTCTCGCTTTTTGAATTGGTATCAAACAGGATGAAAATAAAAAAATGCCGGTTTCGTTTTCTTCGGGCTCTGGCAATTTTCATGATACCCTTTACCGGAAGTGCGCAAAAAACATCCTGTTGCCTGCCTGCGGCCACCATTGCATTTACGCATCTTGCCATGAACAGTTCATTTGCTGCAGCCCATCCATCCCCCCTGCCCTTCCACTTCACACCCAATCAGGGTAAAATGATAAAAATCCAAACGGATAACGGATCCGCCACGAATGTATTTTTTGTTTCCTCACCCCGTTCCACCCGCAACTGGTTACTTGTATTTCATGAATGGTGGGGGCTTAATGATTATATTAAAAAAGAATGTGAAAGGCTCAGGGATGAAATTGGTGATATTAATGTTGTTGGCCTGGATCTCTATGATGGCAAGATTGCCTCAACGCCTGAAGAGGCGCAGCATTTAATGAAGGGTATGAACGATGAGCGGATAAGGAATATTATCAGGGCAGTCATCGGGTTTACGGGTGAAAACGCAAGCATTCAAACCCTTGGCTGGTGTATGGGAGGCGGATGGGCCTTACAGGCAGCATTACTGTCCGGGGAAAAGGAAGCAGGATGTGTTATGTATTATGGAATGCCTGAAAAGGACATCAGCAAACTGAGGCACCTGAATTCAGATGTATTGGGAATTTTTGCAATAAAGGATCAGTGGATAACACGGGAGGTTGTCAATGAATTCAAAAAGAACATGGACGCTGCAGGTAAAACCCTTACAGAAAAATGGTATGATGCAGACCACGCATTTGCCAATCCCAGTAACCCGGATTACGACCATGTTTCAGCATCTGATGCAGACAATAAGGTAATAACCTATTTGAAAAATCATTTGAAGAAGTAATTTCGGTTTCGACTTATGCATGACTATCTTTATGGCCGCGAGGGCGGACTATGAGGTCAAAGATTTCTGAAATTCTTACAAGTTACTGGGGCTATTCCACCTTCCGCCCCTTACAGGAGGATATCATACTATCGGTACTGGAAGGAAAGGACACGCTCGCGTTATTGCCCACCGGTGGGGGTAAATCCATCTGTTTCCAGGTACCTGCACTGGCGAAAGAGGGTTTGTGCCTGGTCATTTCCCCTCTCATAGCTCTTATGAAGGATCAGGTTGGGCATCTGACTGAAAAAGGAATCCCCGCTGCATCACTGGTATCCGGTATGAATTACCGGGAAATTGATACCCTCCTTGATAATTGTATTTATGGAAAGTATAAGTTTTTATATGTCAGCCCCGAGAGGCTAACCTCTGAGATGTTTCTTGAACGCCTCAGGCAGATGCGTATTAATCTGATTGCCGTGGATGAGGCCCATTGTATTTCACAATGGGGATACGATTTCAGACCACCTTACCTGCAAATTGCCGCAATCCGTGAATTCCTTCCGGGAGTTCCTGTATTGGCTCTTACAGCCACTGCCACCACGGAGGTGCGGAAGGATATTCAAAAACAATTGCATTTCAACAGTAAAAATATTTTTATAAAAAGCTTTGAGCGGAAAAACCTCTCCTACGTGGTACTACGGGAAGAAGATAAAACAGGAAGACTTCTGAAGATCGTAAAGACTCTTAAGGGATCCGGTGTGGTGTACGTCCGTACGAGGAAGAAGGCCCAGGAGGTTTCTGAAATACTGCAGAAAAATGATATACGTTCAGGATTTTATCATGCAGGATTAAGTCAGGATCTAAGGAGCAGGATACAGAACAACTGGAAAAAGGGAACTATCCGGGTTGTAGTTGCCACCAATGCTTTTGGGATGGGAATAGACAAAAGCGATGTCAGGTTTGTGGTTCACCTCGACTTGCCCGATTCACCGGAAGCATATTATCAGGAGGCAGGCCGGGGAGGACGGGATGAAAAGCGTGCCTTCGCCGTGTTGCTTTTTAATGATCATGATCCTGAAGAAATGGAAGAAAGGGCGCGCCTTGCTTTTCCCGAAACCTCAACGGTAAAACTGGTGTATCAGGCCCTTGGAAATTTCTTTCAGCTTCCTGTTGGTTCGGGTAAAGGAATCAGTTTTGCTTTCGATATCCGTGAATTCAGTACACAATACAATCTTCAGCCGGGGGAAGTATTTAATTGTATCCGGGTACTGGAGCTCCAGGGTCTGTTGTCTTATACAGATTCACCCGGAATGCATTCCAGACTGCATTTTACCATCGGATATGATCAGGTGTATCAATACCAGGTATCACATCCGGGAACCGATCACTTTCTAAAAATCCTGCTCCGTTCTTATGAAGGATTATTTTCAGATTATGTGATTATTCATGAAAGTGACCTGGCCTTGCGGTCGGGAATACCGCTGAGTGCCTGTATCAGCAACCTGAAAAGCCTCTCCAGGATGAAAATACTGGATTACATTCCGGCTTCCGATATGCCCCAGATAACCTTTACCGAAGAACGGCAGGACATAAAAAACATCCTGATTGACAGGCAACACCTGGCCGAAAGGAAACAACGATTTCAGATAAAAGCCCGGTATATTCTTGATTATGCCTCCCGGAAAGACGAATGCCGCAGCAAACTGCTACTGGCCTATTTTGGTGAAGAATCCTTGCTTCGCTGCGGAAACTGCGATTATTGTCTGGAAAGAAATAAAATTGATATCAGTGATCTTGAACTGAATTTACTGCATACAAAAATAGCTGCTGAACTTAAAAATAAGAAAGTCCGGCTGGAGGACCTTGTGAATCACCTGCAGCCCGGAAAAGAAAAGCAAACGATGAAGGTGGTGGAATGGCTTATGGATAACCGAAAAATTCGTTTTTCAACCGGTAATTTTCTGGAATGGGTAGAATGAATCCGCAATCCGTGAAAAAGCTGAACCGTGAATTTTATACGGGTAATAATGTTGTGTCAATTGCCCGGAAAATCATTGGGAAGAAACTTGTAACTTTTTTCGGTGGTATTCTGACCTCCGGAATTATTTCTGAAACGGAGGCCTACGCCGGTATTATTGACAAGGCATCCCATGCATTCGGAGGAAGACGGACAGCAAGAACCAGGGTTCTTTACGAACGAGGAGGTGTTGCCTACATTTATCTTTGCTATGGAATACATTCCCTGTTCAATGTGGTATCGGGACATGAAGGTACCCCCCATGCCATACTGATACGAGGAATTGTACCTGTTGATGGAATACAAGAAATGAGCCGGAGGACGGGGAAAAAAATTGATCCTCAGATGGAAATATCGGGCCCTGGGAAAGTTTGTACGGCACTTGGAATCCATTATTCAAGTACCGGAACCGACCTGACGGGAAATACTATCTGGCTGGAGGATTCGGGAATGGTCGTATCTAAAGCGGATATTCTGATCAGCCGGAGGATTGGGGTGGATTATGCAGGGAAAGATGCACTATTGCCCTGGAGATTTAACCTTCGGCTGGATAAATAAAAGCAGTAAAACGGATTTATTCCGGGTGACCTTTATTTTTCATTTCAGCTATTTCTGATTCAAATTAACATAGCCAGAATCTATGCAGACATATCCTGCCGTTACACTCAAGCCAGGAAAGGAGAGATCCATTCATCTTAAGCATCCCTGGATTTTTTCCGGAGCGATACAATCCGTTGAAGAAAATATCCGGGAAGGCGATCTTTCAGAAGTATATTCCTCAATCGGGAAATACCTGGGAACTGGTCATTATCACGAAGGAAGCATAAAAGTGAGACTAATAACTTTTAACCGGTGCAACATTGACGAATCCTTCTGGTACCAGGCTATTCAGGATGCATTAACGGTGCGAAAAAAAACAGGACTTGTGGATTGTCCCAATACAAATGTTTACCGGCTGATTCACGGAGAAGGTGATAATTTACCGGGGCTGATCGCCGACATATATTCAGATTGTGCTGTAATACAGACGCATTCCATGGGAATGCTGCGGTCTGCAGAAGAAATTGGGGCAGGTCTTCGGGAGGTGTACGGGAACAGGCTGCACTCCATTTACCTGAAAGGAGCTGATACCGTTTCGGATCATGATTCCGTCCTAAATCCCGAACGGTTTCTTTTGGGTAATAAAACGGAAACTGAGGTGACTGAAAATAATATTACATTCTATGTTAATTTCCCGGAGGGCCAGAAAACGGGATTTTTTATAGATCAGAGGGAGAACCGGAAATTACTCGGATTCTTCGCTAAAGGCAAAAAAGTACTCAACACCTTTTCCTATTCGGGGGGATTCTCCATGTATGCATTACAGGGTGGTGCCAGCGAGGTGCATTCTGTGGACAGCTCGGCACGGGCTGAAAACTGGTGCATGAAAAATGCGGTTCTCAATCATTTCAATGACAGACACGGGTTTTTCAGATCGGATGCGTTTGATTATCTGAAAAAGGTAAATGAGACGTATGATATTGTTGTCCTGGATCCACCTGCATTTGCCAAGCATCTCAGTGCTGTAAAAAATGCACTGACCGGATACCGTAATCTGAACACAGAAGGAATCAAAAAGGTCCGCAAAGGGGGATTGGTCTTCACCTTTTCCTGTTCACAGGCTATTGATAAAGAGTTGTTCCGTAAGGTGGTATTTCAGGCAGCCGCTCAAACCAACCGTAAGGTCAGGATATTGTATCAACTCAGTCAGGGTCCTGATCATCCGGTTAATATTTTTCATCCTGAAGGTGAATACCTGAAAGGGCTTGTGTTGATGGCAGACTGAAAACAATCGCGGCTACTGCGTTATATGTAAAATTACGGACAGCTCATCCATGAAAGTAAATACGACTTACAGGGAAATTGTCAAGATAAGTTATCCGGTGATGATCGGTGCGCTGGCGACCACCATTCTGAATGTCACGGATACGGCTTTTCTGGGCAGGGTCGGTGAAACCGAACTTGGTGCATCAGCCGTGGGCGGCGTGCTGTATTTTGTACTTGCCATGATAGGAATCAGCCTGGGTTTGGGATCACAAATCCTTATTGCCAGGAGAACAGGAGAAGGAAATGATGAGAAGGTAGGATCCATCTTTGACAGGAGTTTTGTGTGGCTGATTATTCTCAGTCTTATTCTCTTCTCATTTCTTGAATTCGCCGGGCCGGCGCTTATACGTAAGATCGTGAAGTCAAATGAAATTACTGAGGCTACGGTAACCTTCATCCGTTACAGGGCACCGGGATTGGTTTTTGTACATATAGCAACGGTTTTTCGCTCTTTTTATGTCGGTATTGCCCGGCCTGCAGTAATTGGCGCATATTCATTTGTGATGGCAGGGGTAAACGTTGTCCTGGCTTACGGATTGATATTTGGGAACCTGGGTCTCCCTGAAATGGGTATTGCCGGAGCGGGACTGGCATCCAGTATTGCAGAGTTACTATCGTTACTATTCATTGTTCTTTATACCAAATTATTTACCGACCTGAAAAGATACCGGCTTTTTCAATTTGAAAAGGAGAATGATCAGCATACCGACCGGAGGATTCTCTCCCTATCCTCCCCTCTTATTCTTCAAAACCTTCTTTCCATGGGAGCCTGGTTTGTATTTTTTGTATTCATCGAAAAAATCGGTACCCATGCCTTGGCAATTTCCAATGTGGTACGGGCCGTGTACATGGTCGGAATGACGCCGGTTTGGGGATTTTCTGTCGCGGCAAACAGCATGGTCAGTAATATCATCGGGCAAAGCAGGCAGGAAGAAGTAATGCCGCTGCTAAACCGGATACTCGTCCTTTCCCTGATTACCAGTGCAATAATTGTAACCGTCTTTCTGATTTTTCCACGAGAGATGCTTGGTATTTTTACGTCTGATACTGCATTAATTAAAGACTCCCTGGGAACCCTCCATGTGGTCAATGCTTCCATGTTTTTTTTTACCTTTGCGCTCGTCAGCATCAGTGCATTAAGCGGTACAGGGTTAACACGTATTGCGCTATATATTGAGATTGTGGCCATCAGTATTTATTTTTTATATATAAGTCTGGTAACTTTTGCATTCAAAGGAACCGTGGAGGCTGCATGGTTCTCAGAGGTGATTTACTGGTTATGTACCGGGCTGGGGGCATATTATTATATCCGGAGCCACAGGTGGCGGTCCTATATAATTTAATAGTAACCGATGTCGTCCCCGCTAAAGATTGTTTTTTTTGGAACACCCGGATTTGCTGTAGCATCTCTTGAAAATCTGATAAAGCACGGATGCGATGTACTCGCCGTGGTTACTGCGCCCGATAAGCCATCAGGAAGGGGTAAAAAAATACGGTTTTCACCGGTGAAGGTTTATTCACTGGAAAAAGGCATTGCATGTCTGCAACCCGGGAATTTAAAGGATGCGGGATTCCTTGCCGCGCTGAAAAATTTAAAAGCGGATCTGTTCATTGTCGTTGCCTTCCGGATGCTTCCGGATGCAGTATGGATGATGCACCCCAAAGGTACCTTTAACCTTCATGCCTCCCTCCTGCCGCAATACAGAGGTGCAGCCACTATTAACTGGGCAATTATTAACGGGGAACGAAAAACAGGAGTTACTACATTCTTTATCCGGCATGATATTGATACCGGTAATATAATACTTCAGGAAGAGGTACCCATACATCCTGACATGAATGCTGGTGAGTTGCATGATGTATTAATGAGGGTGGGTGCGGAATTAGTATATAAATCTGTATGTTTGATAGCCGGGGGGAATCCTGCGACACGGGAACAATTGTCCCCCGGAGACAAGACTATCCTGAAAATTGCCCCAAAACTGGATAAAATGAACACACGCCTTGATATCCATAAGACTGCGGAGGAGATTGTAAATCACATTCGCGGCTTATCACCCGTTCCGGGACTATCTGCTGAGTTTTTGAATCCTGAAGCCGGAATCAGTTTGTCCGTGAAAATATTTAAGGCAAAATTTCAGAAAGAAAACCATCACAAGGTTCCCGGTTTCATTGAAAGCGACAATAAAACCTTTATCAAAGTCTATTTTCTTAAGGGTGTTGTGTATCCTGAAGAACTTCAACTGGCCGGAAGAAACACCGTCAATGTGAAAGATTTTCTGAACGGATTTGCCTTTCAAGGCACCTGGTATCTGAAAGGGTAACATACATTTCTTTGTTCGTAAATTTATTTTTCAGGGTTAGCGGGCCGCTCATTAATCGGGGATTTTTGCCCTATGAAAAGACTGGTGGCTTTAACCGGCGCAGGGATCAGTGCCGAAAGCGGACTGCAGACATTCAGGGACACTGATGGCTTTTGGGAACAGTACCGGATTGAGGATGTTGCCACGCCTGATGGGTGGAGAAAGAACCCGGGTTTAGTCCTTGCCTTTTACAATCAGAGGAGAAAAGACGTGCTGGCGGCTTCACCCAATAAAGCACATGCTGCACTTGCAGCACTTCAGGAACATTTTGATGTTCATATTGTCACCCAGAATATTGACAATCTTCATGAACGGGCAGGCAGCAGGAAGGTGTTGCACCTGCATGGGGAGATCATGAAGTCAAGGAGCAGTATGGATCCTGCCCGGCTCTATGAAATGAAAAATGCGGAGCTCCACCTGGGAGAGACCTGTGACCTGGGTTCACAATTAAGACCTCATGTCGTTTGGTTTGGAGAAATGGTACCTGAACTGGAAAATGCGGCAGGAATTATTGAAGAGGCAGAAATTTTTCTGGTTATAGGTACCTCCTTACAGGTTTACCCGGCAGCCGGATTAACCGGATATGCACTTTCGGCGGAA
>JADZBN010000240.1 GCA_020852075.1 Bacteroidia bacterium
AAATCGGCATTGTTGGACATGATCCCGAAACGGCCCGTAAGCGCCCACCTTCTTCTTTCAGGAAGGCTCACCTGTGACATAACGGTATCCTGGAGGAATATCAGGAAAAACAGGACGATACTCCCGCGTATAATACTGTACTTATGTTTCATGCAATGGATTGCAGCAGGACACACACCGGAAATGATTCACGCAAGTCCCCCCTGGACAGGCCTGATGCTGGAGACGAAAATACCAAAAATTCAGAAAAATAATTTGTAACCTCCCGGTAATTCATGGACTTTTCAACAATTATGCGTTCAGACAGTTGTTACGGATCGGGGAATTTGAGAAGCACATTCCTTACGCGCCTCAGGATACGACTTGGGGGATTGAGTAAGGCGCGTTGGTATCTGCATCGAATCCATTCTATTATGGTAAATGGAAGGCCCCCTTTTTCCCTTTTGCAGACTACGTGAGGGTTACCTGTGAATTATGGCAGATCTGTGAACGTCATGTACCCGCCGAGGTTATTTTACCGAATCCAAAGAAAACGTGAAGTGTTTTCCGGCTAAGCCCGGTATTATTCCATTTTCAGCAACTCCTCCGCAAGGCTTCTGTCATTTGCCAGCCTGGGGACTTTGTTCTGGCCGCCGAGTTTTCCTTTTGCACGCATATACTCTATAAAAGCATCTTTTTTCAGGAGGCGTATCCGCAGTTTTTCGAGAATGTGACCTTTGATCAGATCGCGGTAGTAAATATTCTGCTGCTGCAGGCTGTCATCCAGGGCCAGCCGGAAACGCTCAAGATCATCCGGTATGCGGTGAAATTCGATCAGCCATTCATGGTAGGGCAGGCCGCCTTCCGGCGGATCCACCTGGGGTGCAACCGTAAATTCCACCACCTCGGCATGCTGAACGGATGAAGCATCCGTCAGCGCTTTCTCCACTTCTTCTGCAATCACATGTTCTCCGAATGCAGATATGTAGTGCTTGATTCTTCCGGTGATGATGATCTTGTAAGGATTTTTTGAAACAAACTTGACGGTATCTCCCAAACTGTATCCCCACAACCCGGCATTGGTGTTGAGAAGAATGACATAGTTGACCCCGGGCTCCACTTTCTCCAACGGAATACGTGTGGGTTTGCCGGAAAAATATTCGGCAACAGGAATGAATTCATAAAAAATTCCCGAGTTGACCATCAGCAGGAGTGAATTGTCTTTTTGCGAATCCTGGTACGCGATGAACCCTTCGCTTGCCGGATACAGTTCTATACTGTCCACTTTACGGCCGATACTTTGTTCAAGTTTATTACGGTACGGTTCATAGTTGACACCGCCGTAAACGAACAAATCGAAGTTTGGGAACAAATCACCAATCCTTTTCCCTGTTTTGGAGGATAGCTTGTCAAAATACATTTGCACCCAGGGAGGAATACCGCTGATGAAGGTCATGTTCTCATGGCAGGTCTCCTCTACAATTTTATCCACTTTCTCCTCCCAGTCTTCTGTGCAGTTGGTATTGTAGGAAGGGAGCTGATGTCGTTTCAGAAAATCGGGAACGTGATGGTTCACGATTCCCGAAAGCCTGCCCACCGGAATTCCGTTCATGGTTTCGAGTGCCGGGCTACCGGATATGAAAATCAGTTTACCATCAAGAAAGGACGACTTGCCTGTTTCATGGATGTAACTGAGCAATGCATTCCTGGTGGAACTGATATGATTGGGAAGTGATGCACGTGTGATGGGAATGTATTTTACCCCGGAAGTAGTGCCGGAAGTTTTGGACAGATACATGGGTTTCCCCGGCCAGAGAATATTTTCCTCACCCGCTTTCACCCTTTCGATCCAGGGTTTGAGCCCTTCGTAATCCCTGACGGGAACCTGAGCGCGGAACTCATCATAGGTTTTCACCGAATCCAGCCAGTGGTCTTTCCCAAAAGCTGTTCTCCTTGCTCCCACCAGAAGCTGGTCGAAAATCCTTTTCTGGAACTTAATGGCATGGCGTTTCCATACGCGGGATTCGCGCGCCGACCAGGCCGCAACGGGTTTACTGAGAACAGAAAGGAGTCCCATACGAGGGGGAAAAGGGACGGTAAGATAACAGTAATAATTCAGGTGGCATAAACTGTTTTTATTTTGCTGACTCCCGGGCCACGGTAATCTCCTGTAAGGACTTTTTGAAAAGTAACACAGAAGAGTTCTCCCATTTTCTCTTAGAAAGCAATGTACTTCTGCGGATCCAGGGCTGTACCGTTAAACCAGAGTTCGAAGTGCAGGTGCGGGCCTTCACTCAGTTCGCCTGAATTTCCTATGACAGCAATTACATCACCCGCTTTTACAAACTCACCGGTCTTTTTCAACAGTGCGGAATTATGCTTGTATAGTGAAAAAAGATTATTCTGGTGCTGGATACCGATTACCCAACCCGTTTCAGAAGTGAAGTTGGCCAGCACGACAGTCCCGTCCAATGTTGATTTGATGGCCTCATTGGCATTGGAAACAATATCAATCCCATAGTGTTTTTTTACCGGATCAAAGCGGCTGGTGATTGTGCCCTTCACCGGAGGGAAGAAGAAAAAGCCCGATATACTATTGCTCATGGATTTGGCTCCCGGTTCAGCAAGTGAATAGGGATCTCTGGACTCAATTTCTTCCCGTAGCAGGGAATCGGCCGGAGACTTATACAGTTTATGGATGGTGTCGTATTTCTGCCCTTCCGGCGAACCTGTATGGATTTGTTCAGGAGCGATGTCGCCGTTGATTACATTACGCATGTTGCGGATGAACAGGTCCCGGGCTGCCAGCGCCCGTTCCATGGAATCGGTCCGCTGAAGAAGAGTCACCACCCTGCGACGGGTCTGGAAATCGGAATAGCCGGGGATGTATTCCCTCAGCGGCGTGAATGCGATGATAAAAGAGGTGAGGATGATTAATAAAATCGCACCAAGTCCGAAAAAGACAAATACATTCAGTGGCCGGAGGCGAAAGGAAGCACGTTCTTCCAGTGTATCCTCATTCATGACTACCAGCCTGTATCGGTTTTTCAGGCGGCTAATCCACTTTCTCTCTTTTTTCTCTTTACCCATGAAATGCTGAGGCAAACCTACACAATTTCGCCCGATGCCTTTTATTTATCCCTGCAGCCTAAATAGAATTCCGGATGCAATCATTGAAACACTCACAACCTGTATTCATTCACCGGCCAATGTAATGATACTGTTCCCGTAATAACCCGATTTCCAAAACTCAGGCCTGGTAATTTTAAGGTATAATTTTTTATGATGTGATATGGAAGCTGTTTCCCGGATACAGAACGAATGGTTTTATGTTGAACCCTGTTTAGTTGTTGTAATTTATTTTGAAAGTAAAAATTATATTGGCTGTTGCACTTCCCCTGCTGATTTGGGTGGTCAGGGTATCTTCTCCTGATGATGTAACGGTGGCGAAACAAACAGGGTATTCCCGGGAGGAGTATTCCCCCGGATTGTTTTACCGGATTACAACGGTCACCCAACTCATGACGTATGCAGATTCCCTGTCAGGATTTGCGCCGAGAAACAGCCTGGCCTATGGAGAAATACTCGCGAAGGTCATACAGGCCCGTTTTTATCATGGATACGCCACTTACACCTGGAAGGAAAACTGGATTGCTGCTCTTGCCGGCCGCCTGATGTCTCCGGATTTTTCCGCTATAGTGATCCCGGATGATATTATGAAACACCCTATGGCTGCATGCAGTCAGCAGGCAATCATCCTCATGGAGTGCTTCAGGAGGGCCGGAACTTCTTACCGTGGAATATATTTCGACGGGCACTTTGCCCTGGAAGGAAAGTACGGACAGAACTGGTTTTATTTTGATACAGATATGGAGCCCGATTTCTCATCAGGAAGATCCTCTTTTTCCCGGCTTGTCCGGTCAGGCAGGCTGAATGCAGTATATCATACGAACCTTAACCGCGGCGGACTCGACAGGATGCTTGCCCATCCCCGGTATGGACCCGAAAACAGTTTCCCCGCAATTCATGCCAGGATTTTCCACTGGATTTCGAAAGTGTTTTCTTTTGTCA
>JADZBN010000241.1 GCA_020852075.1 Bacteroidia bacterium
AAATCCCTTCCTGATCCTAGCCAGACCGTTCTGAGATTAAGGCAAAGAAAATCCTTATGAATCTCATATTTATTGGTCTGATCTGGTGATATTCCAAAAACATCATCGCCTGGTATAACAAAAGTACCTTCCCCGGATGTTGGAATGTTTTTATCCCAATGACTTCAACATACGGATGGCCTGGTTCAGGTGCCTGCGGGTATGACCCTGAATAATTTCCGGTACATCCGAAAGAGGAAATGTAATGAGAAAGGATACGGGTGAATGGATGATTATTTTTTCCTGTGGGATATTCCTGAGGGCCAGAAGACGTGTTTTTAATGATTCGATATGATCTGTAAACCGTTTGACAATTTCGGGTGGATATACCATTTTTTCCGGTAAAAATGGACGCGGGCTTTTGTATTTTTTCATAACATCCTTCCCCAATTGAATCGCAAGGCTTTTTCCGGTCGCCTTACTGAGTGGGCTCATCCTGGCCCAGAGATCGGGCTTGTATCGGCCGGAGATGACTGCGTCCATCACCGGAAAATATTTTTCATTCATCAGGATAACATGCTGAAGACATTGTCCGATACTCCAGGATTCCTTTCCTGATCTCCGGTTGAGTTGCCTCTCATCAAGATTTGAGAAATACTTCCGGGACTCTTCAATTATTTCATCCCAAAAATTTATGTCTGAATTATTTGTTGCGGCCATATCCTTAGTCTGTAATCCGCAGATTTATTTTCTTTGAAAAATTGAAGCTGAATTTTTTTCTGAAAATAAATTTCCGGACTTTCAGGTTTCCGTTAATTGCTGCATCCATAGCACCATTCCCCAACAACATTTTCAATCCTTCTGGAAGCAGTATCGTCAGTGCTGAATCGTTTAGAGTCAGTTGAAGAGGGACTGACAGATTGCTTTTCCCCGGTATTCTGATTTTTTGCCGGAGGCTGGTAATGCCCAGTGGATGATTCCCAACCAAGAGTTGCGATGAAGAGGGTAACAGGGTTAGCCCCCAGTTATTTGGGTTTTCCAGTTCAAGGTCAAATTGCAGCATACTCGCATTGGGCTGCCTGTCCAGACGGAAGCCCGACAAGCCCTTGCAAACCGGAGCCTTCAGGCTGAAACAGGAGGTAAGGCTAAGGGTGAACAATGAAAAAACAGACAGAATGGTGACAAAGCGGATTGGCCGGTTCATGGGTACGAATATCCTGAAATATTTCATGTTTGAGCGGTTCAGGGTAATCGGGCAGTCCCTGCCCCCGGCTGATCCAGGCCAAAGCCATCTCAACCCCGGTTATTTGGGACCGACAGGGTTCCTCCTTCCTTTGAAACTTCATCAAAATTCTGTTAATTTATCCCCCTTTACTAAAAACAGACCAATGAAAATCAAACATTTCCTATTGCCGTTGCTGGCAGTATTATCCATTACAACGTATGCATTTCATGCAGATGGTGGAAAGGACCCACTGGAAAAAACATTTATCAAAAATTCAAAGGTATTACCCAATGCACTCTATCAGGAAAGTTTGAGGTCTTCCCCTGCATGGCAACATTTCATCCGTCAGAACGGTGTCTGGTATGTCACATTCGATGAACATAACCAGATGCCACACAGAGCATCAGGAAAGCCCGTTCCTGTAACGGGAGAAACAGCGCAGGATGCGTCCTGGGATTTTATTACCCATCACCTGACGGAATTTAACTTTCCTGTTACAGATCTTGCATACCAGTCTTCCAATTTTTACGGCAACCAGTATAATGTTTTTTACAGCCAATCCTACCAGGGGCTACCGGTTCTCAACAGTCGTGTTTTTATCAAAATGACCGCCGACCACAAGGTCTTTACTTTCGGCCTGGATGTTCATACTATTTCAGGACTTGACGTTCATCCCCTTCTCAGTATGGCCCTGGCAGTTGCCAAAGCGTCTGAAAATATGCCGGGTCCCGTTTCGGGTACTTCTCAGCCTGTCCTGAAAGTTCTTCCGGTTCCCGCGGACAGGTCATACGATTATCACCTGGTATATGAGTTAACCGTAACTACTTCAAAGCATGAAAATACACCAGCAATTTATTATACACTGGTGGATGCAAATACCGGAGAAATTTTATACCGTCAGAATCGTGTGATGTATCTCACCAATGATGCAACGGTTACCGGTACTGCCAGCCTTCTGAATCCCTATAATCCGGGAACGGTAGTCCCGTTACCCAACCTTATGGTGAATGATGGTACCAATACGTATTATACAGACAGCCTTGGGTATGTTTCGATTCCCGGTTCTTCCCCAATTTCAGCCACATTTTCGCTGGAAGGACTCTGGAGTCAGGTTGTTACCGATCAGGGAAGTACCTCGCCATCCACCGTTGTGACCCTCAATCCGGGTTCTAATTCGGTGGACTTCGATCCTGTAGCGAGTATCCGGCATATCAGTGGGTATTATCATGTGAATATTGTTCATGATTTTATGAAACCCTATTTCCCAGGGTTTACAGATCTGGATTTCCCGCTTCCAACGAGAATTGACGTATCCTCCGGCACTTGTAACGCATTTTATTCGGGATCCGATATTAATTTTTATGCCACCGGTGGTGGATGCAACTGCATGTCTCAAATCGGAGATGTAGTGTATCACGAATACGGTCATGGTATTAACGACTGGGTGTATCAGTGGCAGGGTGGGAGTTTCGACAACAGCGGTATGAATGAAGGATATGCGGATGTATGGGGTTTGTCCATTACAAAAAGCCCCATTCTTGGGCAGGGGTACTCCACCAGCGGGGCCGCTTCATTTATCAGGAGGTATGATGTGAATCCCAAGGTATATCCCCAGGATCTCACGGGTGAATCCCATGATGATGGCGAAATCATCGCAGGTGCCTGGTATGATGTTTCCGTAAATATGGGTTCCTGGTCCGCCATGACGGCTCTTTTTGCATCCACCTTTTATGATCTTGTTACAGGACCTGATGGTTCTGAGGGACAAGTGTATTCGGATGTATTACTCGCGGCCCTGAACCGGGACGATAATGACGGAGACCTGTCCAATGGAACGCCCCATGATCAGGCAATTATTGATGCATTTGCACTTCATGGAATTTCCCTGCTCAACAATGTTACATTTGCTCATACTGAAATTCTTTCCGGCCTTTCAGGTGCCCCGATTCCTGTTACTGCCAATATAACACTTCAGTTTCCCTGGATGAGTACAACACTCAACCTGGTATATAAATCAGGCAATGGAAGCTGGAATACCCTGCCTATGACGTCACTGGGCGGATCCACCTACGAGGCGTTCATCCCCACCCAGCCGTCAGGGACTATTGTAAGTTATTACATTCAGCTTCTTGACGGTTCTTCCAATCCGGTGAAAACGCAGCCTGCAGAAGCGGATCTTGCCGATCCGAATATTCCCTATTACATCCTTGTGGACTATATGCGCGAAAGAATTGAAGATTTTGACGCCAATCAAACGCCGGGATGGCTGACAGGAATCCCCTCTGACAATGCCAGTACAGGTATCTGGGAAATAGCAGTTCCGGTTCCCAGTTATGAAAGCCCGGGTGTGGAGTGTGCTCCGGGAACCCAGCATACACCCGCCGGTTCGCAATGTGCCGTTACCGGAAATGCCGCCTCACCATCCGACCCTATTGGTGATAATGATATTGATGGTGGGGCTACCACCCTTCAGTCCCCGGCCTTTGATGTTTCATCCTATGCGGATCCGGTTGTTTCCTACTGGCGTTGGTACACCAATGATCAGGGATCAACACCAAGGACGGATTTCTGGCAGACCTGGATTTCCGGTGACGGGGTAAATTTCGTACCGGTTGAAAATATTGATGTACCGGATCACAGTTGGCGGCGGTTTGCATTCCGGGTAAATGACTACCTGACTTCACCCTCGTCTGTCACACTCCGCTTTACCGGAGAAGATGCAGGTTCAGGAAGCCTTGTAGAAGCTTCACTGGATGATATTGAGATTTATGACAGATCCACAAATACCGGTATCCAGAAACCTCAGCAACTGGTTCTTGGCTTGTTTCCCAATCCGGCAAACGGATCATTTACACTGAATGTTACCTCTCCCGAATCCGAAATTTCCTGGCTCGAAATCATTGATAATCTTGGGAAGGAAGTGCATACGGAAAAGGTAAATCTGAATTCAGGGCTTAACAGTTTTCATGTTGATATCCGGGACATCGCCCGCGGAATTTACAGGGTGGTTCTGAGAAATGAAACCGGACAGGTTTCCAGGCAATTATCTGTGATGTGAAAAATCGAAAGGGCTGTAAGAAATGACAGCCTTTTTTTTAGCTGTTGATACCGATATACTGAAAGAAGGTATCACTGCGCAATCCTAAGCGAAGTGATTCCACGGCAATAACTTCATGCGGGGCAATATTTCCCAGGTTGACGTTGGCCCCAAGGAGTTTTATGAAATAGGTTTGGCCGCTTTTATTGGGTGTTTCCCAGATAATTTTATCGGGTGAAATTTTAGAAATTATTTTATTGATGAGAACAACATGGGCTTTACCGCTGGGCCGGTATATTCCAACGGTACCGCTTTCGCGAGCTTCTGCAATTACCTTCCAGGCACCAGCCTGGAGTTCACTCTCGATCAGTTCAATCCATTTGTTCGGATGGATAATGATGCCTTCTTCCTTTGAACCCACCTCGGTTACAACGGTAACATGTTTGCTGAGTTTACGGATGAATTCCAGTTTCTGATCCTGTGGCAGGGAGATGCTTCCGTCACTTACTTCAGCATGGGTAAGTTTCAGCTTTTCGATAA
>JADZBN010000242.1 GCA_020852075.1 Bacteroidia bacterium
CAACACACAAATGGTCTCGGATACCTTCGGCCCAAGTATCACCCTGTTGGCAGGTGATACCATCCTGAACCTTAAGACGACTCTTATCTCACTAAAGCCATCTTATGCCAGCGGATACCTCAGCAGTCAGTCCATGGATCAACAAGGCAGTGAATACATCGGTATCGGTGAAAATATCCGAAGCGGAACAATCCTCCTTGACAGTGTAAAAATGACCATGGATGTAAAGAATTATATCGGAGCTGACGAACGGGTGAATTTTACACAAATCCGGTCTGTGAATGACGGGTCTGGCAGTACGGTAGATCTTACTGCACCCGGATTCATCAACCATACCACGAATATAAACCGGGCGCTGGAAACCGGGCCATACCCCTCCCCTGTAATACCCTCCACATATTCCGTTACCCTGGATCGTTCTAACAGCAACATCAGAGAGATCCTCGAAAACCTTCCGGATCGAATAGAATACAATCTCAACATGGATCTCAATCCGTTGGGTAATGTCTCCGGTTACAGCGACTTCATATATACACACCAACTGATAGAGGCTAAAATGCGGTTTGAGATGCCGTTGAGGTTTGCTGCGAGTCAACTTGTAATTTCCGACACCCTTGATATCAACAGCACCTCCTTCACCAATCTTGATCCCGTCGGGCCTTCTGATATGACACTTTGGGCCGAAAACGGATTTCCATTTGACCTTGACCTGAAAATCTTTTTACAGGATCATTCGGGGAGCATCACAGATTCCCTTCCGGTAACCGGCATGATTCAGCAGGGATTGATAAATCCTGTTACCCTGAAGGTGGTTTCACCCAAAACTACCGTGCTGCCGTTCCGCGTTGACGAATCCAGGAAACAGAAGATCATGAATGCTTCAGGCCTCCTTATCAGGGCGACCATGCATACTCCGTTTTTCCCTTCCCCCATCCAGATATTTTCCGATTATAAATTAGACCTGAGGCTCGTTGCTGAGGGTATTTATACGATCCGGTAACACTTGAAAACATTTCTGACCGGCATTATTGTATTGTTCGTGTACGGCTCCCTGAAGGCTGGCGATCCATTCAATCTGAAGGATGGCTTCTCAAATGATCTTTCACTGTTCACGGCATATTCCTTCAGTTCAAACGCGTTAACCAATGAATTTTCACAAGCATATTTCCTGTCAAAATTTATTGATGCCGGGATGAAAGACCGGGTAAGCATGAAATTAACTGAAGACAACAGCGCCGGTGGCTTTTTCACCGGCGGTATGATGTACCAGCACCGGTTTCCCGAAGATTCATCAGGCAATAGAGTACACTGGTATGCAGGGCTATGGATCCGGAACTATCTCGATATTAAGTTCCGGAAGGATGCGTTTGAAATGTATTTCCGGGGGAATAGTTCCTATAGTGGTAAATATGCATGGATGGATGGCTTCCATTACGATTATATTACTTATCAGCAGTTTCAATTCGGTATGGGCAAGTCCAGACGAAAGGAAACCGGTACCATTTCGTGGACGGCCGGGCTTGCGATAAATAAAGGAGAAAGTTTTTCAATGATTTCATTGCCTGAAGCGAATATGTACACAGACCCCACGGGTTTATTTCTCGATGTGCAACTCGGTCTGGAAATACGTCAAAATGATTCATCTTCCACAGGATTGAGCGCACTGAACGGAATGGGAGCTTCATTCTATGGTGAATGGTCATGGAAAAACCGGGAGGGGCTGGAAATACAGGCCTCGGTGGAAAATGCGGGATTTATTTACTGGAATTCCGAAAGTGCCTACGTTCAGGCCGACACCACCTTCCGGTTCGAAGGGATAGATGTTTCAGACCTGTTGAATTTCGGCGATTCCATAAAGGGCAACATTGATAATGACAGTTCATTCGTTCAGGGATTTCTCACCAACCGCAGGAATGATCCTTACACCTCACTCCTCCCCTGCAGAATCATGCTAAGTTGTTCCAGGGATATTTATCAGGACTGGAACCTGACCATTGGCCTCAGCCAGACCCTGTTTACCTCAGCGCGTCCGCTTGGATTTGCTGAAATAGCCAGGAAATTCCACCATCACCGGATCGGAATTACTGCATCTTACGGCGAATATACCTTCTGGAATATGGGTTTGAACTATACTGCTGAGGTTGCAGGCAAATGGGAAATATCGGCAGGGAGTAGCTTTATTTCAGCCATGCTGAATACAAAATCAGGACGATCACAGGGAGCTTTTGTATCTTTGAAAAAATTCTTTTGATCCATGAACTCCCAGCTACCTGCCCTGCGCCATGCGAATTCCGGAAATTTTTTGCTGCTTGCCGGGCCTTGTGTCGTCGAAAATGAGGAGGTGACACTGTCTGTTGCCAGGCACATCCGCGATGTTTGTGACCGTCTGAAGATACCTGTAATCTTCAAGGCAAGTTACCGGAAAGCAAACCGTACCCGTGTAGATTCCTTCTCGGGGATTGGTGATCAGATTGCGCTTGAAATCCTCAGGGAAGTCCGTGAGGAATCAGGCCTGCCCGTGGTTACGGACATCCATGAAAGTCATGAAGCTGCCATGGCAGCGGAGTATGTTGATGTGCTTCAGATCCCTGCATTTCTTTGCAGGCAAACCGATCTGCTGATCGCCGCGGCACATACCGGAAAAACAGTAAATGTGAAGAAAGGACAGTTTCTTTCACCCGAATCCATGAAGTTTACCGTTGACAAAATCCGTAGTTCAGGAAATCAACACATAATGCTTACCGAAAGAGGAACCATGCTCGGATATCAGGATCTGGTGGTGGATTTCAGGGGTATTCCGGTAATGCAATCCAATAAGGTACCTGTGATCCTTGACATCACCCATTCACTTCAGCAACCCAACCAGGGAAATGGCGTTACCGGTGGCAGGCCGGACCTGATCGAACTGATTGGTAAAGCAGGCATTGCGGCAGGGGCTGATGGTATTTTTCTTGAAACGCATCCTCATCCTGAAAGCGCATTATCCGACGGAGCAAATATGCTCAGGCTGGATTACCTGGAAGGTTTACTTGAAAAACTACTGCGCATACACCAGGCAGTCAGGAATATTCCCGAAACCGTCAGTGAACCGAAGTAACGGTAAATTCAGTCCTCCTGTTTTGTGATCTTCCACTGTCGGACGTATTGTCTGCGACAGGTTTCGTGTCACCATATCCTTTGTATTGCAGGCGGTTTTCTGAGACCCCGTTTTTAATAAGATAATCATACACAGCTTTTGCCCTGTTTTCGGACAAGGTTTGATTGTATCCTTTGCCTCCCACGTTATCCGTATGCCCCGACAGTTCTATGTGAACAGAAGGATTTTTGGCCAGGAAGTCCATCAGCTTGGTAAGTTCCACACGTGATTCATCTTTCAAATCATATTTATCAAAATCAAAAAACACATTATTCAGTACCACACTCTGCCCTGCCCTGATGGGTTTAAGGGGTACATCTTTCAGAAAAGGATCATACGCTGCCTTGGGATTCTTCAGTTCAAAATTTTCTGAATAAAAAAGGTAACCGTCTTTTGAAACATTCAGCGCATACCCTTTTCCTGTTGGCAGGCATACAAGAAATTCTCCATTCCCTGGATTTGAGGTGCTGCTGACAACGGTCTTACCGGTAACAAGATCAATCAGCACGAAGGAAGCAGCCAGCGGTTCTTTTGTTTCTGCATCAAATACTTTTCCTTTCATGTAAGTAACCGGCCGGGGGCGAAACTGCTCAGGCAGTGTAAACTGATACAGATCCAACTGACCATACCCTTCCGGGCGGTCACTGGCAAAGAAGGCGGTTTCGCCCGTAGGACTTACAAGCAATGAATTTTCATCACCGGAAGTATTAATGGGATATCCGAGGTTAACAGGATCACCCCATTCGCCATCCGGCTGCCGCCTTGAAAAGAAAATATCAAACCCTCCCATTCCTGTATGACCTTCGGATGAAAAATACAGCGTCTGATCGTCGGGGTGAATAAAAACAGAAAATTCATCTTTGGGAGTATTGATTTTGTTGCTTAGTGGCTCCGGTTCACTCCATTCGCTATTATCATTAATGCGGGTAACAAAAATATCACGTTGGGACCTGCCGTCTTTCTCTTTCACCTTGCGTACAAAATACAATGTCCGTCCGTCAGAACTAAAGGAAGGCTGGCTTTCCCAGGTACCGGTATTAACGGGAGGCTGGAGATTCCGGGCCTTCATGAATTTATCCCCGACTTTCTTTGCAATAAATATATCACAACTGCCATTCGTTTTATAGGCATCCGCATCACTGAACAATTCAGCACAGGCAGTAAAAAAAAGATATTGCCCGTCTGCCGAAAGAGCGGGTGCTCCTTCATTTCCTGCTGTGTTGATCTCCTTAAGGGGTACCGCTTTGGACCAGCCTGACGGGGTTTTGGTCGAGGTATAAAAATCTTCCTGCAGGGTGGCCCTTCCTCCTAAGGTGGTCTTCATCCTTCGGGTAAAAAGCAGTGTTTTACCGTCTGCAGTAATTGCGGGAAAATATTCTTCGTCCGCCGTATTAATTTCAGGCCCCATATTAACCGGATGGACCGGTACCGGATTTTTGATTGCCTGTTCGGCAAACAGGCAGTTATCCATCATCTGACGTGCGTTTGAAGCGAGGCCATCAGGGATCTTCGGATAGGAAAGATATTTTTCATAATGGGAACGGGCATCCCGGTAATTTCCCAGGAGAAACTCCGCCTTGGCCAGAGAATAATAATTGTTCGGAAAGAAATCCGGATTGATCAGGATCGCCTCCTTATATGCTGCAATGGCTTTCGTGTATTCCCTGATATCGGAATAAATATTTGCCCTTAACATATAGGCTTCAATGAAATCCGGATCCGCTGAGATGGCCTTATCAAGCTCCTCCAGTGCTTTTGTATTCTGACGTGCATCATAATACCGGGCCGCCATGCGCAATGCATTCTGAGCTTTCGGGGAAGTACTGGTGAATTCCTTCTGCGCCATCATCACACCGGGGAACAAGACCGCTGATAACAGAACACAAAAAAACCTGCGAAGGGATACTACGGGGATTCGCTGAAATGACGTCTCCATAAAAACAAAGATAATTCTGTTTGATGGTGAAGAAAAATGATATGTACCTTACCGGATAAAGTTATGAACGATATTCCTACGGAATATTCATAAACTTATGTGTCTGAAGTGAAATGCTCCAGTCGGGATGATTTTTAACAAAACGGATAATCTCCGGCAACATTTTACCCGAGACGCTGAATTCTGGCTGCACAAACAAACGGCAATCCTCACTTACGGCTTTTGCATTTTCCAGAGCCCATTCAAAATCACTTGTGTTGTACACAATCACCTTCAGTTCATCCGCTCCCTTCAGCATGGACGGCAGGGGTTTCTTAAACTTTTTGGGAGAAACACAAATCCAGTCCCAGTTACCGCTGAGTTCATAGGCGCCTGAAGTTTCAGCAAAAAGTTTTATCCCCGATTTTCTGAAAAGGTCTGTCAATTGCCGGAGATCATACATGGCCGGCTCGCCTCCCGTAACCACTACTCTTACTGCTCCGCTTTGGGTTACAAAACCGAGCATGGTTTCAATATCCGTTACCGGATGAGTGGATGCATCCCATGAATCCTTTACATCACACCAAAAACATCCCACATCACATCCGCCGAGCCGAAGAAAATAGGCAGGCTTCCCGCTGTGCATGCCTTCTCCCTGGATGGTATAATAATGCTCCATCAGCGGAAAGGCCCTGGGAACCGGATCAGAATTGACTTTCATTAAAAACGAATCAGGAATAAACCAGCCCGCGGGCTGCATTCAGTGTGTTTTTGAGCAGGCCGATGATGGTCATTTTGCCTACTCCGCCAGGAACGGGAGTGATATAGGAACATTTCTGTGAAACAGATTCAAAATCCACATCCCCCTGCAGTCTGAAGCCGTTTTTTGATTCGGGGGAAGGTACCCGTGTTATGCCCACATCTATGACGATGGCTCCTTCACGCACCATTTCTCCCGTCACAAATCCCGGTTTCCCCAAAGCGGCAATAACCAGGTCTGCCTGTTGAATATAGGAAGCAATTTCCTTGGTCCGGCTGTGACAGAGAGTAACGGTACAATTACCCGGTTCTGCGTTTCTTGACAGTAATATGCTCATTGGAAGGCCGACAATCTGGCTTCTTCCCACCACCACGCAATGCATTCCGGAAGTTTTAATGTTATACCGTTCAAGCAGTAATAAAATTCCATAAGGTGTCGCGGGCAGGTAGCACGGCAGGTTCTGAGTCATCCTTCCCACATTCACAGGATGAAATCCGTCAACGTCCTTTTTGGGATCAATGGCCGAAGTTATACCTGACACCCTGATATGCCCGGGTAACGGTAACTGAACAATCAGGCCGTCAATACCGGGATCACGGTTGATTTCCTGAATTTTTTCCAGGAGGACATTTTCACGAATCTCCGAATCCATCCGGATTAAAGTGGAGGAAATGCCTGTTGCATCACAGTTTTTTACCTTGTTGGCAACATAGGTTTCCGAAGCGCCGTCATTTCCAACGAGGATAGCGCACAGATGGGGCGCTCTC
>JADZBN010000243.1 GCA_020852075.1 Bacteroidia bacterium
GCCTATGGCTGGGGAGAGGGCAACTTGCGTACTATTTTCTTTCAGCCACGGACGCAGGGCCTGATACACCGAAGCAGGGTTCGTCTTCACTGACTGATCCATACAAAGATGTGTTCATACCGAATCCGGTTTGATGAGAGTTTGCTGTTTCACGTCAGCAAATTAATAATTATGCATAGAAACAAATTCCATTATCATTCCTTTCAATTCTTTCTGCTTCCCTTCCTCTTCCTATCCCGCATAATGCAGCGGCTTTTTCTTTTCAAGTGCATCGGAAGGCCGGGGCACGAAATGATGCAAACCACCTGCCAGCGGATCATCAAAAGTTTTGGGAATATCTCCCGCAAGGGTACGTTCTTTCCAGGTAATATGTTTGCTGCCGTCATCCCTTCTCTGCATGGTGATGCATTCTTCCACAGGGCAAACGAGTGAACAGAGGTTGCAGCCCACACAGTTTTCTTCAATAATGAAAGGCTTGCGGTCGGCCATATCAGCAGAAAGACCGATGGCCTGGTGCGCCCCGTCTTCACAGGCTGTATAACACAACTGACAACCAATACACTTTTCTTCATTTATGTTCGCAACGATCTTGTACTGAAGATTCAGGTCTTCCCAGTGCATAACATTTGGCAACGCCTTCCCTCTGAAATCATCCACCGTACGGAATCCCTTTTCGTCCATATAAGATGCAAGGCCGGCTTTCATTTCACGGATGATCCCGAAACCATAATGCATGACAGAGGTACACACCTGTACGGATGTCGCTCCGAGTAAAATAAACTCCACTGCATCCCTCCAGTTTTCAATACCTCCGATTCCCGATATGGGAATGTTCACCCCCGGATGCTTAGCGCAATTTTTCAGCATGTTCATCGCAATGGGTTTTACAGCAGGACCGCAATATCCGCCGTTGGTGCTTTTCCCGTCCACCACAGGATACGGAACGAACGTATTGATGTCCACACCGACAAGACTTTGAATGGTATTAATGAGAGAGATGGCATCACCACCGCCTTCGCATGCGGCGAGGGCCGGCCGGGTAATGTCGGAAATGTTTGGGGTGAGTTTAACGATTACCGGAACCGTCGCGGCTTCTTTAACCCAGCCGACAATCGTTTTCAGTACCTTCGGTTCCTGCCCCACTGCAGAACCCATTCCTCTCTCACACATTCCATGAGGGCAGCCGAAGTTGAGTTCCACGCCGTCAGCACCAGCATTTTCAACGTCCTTCACGATCCGGTGCCATTCCTCACGGGTTTCCACCATGAGGGAAGCAATGACTGCATTTTCAGGAAATCGTTTTTTCACTTCTTCGATTTCCCTGAGATTGTCCTTCAGGGGCCGGTCCGTAATAAGTTCAATGTTGCTGAAGCCGGACATCCGGCTGTCCCTGTAATTCACCGATCCGTACCGGCTGGAAACATTCACAACGGGTACACCGAGTGTTTTCCAGACAGCGCCTCCCCATCCGGCGTCGAAGGCCTTCATTACCTGATAACCGCTGTTGGTAGGAGGAGCAGAAGCCAGCCAAAAGGGATTGGGTGATTTGATTCCTGCAAGATTGATTTTGAGATCTGCCATATCCTGATATATTAATTTCCTGAAAAAAATTCGTATTGACGAATCCGGGGCCTGCGACATTATTCATAACAGGCATCAGAACACTCTCATGTCCCCCGGATATTTTTCGTTAATTATTTTCCTGAAGCCTGATTAAGGTATGTTATGATTCCCGCTGCAGCCTTTTTCCCTGCTGCTACGGCATTCACTACTTCTTCTCCGCCACTCACTGCATCTCCGGCCGCAAAAAATTTAGGGTTCCCGGTCTGACAGGAGGTATCATGCACCACAATACAACCTTTCTTATCTGCTTCAATCCCTTTAATCCCTGATAACAGCCCCGTCTGTTTCATCTGCCCGGTGGCCTTGATAACCCATTCACAGGGCAGGGTAAATTCCGTCCCCGGCATTGTTTCCAGATTTCCATTATAAGTTCTGGTGCGGACAAATTCCACACCTTCTGCTTTTTCATTTCCGGTAATACGGACCGGCGCAACCTGAAACAGGCCTTTCACCCCGGCAGCTTTTGCCAGGTCGTATTCAAACTCATAGGCTCCCATTTCCTCCTTTGCACGCCGGTAAGCCAGAACAACCGTTGCTCCCATTCTTGCACATTCAGAGGCAGCATCCATAGCGGTATTACCGCCACCCAGTACTATTACATTTTCAGGTACCTGCATCCGGAAATGATTTTGCCGCAGTTGTTCGATAAATTCAACAGCGCCATAGCAGTTTTTCTTATCCTCCCCTTCAATAGAAAGCCGGGAGGTTCCGCCCAGGCCAAAGCCAATGAATACTGCATCATAATTTTGTCCGAGTTTTACAAAGTCATCAGGGGAGGTCAGTCCCGATTCAAAATAAATCCTGAATCCAAATTGTTTTTCAAGATACCTGACTTCATTCAATACTTCCTGGTTTGTAATTTTGTAAGGTGCTATTCCGTGAACTGCAAGACCCGAGGGAATCTTTTTAGCTTCAAAGACATCCACTTCAAATCCTTCTTTTCTTAGTTCACATGCACAGGATATACCTGCAGGCCCCGCACCCACCACCGCTATTTTTTTATTTTTCTTTTCACCCGCTTTAAAATACAGTTTTTCATTGCGGATTGCTGAAGATGTGGCATAGGACTGAAGCCTTCCGATTTCGAGGGGTTTCACTTCCTGAAGGTTGTACACACAGGCGCCTTCACAAAGTACTTCCACCGGACAAACTTTGCCACAGGTATATCCGAAATAATTGCTGTCATAAATGGTATGTGCTGCTCCCGCTTCATTGCCATTATGAATCTGCCTGATGAACAAAGGGATGTCAATTCCTGTCGGGCAAGCCTTTACACAGGGAGCATCATAGCAAAACAGGCATCGTGAACTTTCGAAATATGCTTCCGTCCGGTTCATCAGGGGTTTGATCGGTGAAAAATTCCGTTCAAAATCCTCCTCTGAATGCGGTGCAGTGAATTCTGACATAGTAATGTGTTTTTTTAATATATACCTCGGCTATTACAACTCTGTGATCCTTCCGTAGGATTCGGGCCTGCGGTCGCGGTAGAATTGCCAGGTTGACCTCACCTCTTCAATCATATCCAGGTTGAATTCTGCAATGAGCAATTCGTCCTTGTCTTCGGATGCGGATGCAATTATCTGTCCGCGG
Source organism: Bacteroidia bacterium (assembly GCA_020852075.1). Taxonomy (GTDB): domain Bacteria; phylum Bacteroidota; class Bacteroidia; order AKYH767-A; family 2013-40CM-41-45; genus JADZBN01. The sequence goes on from JADZBN010000243.1 coordinate 3,214, forward strand.
GGATCCACGAAATAGGATGATCCGTAAAACTTCCCCAGATTCCAGGGTTTTTCTTCACCTACCCTGTTGATGCATCCCATGAAATATCCGTTGGCGGCGGCGTGAGCCGGTTGTTCCAGTTTCCAGAGATACTGTGATAATCCGGCTACGGTAGCGGAAGGATTGTAAACGATCTCAGCTCCGTTAAGTCCGAGTATTCTGGCGCCTTCCGGGAAGTGCCGGTCGTAACATATATATACACCTACTTTTGCATAACGGGTTTCAAAAACGGGATACCCCAGGTTGCCCGGTTTGAAGAAAAATTTTTCCCAGAAACCCGACGTATGTGGAATATGATTCTTTCTGTACTTGCCGAGATATTTTCCATCGGCATCTATAACCGCAGCGGTATTGTATAGCACGCCTGCCTGTTCTTTTTCATACACAGGAACAATAATTACCATATTGAATTTCCTGGCATACTGCTGCATACGCTCCACCGTGGGTCCTGGCACCGGCTCCGCAGATTCATACCATTTTTTATCCTGGCCGGGACAGAAATAGGGAGTATTGAAAATTTCCTGCAGGCACAGAATCTGAACACCCTTCTTTCCCGCTTCTTCAATAAACGGAATGTGTTTTTGCACCATGGCTTCCACAATTTCCGCAATGGTTCCTTCCCCTTCGGTTTTGGGAAGGCTCATCTGAATGAGTCCGCTTTTAATGATTCCTGGCATAAAAAATGAATTAGTATTTATAATAGTTCGTTTATGAATTATACCGGCAGACCGGCTTTATGCCTCTTCAGGTACTTGCCATACCCTTTGGCAATTTTCACACTTCCATTATCCACGGCAACCTTTCCACGCAAAATTGTCGTCCTGCATTTCCCGGTAACTTCCCATCCTTCATACGCCGAATAATCCACGTTCATGTGGTGGGTTCTTGCGCTGAGAGTATGTTTCTTTGCCGGATCCAGAATAACCACATCCGCGTCCGTTCCCGGGGCAAGTGTTCCTTTATTCGGATACATTCCAAAAATTTTCGCTGCGTTGGTGGAAGTCACTTCAACATATTTACTCAGTGATATTTTATTCTTTACCACTCCTTCCGAAAACAGAAGTTCCATCCGGTACTCTATAGCCGGGTGACCGTTGGGGATTTTACTGAAGTCCTTTTCACCGAGCTTTTTCTGCTCCCATTTGAAAGGACAATGATCCGTTGCAACCACAAGTACCGTTCCCTGGTTGATGGCAGCCCACAAAGCTTCCTGGTCCTTTTTCTCGCGTAAGGGAGGGCTCATCACCCATTTCGCCCCGTCAAAATCCTTTTCATACAATGAGGCATCCAGAAGGAGATACTGGATGCAGGTTTCGGCAAGAACTCTCTGGTTTCTTCTGGCAGCTTCACGAACATGATTGATGGCTCCTTCACAGGTCATGTGAACGATGTATCCGGTGGCGCCGGTCTGGTATGCCATATCGGCAAACCTGCCGCTGGCTTCGGCTTCCGTGATTTCCGGTTGCGAGAGATAATGGTATAAGGGTGAAAGCTTGCCTTCGGCACGGTGTTTTGCAATGAGATAATCTATCATATCGCCGTGTGTGGCATGGACCGTAACAATTCCTCCGCAGCGTTTCACCTCGTGCATCAGTCCCACCATTTGCCGGTCGTCAATCATCAATGCGCCTTTGTAGGCCATGAAGGTTTTGAAGGATGTGATTCCTTCCTTTTCCACCATTTCCCTGATTTCAGCTTTTGTCTGGTCATTGAAATCGGTTACCGCCATGTGAAAAGAATAATCACTGAAGCAATTGCCATCAGACCTTCCCCTCCATTGTTCCAGGGCATGGTGCAGGGACTTGCCCTGAGTCTGAAGTACAAAGTCAATGACGGTGGTGGTGCCGCCATGCAATGCTGCCAGGGTGCCGGTTTCGTAATTGTCGCTCGAGAAAGTTCCCATGAACGGCATATCCAGGTGAACGTGCGGATCAATACCGCCGGGCAGGACGAGACAATCCGAAGCGTCTATCACTTCCGCGGCATTTGCATCCAGTTTGGTTCCCATGGCCGTAATTTTCTCTCCTTCAATGAGAAGGTCCCCGGTAAAATCTTCTGATGCCGTTACGATCCGGCCATTTTTAATGAGCATGGACATTTCCAATCATTTTATTTGAGATACAGCCCGGTTTTTCATTCCAAGATAATATATAATGAAGGAAACAAAAAAACCGGTAAACCATGACAACGAATAGAGGAAGGAAACAGCATTCCACCATTTGCCTGCAAGGGCTGCCAATATTCCGGTTACCAGCGCTACCATGGCAACGGAATTGATTCCGCTGCCGCCATAGGCATACCCGCCGCCGGTTTTGTACAATTCCGCCACATCCAGCCGGGTCCTTCTCACAAGATAATAATCGGCAATCAGTATTCCCACCACCGGCCCAAGCAGGCCACTGACGAGAATCAGAACACTGCTGATTTCATCCATAAGCCACCAGGGACAGATGATTATTCCGATGATTCCGGCAATCACTCCTCCGGCGCGGAAACTAACCTTTTTGGGAAAAATATTAGAGAATGCATTTGCCGGTGCAATGACATTGGCGGCAATATTGGTACTCAATGTTGCAATGGTCATGGAGACCTGGACAAAGACCACCACTCCCGGGTTATTGAATTTACCCACCAGGCTTACCGGATCCCAGGGCGCATCTTCAGAAACCAATATATCCTTGAATGAAACAATGGCTGCACAGGTAACAAATATTCCCACGAAGGAATAAAAGATCATGGTTCCCGGAAGGCCGATAAATTGTCCTTCCACCTGGTCTTTTTGGGATTTTGAAAACCGCGTAATGTCACTGATGCTGATGGACATGGTTGCCCAGAATCCGATCATTGCAGTAAACCATAAAATGTAATCCCAGAATCTGCTGCCCCCGCTTCTGTTTTTATCCGGATAGGCATCAATAATTGTGGACAGATCTCCTTCTGTATTCCTGAACTGGACCTTCACGGGCTCCTTTCCTTCCAGTATGTTTTCTGTTTCCAATCCTTTCGGAGATTCAACATCCCGGTACGTTTCGTCTCCATCCCAGGGTTTCCAGCCTGTATCAAAATAGCCATCAGCAGTGGGAAGCAACACTGAATATCCGGAAACCTTGGCTGAACCGTCTGCCTTCTTCAGGGGATGAAGGGCAATGCGGAAACCTTCTTCACTATGTACTAATGATACCGTTGACTGCTGCAATTGCTTTCCCTGGGACAATATCCCGCTGAAACTTCCCGTACTCCGGTAACCCCAGAAAATAAGTATGATTCCGATCAGTATCAGTATGGGAGCAGAATAATCTTCCAGCCATTTTATACTCTCGGTGCCTTTCCAGATAAAGTAAATGTTGACTATCCAGAATAATGCAAAGCAGAGAAACTTTCCCGCACTCAGCGCTTCAGTTCCTTCCTGCCCGGTAAGGGCATTCCAGATGGAATAAAATGCCAGACCACCAATCCATGTCTGGATGCCAAACCATCCGCAAGCCACCAGCGCCCTCAGTACGGATGCCAGGTGTATTCCTGAAGTACCAAATGATGCCCTGCCGATAACCGGAAAGGGAATGCCATACTTTACTCCGGGATGTCCGTTGAGTACCATGGGAACGGTTATTACCAGATTGGCAAGTCCGATGATTATCAGGGAGGCCTGCCAGCTGAGTCCGGACCGGATCATGTAGGAAGCCAGCAGGTAGGTTGGAATACAAACCGCCATTCCCACCCATAATGCCGCCAGGTTCCAGCGGTTCCATGTTCTTTTTGCCAACGGAACAGGTGCCAGTTCCTCGCTGTACAGGGGCGATGATTTTATTTCATCCGGAAGGTTCAGGGAATCTTTTTCCATACTACGTCTGGATGTGTCAGTCTTTGCAGAATCCGTCGGCAATGGAAATGGCCTTAGAAATTATTTCAAGTCCCTCGTCAATTTGTTCCCTGGTAATACAAAGCGGTGGGGCCATAAATACCCAGTTCCACCTTACGAAAGTGAACATGCCGAGTTCGTTCAGTTTCGCAGCTACTTTGTTCGTTATTTCCATCTCCGGCGGAGCGGCGTTCCAGGGGGCCATGGGTTCTTTTGACCGGCGGTTCTTTACAAGTTCAATTACTCCCAGCAATCCGGTGTTTCTGAAATCACCAATGGAGGGATGATTCTGAATGAGTGTTTTCATTTTTCCTTCCAGGTAACTTCCCATAGCTGCGGCGTTTTCGACCAGGTGTTCATCCCGGTAAATGTCCAGCACTGCATTGGCAGCAGCGCAGGCAACAGGATGTGCGGAATAGGTCAGGCCCAGCGGAAGCGGCTTGTCGTTAAACTGGTTGATGATTTCCTCCCGCACCATAATCCCACCAAGGGGTATATATCCGCTGGTAATTCCCTTGGCCATACACATAATGTCCGGTTCCACCCCATGGTGTTCAATACCGAACCATTTGCCGGTTCTTCCGAAACCGCTCATCACCTCATCACAGATGATCAATATGTTGTACCGGTCAGCAAGGTTTTTTACTTTTTTCCAGTATCCCGGAGGATATTTAATACATCCGGATGATCCGCTTTCTCCCTCCATTAATATTGCTGCGATATACTGAGGCCCTTCGGATTTAATCACCCTTTCCATGTGTGATGCTGCATTCTCCGCACACTCTTCCGGGGTTTTGCTGTTCCACGGGCACCGGTAGAAATACGGGTTTTCCACGTGGACAAAATTGGGTACTCCCTGGCTTCCATGCGGTAATCCTCTCGGATCACCTCCTGCCGACAGCGCTCCATAGGTGGCGCCGTGGTAACTCTGGTACAATGAAATGATCTTATGGCGTCCCGTAACCAGTCTTGCCAGCTTGATGGCATTCTCAATGGCGTCTGCACCCCCGGTGGTAAAGAATGACCGTTGCATTTTCCCGGGACTTATGGCTGCCAGCTTCTTTCCCAGAAGTCCGCGGGCTTCCGTAATCATTCCGGGATGGACAAAACTCACTTCGTTCATCTGTTTTACAACAGCCTCTGTCACCTTCGGATGACCGTGTCCGATGTTTACATTCATCAGTTGGGAGGAGAAATCAAGGATGCGTTTTCCGTTACGGTCGTATAGATAAACTCCTTTTGCTCTTTCAATATTCAGCGGATTGAGGCCGGACTGTTTTTGCCAGGAAAAGATGGTGTGCTTCAGGTTATCCTGCAGGATTTCTCCCGGACCGGCAAGAGTGCTAAGTGTCATATTCCGATAATTAATTTGAGTTTGTGTTCAACTCATCCAGTTGGTGCGGGCTTCGGGATTCCATTTGACAGATGTTTTCCTGAGCTGTGTCCAGAATTCAATGGAACTTTTACCGGTGATGTCTCCCACACCGAATTTAGATTCATTCCATCCGCCGAATGAAAAAGGTTCGCGGGGTACGGGTACACCGATGTTCACTCCTATCATTCCGGCACTTGCCTTGTCCATCACCTGACGGGCAACCGCGCCGCTTTGGGTAAAAACCGAAGCAGCATTACCATATTCCGAGTCGTTTTCGATTTTCAGGGCTTCTTCCAGCGAAGACACACGCATGATGGCCAGTACCGGCCCAAAAACTTCTTCCTTTGCACTGGCCATACCGGGTTTTACAAAATCAATAACCGTAGGTCCGACATAATATCCTCCTTCGAACCCTTCCACTTTCCAGTTACGGCCATCCACCAGGACCTTTGCTCCAGCCTTCTCCGCTTCTGTAATATACCTTTCAATTCTTTCTTTCGCAGCCCCGGAAATTACCGATCCGAGATTTATGCCTGGAACGATTTTCCGTGCTTCAACGCATATTTTATTTATAATATCATCAGCGGGACCGACAGCCACCATGGCAGAAGCTGCCATACAGCGCTGACCTGCACAGCCTGCCATGGAAGCGGTAACATTACCGGCAGTCATTTCAGGATGAGCATCCGGAAAAACAATCAGATGGTTCTTTGCTCCTCCAAGTGCCAGGCAACGCTTCAAATGGGAGGTTGCGCGCCGGTATACGATCTTTGCCACTTTTGTGGATCCGACGAATGATACAGCATCAATTTCCGGATGGTCGCAGATCGCTTCCACCATTTCCCGGTCACCGTTAATAACATTGAATACACCATCGGGTAATCCTGCATCTTTCAGCATTTCCGCGATCCTGTTCGAGGAAACCGGTACCTGTTCGGAAGGTTTCAGTATCATGCAGTTTCCGAGTGCCAATGCATTGGGAATAGTCCAGTGCGGTACCATGTGAGGGAAATTGAAAGGAGCAATGGACGCAACGATACCAACAGGTTTGTGTTCTACCCTGCATTCCACGCCGCGGCTGACTTCCAGCAATTCTCCTGCAATCAACTGGGGAATCGAGCAGGCAAACTCGGTGAGTTCAATACTCTTCTCCACCTCAGCGACGGCCTCGTCCATGGTTTTTCCGTTTTCTTCATGGACAATTTTTGCAAGGTCTTTCAGGTGTTTTTCCATCAGGGTTTTATACCTGTAGAAAACCTGAACCCGTTCTTTTACGGGAATGGATGACCATCCTTCGAATGCCTTTTGTGCTGATTGAACTGCAGCATTGAGGTCTGCAGCATCTGACAGGGGTACTGTGGATATAACCTTTCCGTCCAGCGGGCTGAATACTTCAAGGCTTTTGTGACCGTTACGGATGAACGTACCCGCGATATAATTTTTAACATCAGGGTATTTATGGGTTGTTGTACTCATGGATTGATTCTTTTACCGTGAAATGAATGGCGTGAAAAATAATATGAATTGTCCGGGACACGGAAGGTATATTGCCGGTACAGGTTATGGTATAAAATTAATGAAAAGCAGGAATGTTAAGGAATCCGGTGCGGAGATTTATTTTCTTTTCAAACGAGGGATTGTTATTTACCAATATCCTCATTCCATAATTGGGGTTTTTCCCTGATGAACCCTTCCATCATTTGGATACACTCCGAGTCATTTATCACGGTTACCTCCACCCCGTGCTGCCTCATGAAATCCAGGGCACCCGGGAAGGTCTTGTTTTCACCTGCAATCACCCGGGGTATTCCAAACTGTACCACAGCACCGGCGCACAGATAGCAGGGCATCAGAGTACTGTATAAAACCGTGTTTTTGTAATTGCCGATCCGGCCTGCATTTTGGAGGCAGTCAATTTCAGCATGCATTACAGGGTCGCCTTTTTGTACCCGCTGATTGTGTCCTCTGCCGATAATTTTGCCATCTCTGACAATGACTGAGCCAATGGGAATGCCGTTTTCTGAAATTCCCTTTTTTGCCTCTTCAATGGCTGCCTGTAAAAACTCGTCTTTTGACATTGCTGTAAGTTCTTTTAGGTTAATTCGTGAAAGGGGTACTTTATTGAAGAATAATTGGCTGGCCGAATGTACTTAATTCCCGGTATTCATCCCTTATTCAGCGGTTGTTTCCACGCTAAAGTCCCGGTTCCTTTTCCCAGAAGGCAGTCTGCCGTTTTTCAGGCAAAGGCCTGCAAATCGAAGAGCTTTTTGTACACTCCGTCAAGGGCAAGTAACCCGGCGTGTTTCCCCCGTTCAATGATTTCCCCTTTTTGCATAACAATAATTTCGTCCGCATGCTGAATGGTGGATAATCGGTGAGCAATCACCAGCGTAGTCCGGTTTTTCATAAGTTTAACCAGGGCATCCTGAACCAGCCTTTCACTTTCCGTATCCAGTGCGGAGGTGGCTTCATCCAGGATAAGAATGGGTGGATTTTTCAAAATGGCGCGGGCGATGCTGATTCTTTGACGCTGTCCGCCGCTCATTTTATTGCCACGGTCACCGATATTGGTCTGGTACCCCTGCGGCATCTGCATGATGAAATCATGCGCATTGGCAATTTTTGCTGCAGCCTCTACGTCTTCTGCCGTGGCATTGGTTAAGCCGAAAGCGATATTATTGAAAACGGTATCATTGAACAGGATGCTTTCCTGGGTTACAATGCCCATCAATTTTCTCAGGTCTGAAATACGGTAGTCACGGATATTTTCCCCGTCAATCAATATTTCTCCCGCATCCGGATCATAAAAGCGCGGAAGCAGATCGGCAAGTGTGGTCTTCCCCGATCCGCTCTGCCCGACAAGAGCTACAGTCATTCCTTTACCGATTTTCAGGTTTATGTCTTTCAGCACCCAGCCGCTTCCGCCTTTATGGTAGGCAAAGGACAGATCCCTGTATTCAATATCATGATTGAAATCCTGAATCTGCAAAGGATGTTCCTTATCCGATATGGTTATCCCGGCATCCAATATCCTGTTGATTCTCTCTGCGGATGCAAGTCCCTTCTGCACATTGGAATACGCCTCGCTGAATGCCCGTGCAGGAGGAATGATCTGGGAGAAAATGGCAATGAATGCAATGAATGCTGATGGTTCAAGGGCCTGATCGGACCTCAGGACAAGTTGTCCTCCAAAATATATTACAATCACCAGTACTACCGCGCCCATAAATACACTGAGAGGTGCACTGAGATCACGCTTCCGGTACAACCGTTTCATCAGTTTCCGGTATTCATCATTGGTCTGACGGAATTTTGCCCTGGAGAAGGATTCGGCATTAAACCCTTTTATTATCCGCAGCCCTCCCAGGGTTTCCTCAATGGTTGACAACAACTGTCCCATTTTCGCCTGACCTTTGGTAGAAGTCCGGCGCAGGCTTTTTCCGATCCTGCCAACGAGTAATCCGGCAACAGGCAGCAGCACAAAAACAAACAAACTCAGTTGTGGACTCATAAGAACCAGGGTCGTCAGGAACAGGATCATCGTCAGCGGCTCCCTGAAAATCACCTCAAGGGATTGCATTATACTCCATTCGATCTCCTGCACATCCGTGGTCATACGCGCCATCAGATCGCCTTTTCTTTCTTCGGTAAAATAGGATAGCGGCAACTGCAGTACTTTATCATAAACAGTGTTCCGTAAATCCCGTACAACCCCGTTCCGGATAGGCGACATGAAGTACATAGCCAGGTATCGGAACAGGTTTTTCAGGAAAAACATTATGATTATCAGACCTGAAATCAGTATAAGGGCATTGATCTTCCCATTTTCCTGAATATAATTTCCAAGAAAATAATTGAAGTTTGCGAGTACGGATTTCACGGAAAAATTCAACGGAACCTTTTCGTATGCTGTTGCCTGGCTGAAAAGCAGATTCAGAAAAGGAGCCACCATGGTTAGTGAAAAAAGTGAAAAAATGACAGACAGGATATTGCAGGAGATATTCAATACTGCATACCTTTTGTAGGACAATACATACCTCAGCAATCTCAGGTAACTCTTCACGTTATAGCGGATCAGATTGGAACCCGTAAGGGATTCAAACGGGAAAAATAGAGAATATTGTTCAAAACGGGGAATATTATGGTTTTCATGGCTGTGAAGTGCGGCAAATTAGGGCCCTGAACAGACCCCATAACGGGATTTATCTACCTTTGCACCTCCATGGATTCTACAAGACAGCAAAAATTCTCCAGACTCATACAAAAAGAGATTGGCGACTTATTCCAGAAGGAAGGCTACAATTTTTTCGGGAAAGCATTCGTAACCGTGACGGGAGCAAGGATCAGCCCGGATCTGAGTATTGCCAGAATTTACCTGAGTGTTTTTGGGGTAAAGGAACCGGATACCGTATTAACCCAGGTTGAGAAACACAACAAGGAAATCCGTAAAAAGCTCGGTCAACGCATCCGCCATCAGGCACGTATTATTCCGGAACTGAAGTTTTTTCTCGACGATTCCCTGGATCAGGTGGACCGGATTGGGCAACTTCTGCGTGAAAGTAAATCCGGTAAGAACGACGACACCGGGGACTGACATTTCGGTTTTTCCCCGCCTGTACCATCCCCCCATCTTTCTTGTATATTCGCACCCTCATTCGCTATGCAGTACGATCCGATAAAACGCTCGCTGGGTAATGTTTTCAATAAAACGCCCCTGCTTCGTGCATTTTTTTACCGCCTTCTTGACCTGCTTCTGCTCCGGGCCTGGCATGTACACAAGGAATTAAAGGCCTGGCTCAAAACAGCTCCGGAATCCGTAAGCGTTCTCGATGCAGGTGCAGGTTTTGGCCAGTACACTTTCTGGATCAGCCGGCACCGACCGGCCTGGCCTGTTCTTGCCGTGGATGTGAAAGAGGAACAGGTGGAAGACTGCAACCGGTTTTTTATGGCACGGGGAGCCTCACAGGTGAAATTTGAAACCGGTGATCTTACAACTTTCAATCGCCCCGAGAGCTTTGGACTGGTTATTTGTGTGGATGTGATGGAACATATACTTGAAGATGTACAGGTATTCAGAAATTTTTATGCTTCCATGAAACAGGGAGCCATGCTGATTATTTCAACCCCTTCCGATCAGGGGGGCAGTGACGTTCACGGGGATAATGATCATTCCTTTATTGAAGAACACGTACGTGACGGCTACAACATAATGGAAATCCAGGATAAACTGAAGACGGCAGGATTTTCAAGGGTGGAAGCGCGTTACCAGTACGGAAACCCCGGAAAGATTGCCTGGAGGCTTTCCATGAAGTATCCCATACAGTTACTCGGTATCACAAAATTATTTTTTATCCTTCTCCCCATTTATTACATCCTTACGTATCCTTTTTCTTATGTGCTGAA
>JADZBN010000244.1 GCA_020852075.1 Bacteroidia bacterium
ACACGGGTCAGGCAATCCTTCAATGCCGCATACTGTCCATGGATATCCCCGATTACGAATCTCATTTTATATCCTTCATTTTACTTTTTTGGGACTTCTCATAATTCCCGGAATTATACGCCAAATCAAAGGTTAAAAAAAATGCCAATGCAGTGCATACATCAGCATTAAAATTGCAGGTGGGAAATTATTTCGCGTAATTCACCGCCCGTGTTTCGCGGATTACTGTCACCTTCACCTGGCCGGGATAAGTCATTTCTGTCTGAATCTTGTTGGCAATATCAAAGGAAAGCACCTCCGCCTGTTTATCACTGATTTTTTCACTCTGAACAATCACACGGAGTTCGCGGCCTGCCTGAATAGCAAAGGTTTTTTCAACACCGGGATAACCCAATGCCATGGCTTCCATATCTTTTAACCGCTTGATATACGATGCGACCACTTCTCTTCTGGCGCCCGGCCGTGCACCACTGATGGCATCACATACCTGGACAATCGGAGAAAGAATACTGGTCATTTCGATTTCATCGTGGTGGGCACCAATGGCATTGCATACTTCCGGATTTTCCTTGAATTTTTCAGCAAGCTTCATTCCCAGAATGGCGTGTGGCAGTTCCGGCTCGTCGTCGGGTACCTTGCCTATATCATGCAGCAGGCCGGCCCTCTTGGCAAGTTTTACATTCAATCCCAGTTCGGCAGCCATAATAGAACAAAGATTTGCCACCTCACGTGAATGCTGGAGGAGATTCTGTCCGTAAGATGAACGGTATTTCATTCTTCCCACCATCCGGATCAGTTCAGGAGAAAGTCCGTGTATGCCCAGATCAATCGTGGTTCGTTTGCCCACTTCTATAATCTCATCTTCCAGTTGTCTTTTGACTTTTCCAACCACTTCCTCGATCCGTGAAGGATGAATCCTGCCGTCACTAACAAGTTGGTGCAGTTCCAGACGAGCCATTTCCCTGCGAACAGGATCAAATCCTGACAGAATAATGGTTTCAGGAGTGTCATCAACGATGATTTCCACGCCGGTTGCAGCCTCAAGTGCCCGTATATTTCTGCCTTCACGTCCGATGATACGGCCTTTTACCTCATCATTTTCAATATTGAATACGGTCACAGCATTTTCAATGGCATGTTCTGTTGCTACCCGCTGGATGGTTTGAATGACAATCCGCTTGGCCTCCTTGTTGGCGGTAAGTTTGGCTTCTTCCATAATGTCCTTAATGTAGGACAACGCTTCCGTTTTGGCTTCCGCTTTAAGGGCTTCCACCAACTGGCCTTTAGCCTGATCCACACTCAGCCCACTGATTTTTTCCAATTGTTCCACCTGCCTTTGATGCATTTTAGAAAGCTCTTCCTTTTTTGCATCAAGAATCTGCATTTGGTTTTGCAGGTTTGCCTGCAGGGTTTCGTATTCCTGGTGTTTCCGGGTGGTTTGCTCGATTTTCTGGGCAAGGGAAGATTCCTTTTGCTTGATCCTGTTTTCGGCCGATGAAATATTCCTGTCTTTCTCGGAAATCACTTTCTCGTGTTCCGTTTTAAGCTGGAGGAATTTTTCCTTTGCTTCTAGGATTTTGTTTTTCTTCAGCACCTCGGCATCGGCTTCCGCATCCTTGATGATGGCTTTGGCCTTTTCTTCCGCCAGCAATTCTTTGGTGCGCATGGTTTTGTTCAACACATACCGGGAAATAAGAAATCCCACCAGTATGGCCACAATGCCCTCAATCACCAGCATAATTAATGTATCTGATTCCATATTCATTACGATTTAATAAACCTGCTTCCAACGGAAAGCCGGTCAACTTCCGGAATTCTGCCTCCGGAAAAAGGCAAAAAAAACCCGCATCAATTCCGCCGACCATCTAAACCCCAAATTTCAAGGGTGGGGCTGCCTGACTCTTCTGGTTTCTGCTGTCCCGGAGGGAATCCGCTGAGGCGGAGTGCAGCCTGCCATCGAAGCCGTTGAGCGTTTGCCCCAATGGTATCGAAGTGTTGAGTTTATAAAGTGAATCGGAACTAATGCGGGATATATCCCATCAGTCATACGATAGTATTCCATGGGAATACCACGCATAACCGGATTGTTATCAAAGAACGTTGCCTTTACTGGGAACTCGTTTCCTGTGCAAGATAATCATCAATCAGCAAAGAAAGAAACTGAATATTTTCTTTCACTTCTTTCATGTCTTCTTTCTGATCGGGTTTATGCTTACCCATTGCTTCAATTGCAAAATGCAACGCACACATTGCCAGGAGGTCCTTCTTGTCCTTAACGGCATAATTTTCCTCATATTCCCGGATGCGCTTGTTGATATTTTCGACTGCTTGCATGACACGTTCCTGCTCATCGCTGGTAATCCGGAGCGGATAGGTGCTGTTGGCAATGGAGACTTTTATTGACAGGTATTCTCCCATAAAGGGTGATTCACTTATTGGTTAATATCTATTAGGGAAATATTTTTCTCAATATCCCCGATAATGTCATGGATTCGTGTTTTAATGCGGGCAATGCTTTGACGGGTACCGGAATCTTCCATTTCTTTCAGATTTTTGTATCCCTCTTCCATTCTCGCCGATTTTGCCTTTTGTTCTTCCAGTTCTATCTGAAGGCGGCGGTGGTCAGAAATCAGACCCTGATATTTTGTTTTTAGTTGTTCTTGCAAAGATATTAATTTCTGAATCCGGTTTTCGAGTTCGGAGAAATTGGATCGTATGTCTTGTAACCCTGCCATGGCATCAGATTTATTGTGAGGAAAGATACGATGCAAATAACCGAAAAATATTTGAATAATTACATACGTTATTAACAGGCATTGTTCACAGAATCAGGGGTATGAGATTGGGGACAGAAAGCAGAATCTATGACCGGCTTATGGTTCCCCGCTCCTGTGTTTACTATTCTCCCGGCATGGCATACATGCCTCCCAGAGGTATTAATGGTTTCCTAGAAGCACTCGGGCCGTTATTCTTTTCAAAGGATCCAGACCACCCCGGGGCCAGGGCTTAGTACAGCAGATACTTCTGACATCCTCAATAGGCAGAATTCAGCCACCTTCCATTGAATTTATTTTCTTTGCACCATGAAATCCAAGATCTTCCTGCTAATAATTTGCCTGTTTCCAGCCTGTATTGCCGGTTTTGCACAGGGCTATCCCAACGATTACTTCTCCGCACCACTGGACACACCCCTGTCGGTTGTGGGCACTTTTGGCGAAATCCGCAATGGCCATTTCCATTCAGGGCTTGACCTGAGTACCGGAGAGCAAACCGGGGTTCCTGTTATGGCGGCTGCTGACGGGTATATATCGCGGATAAAAATCCAGGCTGAAGGCTTCGGGAAAGCCCTCTATGTTACCCATCCCAACGGATTTGTGACGGTGTACGCTCACCTGGAAAAATTCACCAGCCCGGTCAATGACCTGGTCAGAAATACGCAATACGCACAAAAAAGCTTTGAAGTAGAGATTTTCCCAAAGTCTAAAGATTTCAGGGTTAAAAAAGGTGAAGTCATTGCCTATTCGGGCAATTCGGGTAGTTCCGAGGGGCCGCATTTGCACTTTGAAATCCGCGACAAAGACAGTGAAGAGCCGATCAATCCCTTGCTGTTTGGCCTAAAAATGAAAGACCATATTGCGCCAACGATACGATTTGTTCGCGCTTATCCCTTGCGTGAAGCAGGTTTTGTGAACAATACAGATTCTGCAGAAACCTTTGAGGTAATGGAACAGGATGGAATACCCGTTTTCAATATGCTGGGTTATATCCAGGCCTGGGGAGTGGTAAGTGTGGGATTTGAAGCCATTGACCACGAGGATCAGTCGCAGGCAAACCTGGGCATTTATTCCGCCGAATTGTATGTCAACGCCACACTTGCCTATCAATGGAAAATGGACCGGTTCAATTTTAATGATACACACTATGCCAACGCACAGAGTGATTACCAGACGCGTAAACGTGACGGTGTAAATATAGAAAGGTGTTTCCGCCTTCCCGGAAACCACCTGGAATCAATTTACAGGGATACTTCCCTGCTGGGATATTTTGACTTTGTTGCAGACAGTTCCCATGATTTCAAACTCGTAGTGAAGGATTTTAATGGCAATACAAAGTCATTCGAATTCCAGATTCTTGCGTACGCTTCATTGATGAGTAATTCGTACCAGCCCCGGCCACCCGGAGCGGTGATAGTTTCTCCGGCAAAGGGTATCGCAATTCATAAAAATGATCTGGACGTGGTCATTCCTTCAGGGGCGGTATTTAAGGACGTTATATATTCTGACAGCAAAAGAAAGGGCCCCGATTACCTGTCGGATATATTTACTGTTGGAGACATGTACGAAGCGCTGGATGAAAAAATCACGGTGGGTATCAAGCCTGACTCAATTATTCCTGACAACCTGAAATCCAAAACTGCCGTTGCATACATAGAACCCACCGGAAAAATGCATGCTCTGGAGGGGAACTGGCGGGGTGATATGATTTTTTCCAGGTCTTCCAGGTTTGGTGATTTTGCGGTATTGATTGATACTGTTCCTCCCAAGGTGGAAAAAGAATATGTCCCGGCGGATATGAATACCTATCGCGGAGGTATTGTTCAGGTCAGGATTTCCGATGACGTATCCGACATCTCTTCCTATTCGGGGTCCATTGACGGCAAATGGTTTCTTTTTGAATATGATCCCAAGAGCAGTATGCTTACGGCCGATCTTTCTGCCATTGAACACAATAAAAGACACGATATAGAAGTAACCGCAACCGATTCAAGAGGTAATGTGGGAACCTGGAAATCAACCTTCTGGTATTGAATCCCGGGCGAATGCCGTCATTTCATAGCGGGTTTTTCGCTTTGAAGGCAGGTTTCTTGTTTCTATATTTGCCGCCCTTGTAATTTGGGGTGAGGTGCCTGAGAGGCCGAAAGGAGCAGTTTGCTAAACTGTCGTACGTGTTAAAGCGTACCGTGGGTTCGAATCCCACCCTCACCGCACCACGGAAGCCAGGAATCCGTATGTTCTTTAGTTCGGGGTGTAGCGTAGCCCGGTCATCGCGCATGGTTTGGGACCATGAGATCGCAGGTTCGAATCCTGCCACCCCGACTTCTTTTTTTGCGGAATTGTCTCCTGTACCTTCCGAATGATTCCCGGTCCCGTAGCTCAACCGGATAGAGCAACTGCCTTCTAAGCAGTAGGTTGTGGGTTCGACTCCCGCCGGGATCACTTTGTAAATCACAGTTACGCGGTGTGATTTTCTGTGTATGTGACCGAATGCGATACCTGTCCTGAAGTAGGGTGTTTGATCTGTGAGAGTGACAATTTTCACAACCCGGTCCTGAAACCCTTTTGAATTCCCGGATTTCATAATAAAAACCCCCTCCTTTTCAGGAGAGGGTTGGAACTATCGTTAATCAACAGGTGCGACCCTTTAGTGATTGCCCCTGTGATGAATGCAGAATTATTTATTTACAACCACAACAAGATATTTCGAAGCCTGCCAGAACTTATCAGGATCGGTAATTTGAATGTCACTTACTACATCGCCTTTGTGCTCGATTTTATAACTGTCACTCGGATGCCTGGTAAGTATGGATGCATCTTTTGCTCCGATCGGAATCACAGTGGTTTGCGTGATGTCAATTGTATTAAAGTTACTCTTGTCCGCATTGGGAAGGACTGATTTAGTGCGTCCAATCCCAAGGAAACCACCCTGCTTGTTCACCACATGCTTGCTTTGCAGTTCTTTGAACGTACCGGTTGTGTAGTATGCGGTATGAATCTTTTGGGTTTGGCGGGCAATCTCCTCAGACTTACCGTTGTTGTCGGCGGTAAGTTGGGCCACATCGGTATTCAGCTTGTCTATGTTGGCACGCGCCTCAGCCACCTGGTTGTTGAGATCGGCAAGTTGCTTGTCTTTCAATCCGATCTGTTCGTTCAGGTTTGCAACCATTTTTTCAAATCCGGAAATTTTAACGTTGGATTTTTTAAGAAGTGCGCTCAGGTTTGCAATTCGTTTTTTATTATCCTGCATCAGTTGACTGATATCCTGAATATTCTCATTGATGCGGTCCATCTGGTTTTTCTTCAGCTCACCATTTTGCGTGCTTTCAGCAACAACCTTTTCTTTTTCGTTGATGGCAGCCAGATTGCCTTCAATCTGGTTGAATTCATCCAGGAATGAAACAATGGAGGAATCCTTGTACTGAACGGATTGGGCCAGTTCCTGATTGTCAGATTTCAACTTGTCAATGTCAGCCTGATAATTATGGCAACCTGTTGCGAGTGCTGCCAGCGGGAGAAAATAAAGGAGCTTTTTCATAGGATTGATTTTATGGGTTTTTGATTCCCGGATTACCCCCTTATATGCAAAACAACCATGCCAGGTACCTTTTTTTGAAAAAAGTTGGGAATAATCCATTTTCTGATGGCTTCGACCGGGCTCACCGTGTAGTTTTTCCCCAATTGGGGAATTTTGATTCTACTGATTTCAGGTATTATTCATATAACATCCAGATTTGAAACAGATTTCCAATATGTATCAGTGAGTTTGGTTGTGAAATGCATTCGGCCTTTCACATAGTGTTGAAACAAAACCCAACGATCACAAATGGCTCAAACGCCACAAAGAATTCGCCCTGACGAAGCATTTCTCCATCACAGAAAAGTCCGGGATAATGTTTCAGTTAACTACACCTTCGGAAAGCGAATCAAAAAAGTCGTGCCTTTCCCCAATTCGCTTCTTACATCAATGGTTCCGTGGTTATTCACAATCATGTTGTGCGCTGCCGTCAGCCCAAGCCCCATACCTTTTGTTTTGCCTGTAAAAAAAGGTTCGAACATCCGGTCGAGATGACCCGGTGCGATGCCCGAACCATTATCTGATATGGTGACAAGTATTTTGTCAAGATCAGTGCCTATGATCACTTCAAGCTGACCCCTGTCAGGTTCCATGGCTTCGATTCCATTAATAAAAATATTTAGCAGGGCGGTACGAATCATCACTGGATCCACAAATACCTTCCAATCGTCCGAAGGATAATTTTTATGAAGGCTGATATTTTTCAATTTCCTGCGGTCATCCGCGAGTTCAAGCGCCGCATCGGTAATACTGCAAATGCTGTACTCCTGCGGCTTCAACAACCCGGGACGTGAGGATTCCAGCAGGTCTGAAATGAGTTGTTCAATTCTTCCGGAATTTCTCCGGATGATATCAAAGCAGGAATTCAGATCCGCATCTTCCCCCCTGCCGGCCTGGGCCTGTTCGACGGACAGGTTGATATTGGTAAGCGGATTGCGGACTTCATGGGCAATGGTTCTGGCAAGGTTGCCTGTAACGGCCAGTTTTTCCGCCCGCATCAAAGCCTGCTGGGCATTGATTCTTCTGCTGATATCACTCAGGGTAATGGCGAGGCCGTCCTGCACCGGAACTCCTGTGAGGTAAAACCATTTCTTGTAACAGTCTGAATAATATTCAAGGTAACAGGTATCTCCTGCCTGAAGGACTCTGGTAAAAAAATCAAACCAACCTTCGCCCTCCAGATCAGGCAGGGTTTCGAAGAGCCGTACTCCGGTAATTTTGCGTTGATCAATACCCAGCAAAGCATTTGTACTGGGATTTGCCAGCAGCCATTCAAAGTCCTGGATTTCTTTCTCAGTGTCCCGTATCACCCGGAATGCCATGATAGAGTTTGCCGAACTGTTCAGTACCCCGCTTAGCAGTGCTTCTGCCTGTTCCCGTTCTACGGCTTCTTCGTGTAACTGTCCAATCACTTCCTGTTCACTTTTCCAGGTTTGCAGGTAATTCAGGCATATACCGTAAAATGGAATGAAGTAGGAAAAGGCCGTCATAACATGGGAGATGTTGAAGCAGTTGTCAAATAATTCTGTAGATCCAAAAGCCATGTAAAGCTGTGAAGCTATAGCGGGAATCATGCTTATCTGTAGTGTCCTCGCAAAGACTGATGGATATTTTTCATAAAATCGCGGAAGCAGAATCAATCCAAGCAGGGCATACAGAAATAATGGAATCAGGTCATAGGAACGTGCCTGGTTACTAAAAGGGTATAGATCCTGAGGGACCTTACTGTTTATAAAAAGTACCAGGATGATGGCAACCGTTAACAGCACAAAAAACAACGCAGTAAAAACAATGGTATTTCTTGCCTGCCTGGCACCTGATCCACCGAAACCTTTTTTGCGTATAAGAAAAATTCCTGTACCAAGGACGAGTATGGCAGAATGAAAAAGCCTGGAAAAAAACCAGGTAAATGAGGTAAGATAAAACTGTTCGGACTCAGCCCTGATCAGTTCGGTAGCTACGAGAAGGTGGAAGGTGTTAAATATACCGGAACAAAATAAAGCGAATGCAACAATGGGCGTACTGATATCTCCCTTTATTCTGAAATCTACAACGGCGAGCACAATGGTGAGCAGCGAAATGGTGATGGAAACAGACACGAAAATTAAATGTACGTACCTGCCCCTGAGAATTAAGCCGATATTGGTATCCTGTTCCGTCTGAATAAACCTGGTCACCTGATAGGGATCAAATTCCCTGCTCAGGAATCCAAAATCAACTCCCAATACATTTAAAACAACAGGAACCAGGCAAAGAACAGCTACCCAGATGAATGCCTTATCTGATAATAAGGATTTACGATCCTCTAATCCGGACAAACGAAAAAAAATCCTCCGGCTACCGGTACCTGGGTTTTCAGACATGGATTAATTTTTCCCGGGAAGAAGATTAAATGCTTTCATTTTATTATAGAGTGTCTTCCGGTCAATGTCCAGCAACCGGGCCGCACGGGTTTTATTGTAATTCACTTTTTTCAATGCCTCTAAAATACTTTCATATTCCGCCTGCTGTGCCACGTTGCGCAATCCGCCGGAGCCTGCAACCGGCTCCTGCATTTGGTCTCGGGGATGAGATATTTCCAGTGGAATGTGTCCGATCTGAATGGTACTCTTGTCAGACAGCAATGTTGCGCGTTTAATGACATTTTTAAGTTCCCGTATGTTTCCCGGCCAGGAGTATTTCAGAAATGCTTCCATTACCTCTCCACTGAAACCCGTAATTGTTTTTCGGAGTTCTGCACATGCCTCACGCAGGAAATAATCAGACAATTCATGGATATCCTCCTGGCGCTCGCGAAGTGCCGGAACATCCAGCCTGAATTCATTCAGGCGGTAATACAAATCTTCACGGAATGTACCTGCCTGGCAGGCTCGCTTCAGGTCCTCATTACTGGCTACCAGCATCCTGACATCTACCGGTGTTTCAATGTTGCTGCCCAGCTTTCTGAGTTTTCGCTCCTGGATTACCCGAAGGAGAGATACTTGTACATCATAGGAAAGGTTCCCCACCTCATCCAGAAAAAGAGTTCCTCCATTTGCCTGTTCAAAGTGGCCGGTTTTGGAAGTATGTGCGCCGGTAAAGGCGCCCTTTTCATGGCCGAAGAGTTCGCTTCCTGCCAGTTCCCTTGAAAGGGCACCGCAGTCAACCGCCACAAAAGGTTTCCCGCTTCTCTCACTGAGTCTGTGAATGGTTCGTGCCACCACTTCCTTTCCCGATCCTGTTTCACCATAAATAATAACACTGAAATTTGTCGGAGCAACAAGAGATACTTGTTTTTCGAGCTCGATGGCACGACTGCTGTGGCCGGTTACATACAATTCACCGGTAATTGCACCTTCCTTCTGCTTTCTAAGGCCACCTTCCGTTTCAGGATTCTTGTTCAGTGCCTCTGATACCAGTAAAAGAATTTCAGCAGGAACTAATGGTTTTGCAATATAATTTAAAGCACCTGCTTTGATGACATTAACTGCTGTTTTGATATCCGAATAACCGGTAATAACCAGGACGGGTATTACAGGAAACGTTTTCCTCACCCACCCTATTAATTCCAATCCAGCCATGTCGCCCAGTCTGAAATCTGTAATCACCAGGTCATATTTTCCCGACGAAAGTTTGTCAAGGCCTGATCTGCCACTAAATGCAGATTGACAGGAATAACCATTCCGGCTGAGGAAATTCGTCAGCAACCTACACGTATCAATATCATCATCAATAATGAGTATTTCTCCGGAAGAATTCATGGGGAAAATTTATTCATACAATATAATAATTATCAGGGCGGGGTATCTTCGGATTTATAACGAAGTATAAGTTCATTAAATTCCTTCAGTTGAATAGGCTTGGAAAGGAAAGCATTAGCACCTGCTCCTTCTGCCCGAATCCTTTCACCCTGTTCATTCAATGCACTCATCATAACGATGATACTACGGGGAAATTTTTCCCTGCATTCAGGAAGAAAATCCATACCCGATCCATCCGGGAGCATTACATCAAGAAACAGAATTCCGGGTTGGAATTTTTCAAGCAATTTCCGGCATTCACCCAGATTACCGGCTGTTTCAACATCAAATCCTTCCTGCTTCAGTTGTATCCCAAGCAGGTAACGAATGTCTTCCTCATCATCCATCACTAAAACTGAATTGTTTGCCGGCTTATTCATTCGTAATAACCTGACGGGTATCGTCAGGCAATATATAAAAACGGAATGGAAAGGAGATTTTACATGCAACTGAAGAAACTCTTCAGTCCATCACCATTATTTTCCGGGTTTCCAGTATCAGGTTACCAGCACCCAGGCTGCAGAAATACATACCTGGCGGCAGAAAGGACACCGGAAATCTGTTCAGGCCATCCTTCGCGGAGAGGCAGGTGACAATCTTTTTGCCACGGGAATCATAAATCTGAAGTGTAAGTGAACCATAAAATTTCAACCCTGATACTTCTACCATAAGTTCATGGGTAAGGGCATTATTCCATACTTTGTATGTAAAAGCCGGTGCCTGGGACAGAAGGCCTGTGGAGAGTCCAGTTTTACGCAAAATCAGCCCGGCATCACCTCCCACAATCCCAACAAACGGACTTAACAGCACCGCACAGTAAAGATCGGTGCTTGCTCCTGCATTTTCTGAAAACCATCCCGCACCGCCATCGGTGGTACGTATAATAGTTCCGTTGTCGCCTACTGCAATTCCATTATCCGGATCATAAAAATAAATTCCATTCAGGCTCACATTCACTCCGGAGGACTGGGTTGTCCAACTACTGCCACCATTAGAAGTCTTTGCAATGGTTCCATTGTCACCGCATGCATAGCCGGTGAACC
The DNA here is from genome assembly GCA_020852075.1 of Bacteroidia bacterium. Taxonomy (GTDB): domain Bacteria; phylum Bacteroidota; class Bacteroidia; order AKYH767-A; family 2013-40CM-41-45; genus JADZBN01. The sequence continues at coordinate 11,174 of JADZBN010000244.1, forward strand.
CTGAAAACGAAAGTGAGTGCAGGGCACTTCCTCCTGAAGTATATACACTGGCCCAGGTCATTCCTGCATTGGTGGATCTCCGGATGATTCCATCGCTGCCTGCAAGGATTATGGTGTTGGCATCTATTACAAAAACGTCTTCATTGTCCTCTGTAACGATTCCGGTGCTTACATCGTCCACGGATGATCCTCCGTTCGTTGTCCGGAATACATGTCCGTTGAGGCCGCAGAAAAATACCGTATTGGCATTCAGGCACGATACCCCCTGCATGGAGGAATTCACGGGAAGTATTACAGGATTCCATGTGCTGCCACCGTCTGTTGTTTTACTTGCCGGGTTTGATATTAGTCCCGAGGCAAAACCCGTATTGGCGTCGGCAAAGTCAATATCGGTGATATCCTGAACCACCGAAGCGGTCCAGGTATTGCCTCCATCATGCGATGTTGTATAACCTGTCAATCCTGCCGCCCGGACAATATTATTTTTATACATCATGGATTGCAG
>JADZBN010000245.1 GCA_020852075.1 Bacteroidia bacterium
CTTGCGGATCAGCGAGAGGGCAAATTCATACAATTGTCCGAAATAATCAGAAGCATAATATTCACCGGTCCACACAAACCCCAGCCAGCGGATATCATTCTTAATGCTGTCAACATACTCCGTATCTTCTGTAACGGGATTGGTATCGTCAAACCGGAGGTTGGTATTACCATTAAATTCTTTTGCCAGGCCGAAGTTGAGGCAGATGGAGTTGGCATGGCCAATGTGCAGGTAGCCGTTCGGCTCCGGAGGAAAACGGGTAAGCACACGCCCGCCATGTTTGCCGGATTTTACATCACCGGCAACGATTTCTTCAAGAAAGTTGGGACCTTTTTCAGTGGACATAATTCAAAACTGAACGTGAGTTAATACTTTTTATACAACAGACCGGTGCTTTATCATTTCAAGTGCTGCCTCCAGGCGCAGCCGCACTTCGTCCTTCCCCAGCAACTCCGCCATGCCAAAGAGGCGGACACCTCCACCCTGCCCACTGAGAAAGACACGGAATAACTGCAGTACTTCTCCCGCTTTGATTCCTTCCGATTGTGCAGTTTCCTGGAACACGGCTTCGCAGCTTTGTTCATCGAAAGATGTCATCGAAGCATAGGCGTCCAGAAGTTTCCGGAAAAAAGATTCTCTTTCCTGTTTCCATTTTTTTGCAATCACCTGCTGATCGAATTCATCAGGACGCACAAACAGATAAGCGGCTTTTTCAGTCATTTCACTTTCAAACTGCACCCGCTCCTTCAGTAAGTGAACCGCTTTGAGTAAAAATGTATCGCTAAGTTGACGGTCTCCTTTTTTAAAACCAAACATGGTTATGAGCCGTTCCGAAAGACGGAATGCCAGCTCAGTATCTTTTGTTTTTCTCAGGTATTGCTCATTGAACCACCGGGTTTTCTCAGGGTCAAATTTTGCACCGGATTTGTGAACGCGCTCCAGGGAAAAGGTGCGGATCAGTTCGTCCATGGAAAACAATTCCTGATCGTCAGCAGGATGCCAGCCTAACAGGGCCATTACATTTACAAATGCCTCCGGGTAATATCCATTTTCCCTATAGCCGGATGAGACCTCTCCTGTGGCAGGATCCGTCCATTGAAGCGGAAATACGGGGAAGCCCATCCGGTCACCATCCCTCTTGCTGAGCTTACCGTTGCCATCCGGTTTGAGAAGCAACGGAAGGTGCGCAAACTGCGGCATGTTCTTCTCCCATCCCAGGAAACGGTACAGCAACACATGAACCGGCGCGGAAGGCAGCCACTCTTCCCCGCGGATCACATGACTGATATTCATGAGATAGTCATCCACCACATTGGCCAGATGGTAGGTGGGCATCCCGTCACCCTTGAAGAGTACCTTATCGTCCAACTGCCCGGATTCGACGGCTACCTCACCGCGGATCAGGTCGTGCAGCACAATGGTATCCTGTTCCGGTATCTTCAGGCGGATTACGTAATGTTCTCCGTCAGCAATCCGCGCACTGCAATCGTCTGCGGAAAGCGTAAGGGAATTCACAAGAAGCTGTCTGTTGGCGGCATTGTATGCAAAAGCTGAACCGCCTGATTCCAATTCCTTCCTCTTCTTTTCAAGTTCTTCAGGCGTGTCAAATGCATAATAGGCATGGCCGGATTGCACCAGTTGTTCCGCATAGTGCCGGTAAATGGATTGCCGTTCACTCTGACGGTAAGGGGCATGAGGCCCGTCACCGAAACCCACTCCCTCATTGGGCAGAATACCGCACCACCGGAGGGATTCAATGATATATTCCTCAGCACCGGGAACCCAACGGTTCCTGTCGGTATCTTCAATCCTGAGAATAAAATCACCTTGGTGTTGCCTTGCAAAGAGGTAATTATACAAAGCGGTACGCACTCCCCCCATGTGCAGGGGTCCTGTAGGACTTGGTGCAAAGCGCACCCTGACTTTTCTGTTTCCGCTGTGGGCCATAATCGTGACAAAGATACAATCCCCCGTTACCTGTAGCAGCATCGCAACCGTAAACAGGAAAGGAAGGGTGATTGTGCTTTTCAAAGGTCATCGGGATCCATGATGGCCGGATTATGGGCTGGTTTCAGGAGAATTCCTTCCGGAATTTCCCCGCCGGTTTTTTCTTCCCGTGGGAGGGAGGCGATCAACGAATTACGGGATTCAAGGAATTCAATTCCCTGACGGGTAATTTCATAGGCTCCCTTTTTCCGTGCACCTGTAAAGCGGATCAATCCGTATTTTTTCAAACTGGACACATACCGTGCGCCGGTAACTCCACCTACGCCACACAGGCTGAACAGACTTTCGGCCCTCAGCGATTTGGTTTGATACAAATGCACCAGCATCAATACCTGCTTTTTCAGGTTGGGCGCATTCCGGGCAGATTGACCCGGATGGTTTTTCCAGCGTAGATACAATGCATCCATATCAAAGGGGAATGACGACAGATTGGAACTTTCATTGTCATTCACCTCATCCGATCTTGTCTTTAATTTATTTATATTATCACTCTTAATATTATGATAATCAATTACGAAGGATGTAGTATCGTGGCCTTGGTTTAATCTGTCATTGATTTTCATCATATTCCCGTTGATAAGCTGGAGTTCCTGGATTCTCAGGTGCAGACTATCAATAATTTCCTGGAGATCATCTACCCTTTTGAGAAGTTTCCCGTTACGAACCATCAGATGGTTGTACTGATGAAACAATTCTTCATTCTCCGAACTGAGTTGATGAATCAGGGTCTGCTGGTTTTTTGATTGCACCTGCAATGATTCTATTGTCATTTGCTTCAATGCTCCTTCGTTATTCATATTCTGAGGTTTTAAAAAAGATTGGAATAGTATTTCAATTATTGTATTTATGCGTAAATATCAAAGCCTTCCCCGAGAAATGATGGGTGATGGAGGCCGCTGATGCGGAATTGCCTTGATGTTTTTAATGATGGTATAAATATACTATCAGCACATAAAATGACAAGACATGTTGAAAACTTTGAATTCCTGATTGCCTAATCCCGCCGCTTGGGGGTGATTTTTTCCTGAAATGCTGAACAGCCCTGGCCCAGAAGGGGTGGTTCCGGAAAGACCTGGTTTGTATATCCTGCTGATGCGGGGTGGCCGGTAAGCGTCCGGAAAAAGTCACCCTGGTACAGGCGGAAAGGCAAGCCGGAAGGTGTTTTCCGCCATCCGGTGTCCGGAGCTGTTCACCGGATTTCCGTATCCCCGAATTCCGGGGAAATACAGGCCGGGACAGGAAAACATTCCACATGTAGCGGGATAGAAAGAGCGGACAGGAATAGTCCAAACGAACGAAATTTTTCTCTGTCTAAAAGAGTTTCAGCACGAATGCCGGTACCATGATTCCGAATTATGAAAGGATGCCGGTGCATACGGCTCCCCTGTTTTGTTCCTGAATCCCGCTTATCTTCGCGGGGATGTTATTGCTTTCCCCTGAAAATTTTCCGGATTACGAGTTGATTGACTGTGGTCATTTCCTGAAACTGGAACGTTTTGGGAAATACCTGACAATCCGTCCCGAACCCCAGGCCGTATGGGATCCGGTGATGTCCATAAAGGACTGGGAGAAACAGGCACACATTACCTTTGTCCCCCGGTCAAGTTCCAGCGGGAACTGGAAGAAACTCCGGGATATGCCTGACCGGTGGAGGATTGCATACCCGCTGAAACATGGAGGGCCTGAACTGGCTTTCCGCCTTGGCCTTACCTCATTCAAGCATACCGGAATTTTTCCCGAACAGGCTCCGAATTGGGACTTCATATATGCTTCGGTAAAAAAAATGAAAACGTCCTCGCCGCGTGTATTAAACCTGTTTGCTTATACCGGTGGCGCTTCTCTGGCAGCCAGCGCTGCAGGGGCAGACACCACGCACCTCGATTCGGTCAAACAGGTGGTAAGCTGGGCGCGTGAAAACATGGAGTTGTCCGGACTGAAAGACATCCGGTGGGTGGTGGAGGACGCGCTGACTTTTGTGAAGCGGGAGGTAAAACGCGGAAAAAAATACCACGGCATCATCCTCGACCCGCCTGCATACGGGCACGGTACCGACGGGCAGAAGTGGAAGCTGGAAGAGATGATCGGAGAAATGGTACGGCGGGTATTGGAACTTTTGGATGAGCGGGAACACTTCCTGGTGCTGAACACCTATTCCCTGGGTTTTTCATCCCTGATTATCGGCAATCTTCTGAAGAATCAAAAGGGCACAGAAACCGGCGAACTTTTTCTAAAAACTTCATCCGGGCTGAAACTCCCGTTAGGAGTGTTTGGCAGGTTCAGTACAAGCGTCTCGTCATGAATAATGGCATGCCGTTCTGTATCGGCAAAGTGTTTTCCTTTTTTCTGAATAATTTTGTTTTTTCCCCTATCCAATTATACAGTTTACGTGTAATCCTGTTTCAGGACCGGTCAGTTTTTATAAGCTGTGGTATCATGTCTTTCACTTTGTCGAGTTTTGGCTTTTATTAAAATATACATGTGTTAAATCATTTTTTAACTTCTTAAATTCAAACGTTCTTCCTGATAGTCTATACTCATCATTTTTTGCCGGATGATCTCTTCATTCAGTTCAGTGTGTGTTTTGTTGAGTTCGATGAGGTGGCTTCTTTGCAATTCTAAAACTTTGCGATAGATGGCATTCATTTTAGGATTGTACTCCATTTCTCTTTCTTCTTTCAATTGCTCTTGTAAATTTTCTATCAGGTGTTGGTAATGCGCACTCTTTTGCTCCGATTTTGTGAAGATACTCTGTAAGAATTCAAGAGATACCCTGAGAAGTTGTTTGTCTATATATGCAGACACTTCCCTGTCGGACTTGGGATAATCTGCTATTTGCAGTTTGAATTTTTTTAGGATAAACGGAAGCGTTAGCCCCTGCACTGTCAGCGTTAACAGGATTACAATAAACGTAATGAACAAAATGAGATTCCTCTGCGGAAAATTAACGCCACTCTCCAGGTAAAGAGGAATGGACAATGCAGCAGCCAATGAAACGACACCTCTCATTCCCGTCCAGCCTAAAATGAAAGGCCCTTTGAAGCCGGGAAAATTGGGGTCAGCTACTTTTATAAAATTTCGCATCACCATGGTGACACCTACGGCGCCAAAAGCGCTGATGAGTCTTATCAAAATGACCACGGCTGTTATCAACACACCATAACCAATCGCTTCTCTCAGGTTCGTATCCCCTAAACCTCCTGCAATCTGCGGCAGGTCCAGACCAATGAGAATGAAAATAATTCCATTGAGCAGAAATATAAAACTCTCCCAGAAATTGAATCCATGCACCCTTGAAGATGAACTCAAAAATTCATATCGCTTTTGAGAAACAAACAAACCGCCTGCCACCACCGATAAAACTCCGGAACCGTGTATTTCTTCTGCCAAGATATACATCATATAAGGGGCGATGAGCGTTAAGATCACATCCATGTTCGCATCCGTTGGCAGCAGTTTGTGTATTTTGGTAAACATCCAGGCCAGTATAAGACCACAGCCCACGCCACCTGCAATCATCCATAAAAACTGTAATGCAGCGTGCTGGACACTAAACATGCCGGTTGTAATCGCAACAATAGCAAATTGCATGATGACGAGCGAAGTGGCATCATTCAATAAACTTTCACCTTCTAAAATAATAGAGAGCCGCTTCGGTATTTTTACAAATTTGGTAATGGCATTTGCACTTACTGCATCGGGTGGCGATACAATACCTCCCAAAAGAAATCCTAACGCCAATGTAAATCCGGGTATCAACCAATAGGCGGCGAAGGCCACGCTTATGGCTGTAATGAACACTACAATAAAGGCAAAACTGAGAATGATCCTGCGCCACTTAAACAATTCCCTGAATGAACTAGCCCAGGCTGCTTCATATAAAATGGGCGGCAGAAAAATAATGAAAACAATTTTTGGTTCTAATACAACTTTTGGCAATCCTGGAATAAAGCTGATGAGCAGTCCGGCAAGCACCAATAATACAGGATAGGCTACCCGTATTTTTTTTGCCAGCATAATAATGCAAACCACTACCAGCAAAAGAACCAGAAATAAAAAAACTGAATTTTCCTTACGAATGTTTATCCCACCTAATGCTAATTTAGGAATATTAGGACACGTGCATTTTTTTATTTCCGCTTAATCGGTTGAAGTAACTGTGAACAACTCCGGTCAATACAATTACTTTCTCTTTCTGCATTTCCGTAAGTGGCACTCCTTATCTCCAGCCACCTCCCAACGAACGATATAAATTTACTACGGCCTGCAGTTGTTGTAAGCGGTCATTCACTTTACCCAGTTCTGCCTGTAGCAGGCTTTGCCGGGCAGTGATGATTTCGGTATAATTAGTATTACCAAATCCATTTCTTAAAAGCTCCTGGGTATATTCAACAGATTTTTGCAGAGCGGCTAACTGGTTGGCACGGATACGTTCCTTTTCTACAGCAGCCTGGTATGAGGACAGTGCGTCTGAAACTTCCTGCCCTGCAATTAATAATGTGTTTTGAAAATCCAGCAACGCTTCCTGCTGTTGTGCCTTGGCTACTTCTAATCTTGTTTTGTTTGATCTATGATTGAAGATTGGCTCGGTCAGGCCTGCGCCAATGCTCGCGGCCAGTGCACCCGGCCTGAAGAGATCACTCACTGAAAATGCATTTAAGCCTGCAGAACCTGTAATAGTTAATGACGGATAAAAGTAGGATCGTGCTACATTGGTTAATTCAAAATAATTCCTGAAATTCTGCTCTGCCTGTTGCACATCAGGCCTGTTGGATAATAGTTGGGCAGGTATCCCTGTCTCCAAATTCGTTACATTATTTTCTCTTTCCAAAGAATCCCTTTGAATACCGGATGGCGGCCTGCCCAATAAGATACTCAAAGCATTTTCTGTTTCTTTAATATTCTGTTTCAGATCAGGGATGGTTACCTCGGCAGCATACCGCTGCGCCTCACTTTGAACTACCGCCGCTTCTGTTACTCTTGCTGCTTCCTTCAGGGCTTTCATGGTTTGAACGGTACTGTCCCAATTGTTTACGGTCTGTTGCGTGATAGTCA
>JADZBN010000246.1 GCA_020852075.1 Bacteroidia bacterium
CACGGGTAGCTCGGCGGACTACCTTCGCTTAATGGGCGATCAGGTCAGTGCAAAAGATTACACTAATTTAAATGAAAAAACTGTCCAACTTATTGGGGGCTGAACCAATTAAATCCACACCCAACAAAAAGTACCATGAACCGCTTCTTCAAAATGTCGCTTAAACCCAATACTATTCACTAAACAAACGATCCCTTTTGTCCAAATAATGGAGAGTATTACATACACTTTTCAGTAAATTTTTGATAATAAGTTTATTTTTTATCAAAAATTATACCTTTTCGTCCTTTTCAGCGACTCACATTTTCTTGCATTGAATGTAAGATTCGTTACCGGATGGTACCAACTTTAATTCAGTACATCTTGTATGAATTTGACGGATACATGGTTCCAGAACCAATCCAAATCTTTCAAATTGTAATTAACCCCCAACCCTCAAATCTTAAATTTTGTGCAAAAACGCAGACTGTATCAAAGACCTAATCAGGTTCTTCGCCAACGGCGCTTCCTGATTGCCTGCACCGTGTTCACGTTTATCTCAGGCATTGGCCTCCTGGGCTATTTTTTCTTTTCACAAATGCCCCAGGCGGAGGCTGCATCCAACGGAGATTTCCGCTCCAAAACATCCGGTAACTGGAACTCTGCAGCAACCTGGCAGAAATACAATGGTTCCTCATGGATTAACGCACCGTCTTCACCGACAAGTGCCGACAAGGCTATCACCGTTCAAAACGGACACAACGTCAGCATTACCGGAAATATTACCGTTGATCAGGTGAGCATCAGCTCTGGCGGTAGTGTTACGGTTCAAAATGGAATAACCTTTACCGTTGCGAATGGGTCAGGAACGGATTTGACGGTTTCAGGAACACTGTCAAATTCAGGTACCGTTACCATCAATTCGGGAGCCTCGATGAATGTTCAAAACGGAGGAGTTTATAACCACAATTTCACAACCAGCGCAGGTACCATTCCATCGGCTACCTGGTCCACAGGATCTACCTGTGAGGTTTCAGGATATACCACGAATACAAGTGCACCGGGTAATTTACAGTCATTTTATAATCTTACCTGGAATTGTCCGGCACAAACCGGAAGTATTAACCTGAACGGAGGCCTTACGACCATTAACGGAGATTTGAATATTATTTCCACAGGTTCCGGCAGCCTGGTACTATCCAATTCGGGAACAACGGTTTCAGTTGGTGATGATTTCAATCTTACGGATGGAAACTTTATGCAAAGTGATGGCAGCAGTCAGACTTCCAATCTGAATATTTCCGGAGATTATGTACAAACCGGCGGGACATTTAATGTAGTTACCGGCAATAACAGTACTGGAAATGTGAATCTGAGCGGTAATATGTCCCATACCGGTGGAACCATTACCGTGGGAGGCAATGCAGCAACAAATGCCCAGTTTTATTTCAAGAAGAGCGGAACCCAGAGTTATACAGCATCCGGAAATACAGTGAGTGGAAATGTTGATTATACGGTGAATAACAATTCGATTCTCAATCTTTCCACAAATATTCTCAATGGCAGAAATTTTACCCTTTCATCCGGAGGGGGAATCCGTATGGGTAGTTCCCAGGGAATTTCAGCATCCGGTGCAACCGGTAATGTGCAGGTGACAGGTACCCGTTCCTTCAATACGAATGCTGACTATACCTTCGACGGATCGGTAGCCCAGGTAACAGGATCCGGCCTTCCCGGTACCCTGCGAAAGCTTACCATAAATAATTCTTCCGGGCTTACCCTCCAGCAAACGACGGTAGTTACCAGTAATTTGTACCTCACCGATGGGATTATCAATACAGCATCTTTTGAGCTTCAGGTAACAAATACTTCGGGGTCTTCGGTGTCAGGGCAATCCTCCTCAAGTTATATTACCGGTATTCTCAGGCGGTCGGTTAACTCCTCAGGGACCTATGACTTTCCCATTGGTACTTCTGCCAATTATGAATTGATGACTGTTAAATTATCGTCAGTCAGCGGTATATCCAGCCTTGCAGGAAATTTTGTCAATTCCAATCCGGTAGATCCTGCTCATCCCATCTCGGGGCTTGAGGTCAATGATATTGATATGACCGAACTGCTTGACTATGGGTATTGGACCATTACCCCGAATGCTCCCATGGGCGGAGGATCCTATAATGTTACCCTGAATGAAAGAGGATACTCGAATTCTCTGAAGGGAGGAAGTATTTATGCAGTAGTTACCAGGAACAACAGTGCTTCCGACTGGGCCTCAAACGGCAATCATTCGGATGCAGATCAGGGTGTAAACGGCGCGACTGTATATTCTGCACGTACAGGCCTTACCTCCGTCTATGAATATGCAATTGCAACCGGACAATACCTGTCATTCAGTTCACCGGTTCTTATCAGCGGAACAGACGGCCAGGTGGATGCGATTTATAAATTCCCCAATGTTATGTATGGCATTGATGCCTGGGTAAAAATTACAGGAATTTCAGGTGGGGCCGTACTGAATGATATTGATAATTCCGGTACAGGATATACAGAGGCATTTCAGCCATTCATTGATTATGCACCCAATACCACAGGGTATATTCAGTGGCTCATCATGTTCAAAAAAGCGGGGTCCTCCACGGATACGACCATCCGGAGGATGACCGCAACAGGGGTGGATGTTGACGGGGGAACGGATGATTCTGAAACCATTCAGGAATTTATTGAGGCAACCATGCCCACAAGTTACTCCCTGGATCCGCTGACGTTGCTGACCATCACCAATCTCGGAGGAAGTTACCGTGCACTTGGAAGTACAGTTACAGTAAATAATATTGACACAACAGCAAGGCAGGCGATGTATCAGATGAATTATAATAATGTCAGCAGCATAATGTACAAAACCGGCTCCATCAGCACCTATAGTTCCACGGAAACCAGGCAGACCTCATTGTATTTCAGGTCCTTTAATCTTGCCAACAAAAATATTGCGTTACCCATTGAATTAATATCCTTTGATGCGGAACTTCGGGATGGAAGGGTGGAACTCCGCTGGGCCACCGCTTCTGAAATAAATAACGATTATTTTACTATTGAAAGGTCCACAGACGGTCGGTCGTTCCAACCGATAAAAAAAGTCAGGGGTTCAGGGAACAGTACAACCAGGATTGATTATCAGGCTACAGACGATGGACCTCTTCCAGGGTATTCCTATTACAGGCTGCGGCAAACGGATTATGACGGAACGTATACATTCAGTGAAATAAAAACCGTAAAGAACGGCAAAGCCCGGACGGCCTTTGATGTCAAGACGATTTCTCCCAATCCATTCAAGACCATTTTCAGGGTGGGATTTGTATTGGACGAGAGTGCATTGATACACTTCACCCTGATCAGTCTTTCAGGGGTGGAAATCAAGTCCCTGGAGATTCAGGGGGAAAGCGGGTACAATACTTACGAATTTACGGAGGACAGGCAATTGCCGGCAGGAATTTATTTTGTGGTAATGAAAAACGGGGATCAGGCTATAACACGTAAAATAATCCGGGAATAGAGTCTGTTAATCGTAGGATTCGAACTTTACAAATTGCCGGTTATACCCCATTTGATTCAGGCGGGAACGGGCTTCTTTCAGCATGTCTTTCCATCCGCAGAGGTAAAAATACCCCGGCCGTTTATCTGAAAACAATTCTTCGTATACAGGATGCACGTATCCTTTATGACCTGTCCATCCGGGATTTTCTCTTGAGAGTACGGGTATAAACCGGAATTCAGGATGTTTGACCGACAGCATTTCCATTTCCTCCCGGTACAAGATGTCTTTTACCCAGCGGTTTCCTGATACCATATATATATTCCGGTGTGGAATCTGATGGTTGAATATATGCATCACCATGCTTCTAAGCGGTGCGATTCCCGTGCCGGTACATATAAAGCAGAGGTCATATTCAATTTCAGCGGGCAGGCTGAATTTCCCCAGTGCTTTGGAAACCTTTATAGTATCTCCGACCCTGGCCTTTTCCCATAAATAGGGTGTTCCCATACCCTTTGGGTTCAGGACGATGACTAATTCAAAAACATTATCGCCTGATGGAGGAGAGGCAATGGAATAACTTCTGTTTGTCACCTTCGCTTCAATGGGAAGGTTCAGCATTACAAACTGTCCTGGGGTAAAATGGAATGATACCGTTTCGGGAAATTTTATGAAGAAGCGCTTCACATTTTCATTGATATTCTGAATTCCGGTAATCACACAATCCTCATAATGATAAGCCATGCACGTTTCAGAATTTTAGTAAAGCGGTTTCAATATCATTAAGCATATTATCCGTAATATCCAGGTGAGTAACCATTCTCACGGTTTGTTTGCCAAATGGCACAGCTTTGATGTTGAACTTTTTCAGGTGCTGAAGGAAGGTGTCAACCTTCAGGCGGGGTTTCAGACTGAATACAATAATATTGGTTTCAACCGGCATGAGGTCAGCCACGTAGGTACATTTTTTCAACAATGAAGCGATTTTGGATGCCCGGAGGTGATCCTGCTTTAATCGTGAAATATTGTTATCGAGTGCGTAAATTCCGGCTGCGGCAAGGTACCCTGCCTGCCGCATGGCTCCTCCAAAAGCTTTCCGGATTCTTTTGGCATGAAGGATATTTTCTTTTGTCGAAATGATCATGGATCCCACAGGAGCGCCGAGGCCTTTGGAAAGACAAAATGATACGGTATCGAATAATTTCCCAATACTTTTGGTGGTATCACCGGTTTCAGTCAGGGCATTAAAAATCCTGGCACCATCCAGGTGCAGGGAAAGGCCGGACTTTCGTGAAAACCTGCTGATGGATTCCAGGTTTTTATAGGTGTAATAACTTCCGCCGCCTTTATTACTGGTGTTTTCAATAGCCACAAGCCTGCTCAGGGGAAGGTGAATATTTTCCGGTGGATTAAGGTTTTCCTCAATTTGTTCGCTTGAAATAATTCCACGCTTTCCTTCAATAAATCGAATGGATATACCTGAGTTCGAGAAAACCCCGCCAGCTTCATAATAATAAATATGGGATGATTTATCGCAGATCACTTCATCCTGCGGCCTGGTTAGCAGTTTCACCGAAATCTGATTCGCCATCGTACCGGAGGCAACAAACAAACCGGCCTCCATCCCGAACAGGGCTGCGGATCTTTTTTCAAGTTCATGGACTGTTGGATCCTCTTCAAAGACATCGTCACCAACGGTGGCACTAAACATCGCATCGAGCATGGCAGGAGAAGGGCGAGTAACCGTGTCACTGCGGAGGTCAATTATTACGGGGCTTTTCATGGTTCAAAGTTGAAAAAATTGACCATACGGGTACAATAGAAATACACCTTGAGTTCTCCGTAAAAGGCAAAAGCCTGATTTATTGCCGGAAAAAGTATAAACAAATAGCCTGCTGGAAAAACAGGCCGGGGAATGCGGGCAGGAATTAATACTCTTTAGGCGGGGAGGTTCCCTCTTCGGAAGGGGGATTTTGATTCATTTCTGAATTATTCCCATTGCTGCCCGAATTTCTTTGTTTCATCCTTTGGGAACGCCATTGTTCTTTTTGAGATGAATATTTCTGGTATTGTTCGGGGCTCAGGATTTCTGACAACTCCTTGTCCCTTTCTTCGCGGCGTTGCCGTAACGCTTCTCTGCGTTGTTTTGTATCCATTTCGGAGGAAAGGACCCATTGATATACCTTGTCAGTCTGGTCATCACTGAGCCCCAGGTTGTGTTTCATTCTTTGTGAAATTTTACCGGCTTTTTCTTCGGGGGTGAGAGACTGGTTTTTGCGTTGCCCCTGCGCATGTGCAAATCCGGTGGTGGCAAGAAGCAGAACGATCAGGCCACTCCATACGTGAAATTTCATAGATTCTGATGTTGGAAATTTGCCGGTTGGATGGCTGAAATCCGAAAAGGTTTAATAAACCGCGCCGGTTTAAGCCCGTATTAATTGATGCAATAAACTGTGGTATGAAAGCACCGGTACCCGGTATTATGCGATTGATTCATTTTTTTTCCGGATTATAAAAATTCCGTCACGAACCGGTAAAATCAGCTTTTCGACACGGTTA
>JADZBN010000247.1 GCA_020852075.1 Bacteroidia bacterium
GCCGGGAATGTATTTTATTCAGACCTCCAACCAAAACAGTGTAAAATTCATAAAATCAGAACCATGAAGAAATATTTCAGTTTGGGAATACTGCATTTCATTTTGAAGTAATTCGGTGTAGGCTTTAAAATAATTAATATCCCCAATAGATATATCAATCGTCTGATACAAATTTATTTAATACCAAATGGATGGATCCGGTAAAAATGAAAATACTTATACGGTTTTCCTTAACACATTTCCCGCCAGGAATTCTGCTACCAACAGATCTTCAGGCTCGGTGATTTTTATATTCCATTTTTCACCCGGCACCGTAAAAATCGTCCCACCGGCATATTCATACACAGTAGCATCATCCGTAAATGTATCCCGGTAGGTTTGCAAATAAGAAGTTTTCAGCAATTCATATCTGAAACACTGGGGCGTCTGTACCGTAGCATAGTTTTTCCGGTCAACAGCAACCAATTTTTCCCCGTCGTTTTCTCTCAGGGATTCCTGAATCGGATAGACAGGTACGGCAGAACCCTCCTGTTCCGCGGCGGTAAATAACCTGTCGAGCAAATCACGACTGATAAAAGGCCGGACGGCATCATGAACCGCAACAGTGGATTCTTCAAAAGCGAGTGAGGAAAGACCTGAAGACACCGAATGAAATCGCGTCCTTCCGCCGGAGGCGGTTTTTACCGGATGTGAAAAAGCAAATTCACGGCAAATTTCATCCCACCGGTCCAGGGCATCCGGAGGCAGAACAAGAACGATTTCCATATCCGGATCGTAGTTTACAAAAGCTTCCAGGGAATACAGCAGCAGGGGTTTCCCTAAAAGGGGAAGAAACTGTTTGGGAACCGGATGATCCATCCGGATACCTTTACCGGCGGCAACAACAATCGCTGATTTTTTACTTTTCAAAATTAGTTTGACGCAGGGCTTTCCTTTGAGGTTCCGAAGATAGGAAGCATAATTGAAAATATAATATTCTAAAACACATTCAGCAATGGGAACCGGAATGATGCGGAATTCCCGGATCTGATCACAGGTTAATAGAAGCCAATGCGGAAGCGGATCCCTGAGCAGAAAGATGATATCCGGCAGGCCGGGCAGGAGATTACTAAAAAAACGGGAATAATGGCAAATATTGAACTTCAGGGTTTAATTATTCAAAATGAAAGGATAATTTCGCCACTCAAAAACCGGCCGGAACAGTTGTCCGGGAGGTTTAATGGTCCCGTAGTTCAACGGATAGAATAGGAGTTTCCTAAACTCTAGATGGCAGTTCGATTCTGCCCGGGACTACTTTTTATAAAAGATCCGTTTCTTATTACAAAAACAAACACTTTTTGGAAAAATTTATTCCGTGGGAAGGGAGAGGGGAAGCTAAACGGGCTTTTTGCTCTTTTGAATCCAATTTTTTCTGTGACTGAACCTCAAGGGTTTTCCCTGCAGATTTAGACGCTATGGTCTTTGGTCGAAATTTTATCCAAAAAAACTGTGACAAAATTGATTTACAATTTTTGTTTTGTCTTTCCGGAGAATGAATTTTATAACCCAACTGTCAGATTAAGTCAAAACTACTTCGTCGTACATTAAGTTATTATTTACAACATGTAGTTTTATCGCAACATTCATCTTTCTTTTTTTCAGCATTTACGGTAATACTGAAAACTCCTGCACCGCTATTTTTGTATTGCTTTATTTCATCACTTGAAAGATAGTTTGCAAGAATATCATCGGGAACAATCACGGCTTTTTCTTTTTGAACAGTAATATTTTCAAACCCTAATTCTTTAATGATGCTCATGTATTCTTCTTTTGGAATACCCCCTGAAACACAACCAGCGTACAAATCTGCTGTCTGTATAATTTTTTCGGGCAACTTACCTACAAGAACAATATCAGAAATTGAAAAGTGACCACCAGGCTTTAAAACCCTGTATATTTCCTGAAGTGCTTTCCGCTTGTCAGGAACTAAATTCAATACGCAATTACTTATAATAACATCTGCGATATTTGCACGTACGGGCATTGATTCAATTTCGCCCAAACGGAATTCTACATTATGTAAATTTAATTTAGTAACATTCATTCTTGCCCGATGAATCATCGCTTCTGTCATGTCAATCCCGATAACCTTCCCCGCTTCCCCTGTTTCCTCTCTTGCAATGAAACAGTCATTACCTGCGCCTGAACCCAGGTCAATTACTACATCGCCTTTTTTGATTTTGGCAAATTGAGTGGGCAATCCACAACCTAATCCCAAATCAGCTTCGGGATTGTATCCCTTTAAATCTGTGTAATTATCAGCCATGATGTTATACACATCCGTACAACATGAAGTTGCCCCGCAACATGATGATGAATTTGTATCCTTGTCCTGTAAAGCTATTTTGCTATACTTTTCCTTAACCATTGTTTTTATTTCTTCTGCGGTATTCATTTTGATCATAGTTACATGTTAAGCATAATATTATCGTAATATTACGATTAATTAAAGCAAATGTTTTTAGCAACAATTTTTATTTGAAACAGGGGTAGTAATCAACGCACCTAAATAAAGTTTTGCCTGTTGCCATTCTTTTTCATTAATGCAATAACAGGTTTTTACTCCCTCGATTTCACCTTTAATTAATCCGGCGTTTTTTAATTCTTTCAGGTGTTGTGAGACTGTAGATTGAGATAGTGGCAGTTCGTCCACTATTTCCCCACACTGGCATGTTTGAGATTTAAGCAACATCCGGATAATAGCAACACGCGCAGGATGCGCTAATGCTTTAGCATAGGCTGCTATCTTATTCTCCTTTACTGTAAATTCTTCTGTTTTCGTTAAGCCCATTATTTTAAATTAATCGTAAAATTACGATTGATATGTTGGGAATACAAATAATTCTGAAATAAATTTTATAACCTGTTGAAAATTAAGAATAAAAAAATCTGTGGCTTAACTCGGGTTCAAAATATCATTTTGAAATTTAAGAAAACTGAATGTTGCCTTGAATTTATACCCCCTATGCAGGATTGCAATCCTGCATAGCCGGCCGGTTAAGTCAAAACTACTTCACTTAATAGCACTAGTGCTTACGGCAGGTATTACCGGATTTTAAAATACGGGTTTTGATTGATACTTGTTGAAACTGAAGTACGGTTCAGGATTGCAAATTCTGCATAGCGGTGAAATAGTAAATGCCTTCAAATTTCGTGGATACGTCCATTGATTCTGTAAGTTCACCAAATTTTTCCCTGATTTACCGGAAAACTGACTGAATATGGTATCATTTCAGTACCTTCATTTATTCAAAACACACTCATAAAGTTATGTTCATGAATAAACCGCTTACCTTTCTCCTTCTGTTTTCTTTTCCCATAATGGTATACAGCCAACGAACGGCAGACCTGGGATTGTCTGTTGGAGCTGTAAATTATGTGGGCGATCTGGGTAATGAAAAACATTTCCCCTTTAGTTCCCTGGCTCCCGGCTCGGCTGTTACCATCAGCGGGTTTTTAAACAATCCTGAAAAGTCAGGAACCCGGCTTCCTGCATTTGATTTGCAATTCAGGATTTCCTGGCACAGGCTTCAGTACGACGAAACATCTGCATTGAATGGCAGGCAGGGAGATCAGCTTCGTAATTACCTGCGTGGACTGAGTTTCCGGAATGACCTGATTGGTACGGAAGCCGGCCTGACCTATAACTTTTATCCCAGGAAAAATATTCCACTTACAAAGCCTCAGTTTTCATTTTTTCTTATGGCCGGCGTCGGTGTATTTTGGGGGACTCCCAAAGCCGATCTTTTTCGCGGTGACCCCTCACCCGGATCCCGCTATTATTTCTGGAATGATGGCACCATAAGGGACATCGCACAAAATGCCACACAAACCGGTAACATTATCGAAAAGGACGGTGAATATGAAACCAGCCTGAATGAATGGATGACCGAAGGCCAGGGATACAATAAGGAAATACATAAAAAACAGCCGTACGATAACTGTAATATTGGATTTCCCGTCGGTTTCGGAATTCATTACAGGTATAACCCGATGCTTACGATTTCGGCTGAATTCAATTATTACTTCTTCCTCACCGATTACCTGGATGATGTAAGCGGCAGTTACGCCACATTTGAGGAATTGAAAGCTAATTTTACAGACCCCATGAAATATGAAATGGCAAAATATATTTCGGATCCTACAGGCAAAGGCACCAACGGACTGGCCGGACCTGCAACAAGTCCGAGGGGAAATCCTGATCTGAAAGATGCTTTTACTTTTGTCAGCCTGCAGGTATCCTACAAAATTACCTGGAGGAAAAAAGGAATCTACGGACAGTGAACCGTCAACTTAACATGAAACCAGGCTGTTTGTAGAAAAAAGGCACCTCACGGGTGCCTTTTGTTTATCATCTCAATGAACCGAACTGATGAGTTTCATCAGTTCGTCAAGCTGAGGAGCGAGAATTATTTCCGTACGCCGGTTTTTCTTTCTGGCTTCCGCTGTTTTTGCAGGATCAACCGGCTGATAAGGGCCTTTCCCGGCGGCAGTAAGCCTGATGGGATTGATGTCTGAATCCTTCAGGATAATTTTTACAACGGATGTTGCACGGAGCACACTCAGTTCCCAGTTGTCGCGTGCACCACTTGGAAGGGTACCGGAAATGGGGACATCGTCTGTATGCCCTTCAACGGTAACATTGATGTCGGGATTTTTTTCCAGTACTCTGGCGAGATCGTGCAGGGCTTCTTCTCCCTTCTTTTCGACATTGGTACTGCCTGAAGCAAATAGCAGTCTTTCTTCCATGGAAACATATACCCTTCCGTTTTTCTGATTTACGCTAAGGCCATTTCCCTGGTAACCCCACAAGGCCTTGCTGAC
>JADZBN010000248.1 GCA_020852075.1 Bacteroidia bacterium
AGAACCAATGCCGTCAATACAAGAAAATAAAAAACAAGGGTGGGGTTTTGATGACGCAGCAGCCAGGCGGTAAAAATGAAGCCCAGGTTTACGGTACAAAGCAACAGGGTAACGGCATTGTGACTCAGTCCGAGTAACAATAACCGGTGATGGATGTGATTTTTATCGGGTGCAAAAGGAGAACGGCGACGGAATATCCGGATGGTAAATACCCTCAGGGTATCTATAACGGGAATAATAAGAATTGCGGTGGCCAGTACGGGAGAATACCCTGAAATACCTCCCGGTTCAGGAAGGGGCAGGGCGGATAATCGTATGGCAAATATTGCCAGGGAAAACCCCACTGTCATGGTTCCGCTGTCGCCCATAAAAATCCTTGCCGGTGACACATTAAAGAGGCTGAATCCCAGTAACGCTCCGCAGACGGCAAAAGCAAAGACCGCCATCAGCGGATCTTCCATGAAATAAAAGAGCAGGCCAAAGGAAAAAGATGCGATGGTTCCCAGTCCTGCTGCCAGGCCATCCACCCCGTCAATGAGGTTGTAAGCATTCGTGATGAACAAAAGGATCAGGATGCCGGCTGTCATTGCAGGTATTTCCGGCAGCGTATGGATTTCAAATAATCCCGGAGGGTGTGAAAGCCGGAGGTTACAAAACAACACCACCAGTAGGGCCGCAACTGTCTGGCAGAAAATTTTTATGAATGGTGACAAAGGAAGAAGGTCATCCCGGAGTCCCATAAAAAAAAGGATCACAAGGGAGGCGATGATCAGAACGCTTTCAGGCCGGAAATAGCCTGCACCCCATAATGTAAACGAAAATACTACGGCAGCAAAGATTGCAAGGCCTCCCAGCAGGGGGATGCGGCTGGTATGGAGTTTTCTTTCATTCGGTTCGTCAAATAATTCCATACGGTTTGCAATCCGGATGATGGATGGCAGTGATGCAATGCTTATTACAAATGCTGTAAAGGCCGGTATCAGGGTGGTAAACATATTGGAAGTCAAAGGTACAAAGTCCCCGGCTTCAGAGGCATGGTGGGGAATTAACAGAGGAACAGATGTGTTTAGAAATCATAATAATAATTTTCCAGAGATGTACGTATTCCAATAGTAAAATAGGTGGAATTATTATCAATATCACCGTTCCGGAAAAGGTGTCTTCCCGCGGCAGCCTCCACTACAAAATTGGTACTCGCATTCACCAGATATGTAAGTCTCAGCTCAAAGGACCGGAGAGAGCATTTCCTCCCCTGATACATGATATTATTGTATTCCTTCAGCCTGGAATCATAATCCTTAAACAGGTCATTCCCCAGATTGGCAGTCCCCGTATCCCGTCCCAGCGTGGCCACCTGAATCCTGAATTCAGCAAAAAGGTTTTTCCATCTGTAGTTGACAAAGGAAACAGATTCAAGAAAATCAGCTCCCAGCGGATGCGCCAGCGGCTGATTATAGTGTGTATAATTCTGGCTGTTGCTCCGGTGTGCATAGGTAAAGGGCCTCACCCAGTTGATTTCGGTCTGGACATTTAAGTTTTTTATTCCTGATACATTATAAGCTTTAACTCCCGCCTGCACACCCTGCTTATTCCCCCACCAGCCATTTCCGGCCCGCACTTCATTAAGCAGGAACTCATCAAGCATTACCTGTGAATAGAATGTCAGCCGGGATGTAATTTTCCACCTCAGGTTCATTCCAAGTAATTCATTATCGGGGGAATCAAGGCTGTTTTCAACGGGGCGTAAAAACAGGAAGGGATTCAGGTAATGCAACTCATAACCGCGTGATGCCGCCTGTTTCCAGATGACCGCTTCGAAAATCCCAAGGGTAAGAGGGTTCTTTTTCCCAATGTTTATATCAAGGTAATGGAAGGTTGCGTACTTCTTATAATAGCCAATATCCAGGTCATGTGCCGTACGCAGGTCCTGCAGTACAGCATACGTCACCATATACCGGAATTTCCAGAAAGTCATGTCAACTTTCAGAAAAGGATAGGAATAGGCATTATCCGAAAGCAGCAGCGACCGGTATCCGTCGCCGATAAAGATCTTATCACTGGCCAGTTGGAAATCGAAATGCCGGTTCAGGGTATATGCGATGCCTCCGGTTGCCTGGCTGAAATCAAATTCTGAATCCTTCAGAAATTTTACCTTACCCTGGCCAGGTACCACGGAATCCCGGCGTACCAGGCTATCCACCCACCCTGCGAACCTGGCCTGGTTTTCCCTGAAGCCTGAATAAAAATAAAACCTGTGATTCATGTCTCCCTGTACCAGGACTCCTCGGGTATTAATAAAAGTATTCCTGTTTGTACCCTCATCACGTCCTGTCTGAATATTGAAAACCGGATCCACTGCGAGCCTGATATCGTCCTTGTCAACTTGCAGCAAATGTTCTTTCCGGAGTTTTCTTCCAAACCAGGTTTTGTAAAAACGCGTATCCGGAATGATGGTCCGGTTGATGGAATCAAGGGGCATGATGTGTTCCAGTTCAGCAACCCTGTAAGGAAGCAGACTGCTGTGAAAGCCCGATGTGTCTGCATTAATATACGCACCGATCCTCGTGATCCTGTCCCTGTTAAGTGAATAGGAGTATTCCTGCCCGTACGTATTCACGAGGGCGCCGAACAGTGCAACGTATGCAATGAAGTACTTACTCATTACCCCGTAAATGTAAAGGTTAACGTTTAGTTCCGATTAGGCGGAACCAAAATATAATACACCATAAAGTTAATAACGGCATTCAGAGTACATTTTTAAAAATACAGATCCTGTACCGGATCCCTATTTGCATGTTCGAGGGCCTTTGATAGCGGCATGAATGTAAAATCTTCAAGGAGTTTTTTAAACTTACCTTCTGCACTTTTTAATCCGACATAAGACATGAACCTTCTTGACAGGGGAAGTGAAGGCAATACCGGCTGCAGTGGATCAAAATCTCTCGGATGAAAATAGGCCATCAGATAATCCGATTGCCGGGTCCATTTCCGGATCAGGGAATAGGGAAGCGCCCGGAAATACCCGCCACCTGCAAATGCCGGCGTACCGGGAAAATTTTTTTTAACCGTAACCGGAAATTCAATCAGGCTCCCTGACCCGGTCATGATCCTGCAGGGTTTCTGTGAACGGAATGCGGGAAATCCTCCATGATTTCTGGCGGCAGGAAACACGGAGCTATCCGCAATAAAGCCCTGTTCTGCAAGGATGGAAAACGCCCAGGAGGTATGTGCTGTGAGAGAAAACCCTGCGGCCCGGTAATACAACTGGGGCATCCCCAAAAGATCCTCCAGGCGCTTTTTTACTGCGAGGGTGTCCTCCCTGAAACGTACTGAATCCTGTTGGTAAATCAGCACGTGCCGGTCAGAATGACATCCCATCTCGTGGTGGCATGCAATTTTTTTTACCACATGAGGATATTTTTCAGCAATCCAGCCAAGGCAAAACCAGGTCGCCCGGATTTTATGATCGTCCAGGATATTAAGAATACGTTCAACGTTTCCTTCCAGTCTGGATTCAAAACTCTTCCATTGTTCTGGTCCCCGGGTTTGGGGATGGGCAAGAATATGAAACCAGTCTTCCAGGTCGAATGTGAGGATATTCATTTAAAAAATATCATAATCCCCAAAAGTAAGAAACCAGTCATCAACATTTGGGGGAATGAGATTTTCCAAAGCAGGATCATGGACTCTGAAAATAAAATCCAGAGGCTGGGGAAGGAGCCGTTGCGGTATCCGGAAAAACCCGTGTTTCCCCAGGGTGGACATTTCGTACACTTCTCGGGTTGCGGCAGCAATACAACAATGTATGCTGTTTTGCCTGCAACGCAAAATCCAGTAACTGACCAGATCCCCTTTGCGACCTGCATGTGTACTCAGGCTTAACAACTCCATGATAACGGCACACTTTATTCCCCGGACAAAGAGGGTTCTGAATACAATCATTTCTTCAATGTTGTCTTCAACAGTTGAAATAAGAAGGTGATAGTTCCGTCCCGGGATGGAATGATAACGCCATTCCATGTATTCAGGGCTGCGGATAGTACCGGTCTGAAAATTTTCATTAAGCTGGTTGAGAAAATCACCGAGAAGGTGTTTATCCTTTATAACATCAAGGTACCGGATATGATTAACACCATCTCCTGCTTGCTCACGTTTCCAGGGAATTTCATTACCCATTTTACCGCCAGATCCCGAAAACATTCTGGCAAGCAGGCTTCCTGAATTCAGGGGTTTGAAATAAAAGGGGACACGGCCGGCATGATGAAAGCCCAGTCTGCCTGTGAAAACCGGAAATGACGCAGGGTTTGGAAAACCAATTGTAATTCCTATACCTGCACCTGCGCAGTCCTCATAGAGCTGTTCCGCAAGTTTCCGGAACAACCCTGCACCGCGAAAGTCAGGATGTGTGAGGGTATTCAGGGACAGCGAACCCTTCATTGCCTTTCCTGCAATCCTGTATGATCGCGGAATCACAACATATTGTGCAATAATCCGTGAATCCTTTTCTGCAACGCGGATCATCGCGTGGCCATCCGGATTTTGCCGGTATTCCCAGGTTAGGTACAGGGGATGGGCAATCTCACTTCCCGGATAGGTGGATTCCGTAAGGAGGATCAGCCTGCCGAAATCAGGATCCTCAAACGGATGGGTTGTAATCTCCTCTTCAATGCTCATGACAAATGTTTCTGAATAGCTGGTCGTAGCTGTCCACGATCCTTTCCCACTGGAAATTATTTATTACAGTATCCATTGCATTCCTTTTCAACGCTGCTATTGTTTCCCCGCCTGCACTTTCGAGTGATTTTATGACAGCAGACAATGCTTCAGGGGATTTGAAATACAGTTGCCCATCGCCGGTAGTCTCCCTGTTAAAAATATTATCATGGCAGATACAAATACCCGATACAGCCATGGATTCCAGCAGTGAGGGATTTGTTCCCCCGACACTGTGCCCATGGATGTAGGAAAATGCATGCTGCCTCAGCGCAGTCAGCTTTTCATGTTCATAAATTCCTCCGGTAAAGATTATTTCGTCAGAAGCAGATGCGATCAGTTTCAGGGAATACCCGGATCCGTCAGGATCTCCGGTGACAACAAGTTTTTTTTTCGTTCCCGATAACTGGTACCCACTGACAATTTCCTGAAGGTGATTTTCCGGAACAAACCTGGAAACCACGAGATAATAATCATTTTTCTCAACCGGAATATCCTCAGGAATTTTCCGGTTAACTTCCGGTGGAATTTCAACCCCATACCTGATTACAAAAACTCCGGATTCCGGAGTATGAAATGCCTTTTTCCAATACTCCGCGATTCCGGATGCATCGCAGACAATCGCATCACTCTTCCGCCATGCCGCCTTCTGTGCAAAACGTACATACAACTTTTTTATCCGGGTATATTTCCCGCGCAGGTGCTCCAGTCCGTCAACATTTGTCACGATGGGCACTTTCCGGCCTCTTTTAGTTCCATAAAAAAAAGCCCCCCCTACTCCGCACACAAGTACCACATGATTGTCATCACGAACCCTGCGAATGGAATCCCTGTAAAATAATACGGGATTTTTTTCCTTTGAAAACCGCGAATTAATGATTCTGATTCCGGGAAACTTACCAGGATCTGGCGGGTGGTTCCTGTCATTTACCACTGTTATTTCATGCCCTTTTCCAAACAGACCCCTGGCAAGAAACGCTGTGAAGGTTTCGAAGCCGCCATAATGAGCAGGAATTCCCCTGGATCCGATTATTGCAATTTTCATTCAGTCCAGGAGCGAAGAAAAGGAATTGGCAATGGTTTTCCAATTGTGGTTTTCTTCCATTTCCTGACGCGCAGTGTCTCCCAGTTTCTTTCGCATTTCCCGGTCTCCTGCAAGGCGGTTAATACAGGAACTTAGTTCATCAGGATCACCACTCCGGAAAACCATACCACTCACTCCGTCTTTCACACAATCCTTATTGGCAGGCAGATCGGAAACAATAACGGGCAGACCAAAACTCATTGCCATCAGCAGAACACCACTCTGGTAAATCCTTCGATAGGGAATCACAACAATATCTGCGGCTTTGAACAGCAGACTCCTCCTGTCAGGATTAATGTAGCCGATTTCAGTACTGATTGCATCCTGCGGCATTTTATTAATCAGGTTTTCATACACCGACCAGCGATCTTTCCGCAACCTGCCGGCGATATGCAGGGAAACCTCCGGATTCACTTTTTTCCATGATACCAGCAGCAAATCGAGGCCTTTGGTCGGTTTGATCATCCCAAAAAACAAGACTTTCACCCGTTCGTCCCAATTCAGAATTTTCCGTGCGGTGTGTCCCGGAGTCTCCCTGTCATCCAGTGCAATAAAATTTCCATGAGGAATCACATGAACTTTTTCGTGGACCCCCGAAGGAAGAAAGGCGCAGAGTTCCTGGAAGGTAAAACGGTTGTGCACCACCACATGATTGGCCAGGTGCACGCAAATTTTAACAAGGCGACCTGTATTGGTCCGCCGGATGAAGCTTTCCACATCATGGACAATCAGGATGAGACGGAATCCCTTGCGTCTGGCATACCGGAGTATCCATTCATCCATTGCATTAAAGTGGAAGACATGAAATATCAGATGCGTGACGTGATTCTTCCTGCAAAGATCCAGGGACCGCTTATAACCGGACAAATACCGGTAGGCCATGAACCATCCTGATCCGGAGGTTTCCGAAAATGTTTTGTAAGAAACTACCGTGTGATCATCCGTTAAAAAATTTGAGTAGTTCATGACATCTGTTCCTTCATCTGCTAAATGACTGAGCAACGAAATATCATAATGCTCAAGTCCGGCTTTGATTCCCACGGGATCAATAATGGCAGCTTTTCTCATCGTACAGATAAACTATTTCAACCAGTGGGAAAGATCCCTCCCGATAAGCACTGCAAGTTTTTCAACATCTTCGCGGAATAATTCGACCAGCTTTTCACGGGTACCCTGTTCCAGTTTCCGCCTGGAAGTTTTCACCGCATTCCAGAACATAAATTGTTCCTTAATTCCCTGCCTCCATGAACCCGGAAGTTGGTTTAATATCCTGAATTTCGTCCGGCTCTCGGCAGTTACCAGACGGTTCAGGAGTTTCCACCTTGGCGCATAAGACGCATTGTATTCGGATTGGGATGCAAAGCCAAAAGAATCGTCTATTCCAAGAAAGCGGCAAAAATCCTGAAGCACTTTTCCCCTGAAATCCCTGAGGTCTTCAAACAGGGCTACCTTCACGTGTTCAAAATGATCCAGGTACGCTTTTACCTGATCGTGATAAAATCCACGGCCGGTATACATGTAATCAATGCTGTATCCTTCTGCCATACGTTCTTTTTCCCTGGTAATGGCTTCTTCAAACCCAAGGTTCTCGCGGCCATCGCGTACTTTCCACAAATATTGCGAAAACGCCCTGTCTGCAGGATTTCTGAGTATGATAATAATTTTCAATGCTGAGGCACGGGGATGATAATGGAAAATATTTTTAATGGTATCTTGGTAAAGATACAGGTAGGGAGTGGATATATCGCCTCTGGCACTGCCGTCGGGTGCACTGTCAAATAATTTTGCATAGGTATCAATATCACTGACGGCAAAAGCAAATTTCCCTTTTTTGAAAGCCGGGCGGGTTCCTGCAAAGGAGAAAAAGCAGGGCTCCTTCAGAGCAGGAAGAAAAATATCCGGATGCTGCCTCAGGTAATAATACAGGGAGGTGGTGCCTGCCCTGGCGGTTCCAACAACAAGAAAATCGGGTAGTTTCATGTCATCAGGTGCTGGATATTTTCTTCAGGTAACATTTCATTGCCGGGCCGGTAATAATACCGGAAGTAATATAGCAGGCATACAAGAAACATGATACTGCTAGAGTCCCGGATGTTGACAGCAGAGAAGAACATACTGAGAAAAAAGAAAAGGAGCATGTATTCCACTGTTTTGAAAAATACATGGCTGGAGTGAACTTCCCTGGACAGGGACAGCGAATAATAATATGGCAAATAGATAATGAGCGTTCCTATTATTCCAAAAACAAAAATATTCCCAAGGATTCCGATATCCACCGGATAAAAATAACCCAGTATTTCATGCCAGCCTCCATTCCACTGGTTGGAAATGAATCCGTTTCCCAGAAACGGATTTTTGGTGATATAATCCAGGGCAATATTAAATTCCATATACCGTACAGCAGACGAAGCTTCGTCTGGGGATTCACCCAGGAAAACATTGAACACATTCTGATACAGTATCTGGTACTTGTCAAATAAGGATGTATAACCAAGGCTGAAAAACAATGCAATGGCAATACAGGCAATTCCTCCGTATAACAGGGCATTCCGGATTTTTTCCTTCATGGTAAAATTCCGGATAAAGTAAATCAGGATGGTAAATGCAAGAACTACCAGCGTTGTCCGTGACTGCAGGAAGGCAACCAGGTAAACAAGAATTAACCCGACTACAATGTAAAACCTTGATTTGTTCTCGTGGGATATTTTAAAGAGGGAATAAAAAAGCAGCATGATAACCAGTGCAAACTGAAACCTGTATCTGTATCCCCGGATCGGGCTGTAGGCGACAAATTCTGCATCTACGAACTTCAGTGGATTCACAAACAGAAAAAAGAAAAAGAAAATGACCAGCAAGGTGAGGGATAAAATAAGAAAGGTCCTTTCTACCTGACGGATACTGATCCATCCATGATTCAGCAGGGTGATGAGCAGAATTCCCGACAGCGACAACAAAACCGAACGTTGCGCCATGATGCCGTAATAATACGGTTGTCTGAAAACTACATGACCCTGATAGGCAGCAAAGAAATTTACCAGAATAAACACCCACATGAGTATGTCGAGCCGTGTGATTCTGGAATCCCGGAAATTCAGGATAAGATTGAAAACGTAAAATATACACAGGAAGACAATACAAATGGTGGACAACATCTGGTGAAGGGATTCCAGCGGAAGGGTGGCAAATACACGAAACGTAGATGAAAAAATGAGAAATAACAGGCAATAGGCAGCAACGGGATGCAGTTTGGAACTGTATGTCAGGTTCTCATTCATGCGTGGCGCATAATCGTAACAGTTACAAATTTAGGAATCATCCCTGACCTGAGGAGGCTGGTGCCCGCGTTGGGTCCCCGGAATATAAAAAGTAAAAAAGCCAAATTCCCTTCTGACAATCCAGACGCACAATACATTCCAAATCAGGGTTCCGGCCACCTGGGCTATGCTAACGCCAAGAATTCCAAATCCCGGAATCATCAGGAAGCACCCGGAAACATTTATAATCGCCGAGATGATTGCAATATTTCTTAACCTGGCCTGCCTGCCGGTCATATTCAGGATTTGAGATGGTAAGCCGGCAAGTACCGGAATAAACTGTCCTGCCAGGAGTATGTACAGGATATATTCATGGCCGGGGAATTCCCTTCCGAAAATACGCAGGATCGTTGACGGGAACAGCAACAGAACCAGGAATACAGGGAGAGAACTGTAAAGAATAAGCCTGGCGGCCTCATGCGCATGTCTTTTCAGGGAACCCGTATCCTTTGAAGCATAGGCTTCCGCGAAACGCGGCATGGAAATACTGTTAAATGCCAGTATGGCAATATTGGTAACAATGGAAATCCGGTTCAATGCATTGAACACTCCCACATCAGCATCAGATGCATACGCCGCCAGGATGAGAGTTCCTGCCCAGGACATGAACAACTGCATCAGGGTGGTGGTAAACATCGGTGAAGAAATTCTGAGAAGTTCACGGGGTTTAACCGGGTATTCGGAACGTACCGATGAGAATCGGCTGTAATGGACCCAGGAAACAAGGCTGAACGCCGAAGCAATAAGTATGCTGGCAAATTGAACATACACGGGAATGTACTTTGAAACTGAGTCCTGAAACACGCAGATTACCAATATTATCACCGCAATAGTCGAAATGGCAGCCGTCTGAAAAAAGGTATATGTTCTGATTTTTTTCAGCCCTCTGACGCTTTCCGAGTGAAGCAGAACCAGTACCAGCGGCACTGTCATCCACGCATTTAACCGGAGAATATCCCTGAGATACGGTTTGTGAAATACCTGTCCGGCCAGAAAGTCTGCTGAGAAATAAAGGATCAGTGAAATTCCCAGGGATACAGGCAGCATCATCTTTAATACGGTAAGGTAGGTACCTCTGATGCCAGAATAATCCTTTTTAAATGCCAGTTCCGCAACGATACGCATATTGGCAACATCAAGTCCCAATTTGCCAAAGACAGCACTGAGTAACAGAATGCCAAGACAAATGGAAACGACACCAAGCGCCTCCGCACCGAAATACCGTGAGGTAACCAGAGTTACCAGAAATCCCGTACCGACACCTGCCATCCGGACCAGGAAAGCATAAAAACTGGTGGATAGAAGTTCGCGGTATTCTTCATCCTCCCTGAAGCGGGCAACCAACTCCCTGAATTTACTTGGCAATAAACCAATCATTTGTTAAATCAGGTTTGTTATACATTAATTCCATACCATCCGGATGCCGGTAAACGTTCTTTCCTGCTGATTTAAGAATGGCATGGCCGGCTGCCACGTCCCATTCCATGGTGGGTCCGAATCTCGGATAGATGTCTGCTTCTCCAGAGGCAATCCGGCAAAATTTCAGCGAACTTCCTGCGGAGGATATTTCCACCTTGTCAAATTCCTTTTTCTGGTTTTTAATAAAATCAGTTGTCTCGTCAGACAGATGTGACCGGCTAACAATCACCCGGAGAACCCCCTTTTGTGTCCGGTTAACAGGCACGGATTCCCACGGACTCAGGTCAGGGAGTGTCTCACGGTTAATGGAAGCTGTGTTTTTACACCGGTAATATGTCTGGCGATATGCTGCATACAGTTCATCCCTGGCTGGTACATAAATGACTCCTGCCACCGGGCAGCCGTATTCCATGAGGGCGATGTTAACCGTAAACTCTCCGTTTCTTCCGATAAATTCCCGGGTACCATCGAGTGGATCCACCAGCCAGTACCTGCTCCATGTTTTCCGGATATGATACGGTGCCGGTTCGCTCTCCTCACTGATGACGGGTAATTCGGTTGGTGCAAGGATATCCACAATCCTCCTGTGCGAAGCAGTATCGGCTTCCGTAATCCAGGAATTCTCATCCTTTTTTTCCGCATGGAAATTACTGTTATAAACCCTGATGATATCTGCCCCGGCCGCAAGGGCAGCTTCTATGGCTTTTCCGAAAAATTCAAATTCAGGGATTTCCATCAATTATCAGGTTCTTCCGGTAAAGCATTTAAATTACTGAATACAGAAATTCTTTTATACAGAATGTTGCTTACGCCGGCTGTGCAGAGAGAGGGGGCTGTTCGGGGAATATCAGATAATCATACCGGCTCCAACAGTTTCATTGGTATGTTCATCAATAAGGATTATGCTTCCCGTATTTCTATTCCGGCGATAACTGTCGTAATACAACGGTTGTGTAGTCCTTACCGTAACCCGGCCGATATCATTCATGTCAAAAACCCTGTCATCCTTAATCCGCCTCAGGTTGTTTATATCAATTTTATAATGTACCTCACGGATTATACAATGTACTTCGTGTGTAGTGTGTCTCAGGATAAATTGCCTGCCCGTACGAAAGGAATTTTCATTGAGCCAGCATAACATGATTTCAATGTCCTGTCCGGTCTGAGGAACATTATTTTCCCTTACAATCATGTCTCCCCGGCTTATGTCCAGTTCATCTTCCATCCTCATCACA
>JADZBN010000249.1 GCA_020852075.1 Bacteroidia bacterium
AACCTCAATGATAGCCTGAACAGGTATCCGGTTACTTCTGCAGGTATTTCCTGTTTCCACATAATATGTTGTGGTAGTTGAAATGGAAGGTGTGGTATATGATGAACCTGTGCCCAGTGCAGTACCTCCGGATGCCCCGCTGAACCAGAAAATCTGTTCGGGAGATGATGCCGTGAGAGTAACAGTCCCCGGACCGCAGCGTGATCCGTCACTGGCTGCAGGAGGCGATGGAATGGGGTTTACAATAGCCTGAACAGAAATTCTGTTGCTTCGGCAGTCAGTTCCTGCCTCCAGGTAGTAGGTGGTGGTTGTGGTGATGGATGGTGTGGTATAACTGCTGCCTGTACCCAGAAGCGTACCGCCCGATGCTGCATCATACCAGGAAATCTGAAGAGGGGAACTTCCGGTGAGAACCACGGTTCCCGGTCCGCATCGCGAAACATTCCCTGCAGTGGGAGCCGCTGGCGGCCCGCTGATAATTACCTGAACAGCGGTTCTCGGGCTTGGACAATCATATCCTGCCTCCGCATAGTAGGTCGTGGTGCTGTTTATTACGGGAGTTGTATAGTTTGATCCGGTTCCAAGAACATTTCCGTTTACGGGTGCATCGTACCAGGTTATGGATTCGGAAGAAATCGCTGTCAGTGTAGCGCTACCCGATGTACAGAGGGTGGTATCAGATGCCGTCGGCGCCTGTGGTATGGTATTTACAATGGCAATAACAGGTATCCTGCTGCTCGGACACCCTGAATTGGCTTCCACATAAAAGGTATCGGTTTGTGTCAGTGATGGAGTGGTAAAGGAACTTCCGGTTCCTATAGAACTCCCTCCCGATGAAACATTGTACCAAAGCAAGGTGCCGGTTCCGGATGCTCCCAGTGTTACGGTTCCGCTTCCACATCTTGAAGACGGTATTCCTGTAGGTGCGGGTGTGGAATTTATGGTCACATTCACTTCAATCCTCGGCGAAGGGCAAATGTTTCCCGCCTCCACATAAAAGACGGAATCATGGGGAATACTATTCGTGGTAAAGCTGGAGCCTGTCTGCAACAAGGCGCCACCTGAACCCAGGTTGTACCAGTGTATTTCTGCGGTATCACTCGCGGTAAGGGTAACAATGCCCGGTCCGCACCGGCTGACATCACTCGTTACGGGTGCAGCCGTAATCGCAAGAATCTCTGCGGTTGCAGCCACAGGATTGCTCGGGCATACGGTGCTCGTTATGGCGTAATATGTTGTTGTGTTGTTCAAAACACCGGTTGCCAGTGAGTCGCCGGTTCCGACCAGATTTCCGCCGCTGGCAGCATCATACCAGAATATTGTATCGGTTGAACTCGCGGTAAGTGTCAGGTCACCGGGACCGCACCTGTATGATGAAGTTGTCACGGGATCGGGACCCTGGGTCACGACGTTGACCGTAACCGGATCAGAAACTACCGAGCAGCCGCTTTTTGTTACAAGGACTGTATACGTTCCTGCCTGTGTGGCCGTATAGGAATTATTGGTGGCACCGGAAATATTGGTTCCGTTCTTTTTCCATTGATAGCTGTAGCTGGGATCTGAGGTTGCAGAAAGCGAAACGCTGCCTCCCGTACAAAAGGTGGTATTCCCAGAGATAGATACCGGTATGGACAGCAAGGGGCTGTATGCTTGCCCGGGAGATCCTCCGATGCAGCCGCTAAACCAGTTGGACCCGCTGTTGAGGTTTCCGGAAGGATTCTGTAATTCACAGGTATAACCGTCACCGTCAGCAAGCGTAGGCCAGGGACTGGCATCCTGGTATGTAAATGAAAGATAGAGATTGTCCATATAATCAAACAACCGTACCATGTCACCGCCGTCACCCCAGTTAAATCCGGTGGGACCCATGAAATTGGTAACCAGAGGAAACTGGGAACGGAATTTCGCGGTGTCCTCAACAATCACCAGGTAAGCTCCTGCGTTCAGTACCGTACCGGTAGGAAAACGGAAGAAATGGTTGTCCTGTTCATCATTCAGTTTCCAGCCGGAAATATCCACTGCAGCCGAACCATAATTATGAAGTTCCACCCAGTCGCCTGCATCCAGTGCATCGTCTGAATTGTAATTGAACTCACTTACAGTAAGCAATGGTGTGGCGGGTGAGCCTGTAAAATATGCAGTGATCTGGTCGTTGGCAGTAAAATTATAAGTTACACTTTGGTTGTAGTTGTTTGAATTGATGACAACATTCGAACGGAAATGATTAAAGGAATACCCGGGATTGGGAATCGCTGTTATGGTTACCGGATTTCCGTTAAAATAAACTCCTGACCAGGGATAGGTGGTAGGTGTAATCGTGCTGATTTCAATCCGTCCGGCTCCTGCCGGAGATACATTCAGAGTAAGCGTAACTTTTCCGGTTAGGCTGAATAGGGATTTAATCTGGTTCCTTACGATATTCGGCCTTGCATTCACAAAATCCATCATATCGTCCAGGTAATCCTGCCAGGTACTCATACTTCCTCCCCACTTGGCAAAATGCATGGGCATATCCGAACTCATGGAATCCTGAAACTGATGCATCACATCATCTACGTTGGATGGCAGCCAGATGGTATTGATCAGGTCAGCATACCGGTTGATGAAATACCTCTTAAAAGTGCTGTTGTTCAGCATGGCATCAAACATTTCAGATGAATGGCTGAATGCTGCAGGGTTCCGGGCCATAGACAGCCGGTTGTCATTCACATCACCCTGCAATCCAAAACCAAAATCGGTATCATATAACAGGTAACGGAATTTTGAACCGGGGGCATTGGGCCTCCAGAATTTAATATTGTTGGTCCAGTCGCCAATCCAGTCGCCGTTGTTTACATAAGTTTCACAAATAAAATAGTCCGCGTAGTTTTTCAAGTCCAGTACACTGTTCATGTAATCATAATAAGTCTGGGTATTGGGAGTCTGGGATGTGGCATAATTGTACATGGCCCACCATCCCGCATCATTGCCTTCCTTAAGTGTAATCGTTGTCCCATCTTCTTTGAAATAATCAATTTGGGATTTTTTCAAACCGTAATTGTAATTCATCCAGTTTTCATCATGGTTCTCATGAATGGTATAAACGCCCCAGTACTGTCCGTTCAAATACATTTCTGCGGGTTCAGCCGTGAGATATCCCGAGTAGGTATTCCTCATCAGCCGTTCCATCAATGCATCCCGGAAATGAACTTTGTTCCAGTCCGTTCCGGAGTTTCTCAGGATGATATCATCAATATCATCATCAATGAATGGCTTGTCAGGCCAGAAAGCATAACTGACGTCTCCCGTACCGTACTTGTCACTCAATTGTAGTTCAAAACTTTTTTGCGGCTTTGCCCTCGAATAATTGCCATAAATTTCAATCTCCGCATCGAATCGCAGAATCCGGTTTTTTGCTTTATCATAGTATTCTATGGTTGCCGGTTTCTGCCAGTCTTCCCAGAAATTGGCTCCGAAATACGGAGAGGTAGTACCTGCATTCGGCCCCATCACATAAATACCCGTATTCCAGTCCCAGAGATTCAGTGAATCGGTGGTAATGGTGAATACCGGCAGGTGGGTATCTTCATTGATAAAATAGGTATTGGTGACAACAGGGCTGGGGAGATATCCCGAGGCAAAAACCCTGGCCCGTAATGTTTTGGTAGAAGAAACCGTGATGGCGGAAGAATAGGAGGGATCTGAAGAGGTGGGCTCATCCCCATTGGTAGTGTACCGGATGACCGCACCGGGTGTTGAAGAACTCAATGTAACGGTACGGGTAGATGCATAGAATCCTCCCGAAACTGAAAATAGTGGTATGGAAGCATACCCGTTATAACAGGTGGAGGAATTGTTGGATGCGTCCGGCGTTGGCGTGCCAAAATAACACCAGGATGAAGTCCCGTCGGGTTTTCTGCCAAAGGAATTGTCGGTACCAAAGGCAGTATAGGTTTTTTGATCAATGGTTGAGGAAGAAGAATTGGTCAGATATACGGTTTCACCGCTCCGGCTGAGCTTGAATGCGGCATTAAAATATTCTTTAGCAGGTACGTGAAACCATGAGGGTTTGCTGGCGAATGTAGATCCGCTGCTTTTCATTCCGAAAAACAGATAGGGAATGGATGAAAGGTCACTCGAGCTGGCTGTGACATTATGCGTTTCAATGGCTAGAACATTATTTCCCGGCCGGATGGCTGCCCGTAAGGTATTTACATCAATAAAAAAGGAGTCCAGCGGCAGACCCTGGTAGCCCTGAGCATCATGCCCGCTCAAAGCAAGTTCACTCCAGCCCGGACGGGGTGTTGCAGTGGCTATATTGGCTCTTGCTACTTCCCTTCCGTTCAGATATGCCACAAAACCATCATCATAATCCATCATGAGCACAGCTTTTAATATTTCTGAGGTGTCTGGAACGGAAAACGTTTTCCGCATGGCGACGGTAACGGTTACGCCAACCGATGTGCCGTCGTCTCCATCACCAAAACCGATCCCGCCGGCTCCCGAAGACCAGGAGGCATCATTGAATGAGGTATTCCGCCAGTTGGTGTCTGGTGCGGCAGAGCCTGCATAGTATTTCCAGGTGCCCGTCGCATTCACAGGCATTTCCCAGTGATCCACAACCACGGAACTGTTGGTGTCAGATGCAAATACCAGAATTCGTTTCCCTGCGCCGAGTGAATAAGAGGGGAAAGTGAAAAGATAAGGTTTTGCGGCATCATCGGACAAGCCATATCCCGAAAGGTTTACAGAAGATCCTCCACTGTTGTAGAGTTCTATCCAGTCATCATATTTTCCATTGGAATTCACAATGAGAGAAATATTCGATGGACAGATTTCATTGATCACCACCTGTGCGGTAGCGGAACAAAAGGATAAAAGCATCCCGGCAAGGCCTGAAATACAGACCCTTGAAAAACGTGTGTTCATGTAAAGTTTTTGCTTGTGAGGTGGATTTAGGGGGAATTCTTCATAAAGATATCAGAATCGTAGTTCATGGTAAAATGCAATTTGACCAACGGTCGCATTTGGTTGGTAAACGAAATTTGTTCCTGCACCCTGCAATGCCTTGCCTGGCAATGGTTTGAAGAGATGTTACCCCCGGCCTTTTTTGGTTTATTGATAATTAAAGAAAAATATCAACAACTGTTGATAACAGAGAAATCCTTCCGATCCTCTGTAACCTGCTGCTGTTGCGCCTTTTGAAGGTACAGGGAATTCCGTGAAGGCCTACGCAACTTATTGACTCCGCTGAATTACCATCAACCGGAAGGTATGACTAAGTCCTTCTTCGTCATCGGCCCGGATGAAATACATACCATCGGCCAGTTCCTGTACCGAAAGGAGCATGCCGGATGTTACCGAATGAAACTGTTGGATTTCTCTTCCTGATACATCGGAAATCCTCACTGAGCTAAAATGAACCTGCCCTGCAGATTGAAACCTGAAAAATCCTGATGAAGGATTGGGGTACAGGTTTACGGGTTGCATGGAAAGAGTCCCGGCAGAAACATTACCGGTCACTGTAAAATAAAAATTATAAGATCTCGATGCGGTGTAGGGACAGTTGTTGTCTGTAACACGTACGATGATCCGGTGCGGGTTCCCGATGGTGTCACCCGGTTGCGGGTTCCAGCAGAAATCACCCGTGTCAGGGTAGGAATGATGCGCGCTAAAATAGGAACCCGGCAGGCTGCTTTCCAGTGTGAGTGTGG
This sequence comes from Bacteroidia bacterium, assembly GCA_020852075.1. Lineage (GTDB taxonomy): Bacteria > Bacteroidota > Bacteroidia > AKYH767-A > 2013-40CM-41-45 > JADZBN01. Next base: position 5,694 of record JADZBN010000249.1, read on the forward strand.
TCTGATCCGAGCTGTCCGGATCTGAAGCATAAAAACTGAAACAATTGGTCATACCGGGGACTGCCATGGCTGTATAGAGTCCGGTTCCGTTTATTCCCGATATGGATGGCATGGAATTATTACACGTACTGATGTATAACAGGACCTCTGATTCCGTGGTGCCTGTCAATATTCCATTTCTGAATTCTTTCACCTCGATCGCATAAGCAGTTACTTCAGAAGCGGTGGGCGTAAAACAGAGTTCCCCCGTGCCCGGATCCATGGAAAGCGGTGCCTGTGTTGAAAACGGCTGAAGATAGCTGTAACCCGCCAGGTAGTTCACAGGTATTCCGGAAGGGCCGTATTCAGGCGACACCAGTGAGAAAGCCAGTGAATCGCCGTCGGGCTCGGATACATACTGTTGCAGGCAAACCTGCTGTCCCTGGCAAACCCTGGTTACCGGAGGCTGGAGGTAAACCGGCGAAGAATTATATGTAACATCGAAATTGTTCAGGGTGGCATAAACATGTGCATCATAACTGAAACTGCTGTCAATCGTGGTAATGGTTGCGCTCCGGCAACATTCTTCGAATGACATAACCCAGTCCCGGCAGGGCAAAGGGAAAGTAATGTTTCCCGAATAGGAATATTCTTCAATCCCGTAATAGGTACCTCCCGAACAGGTGGACAGTGCTGTAGGGCATTCCAAAGGCACAGATACCGGAAAACCGGGATCAGAGTGTATAAAAATCATACCTCCCGGGTTACATGTGGAGGAGAAATTCAGTTGTATGGAATCCGGAGCCTGAATCCCCGTACAGTCACGGTAAAACTTTACCGTCACCTCATACATCAGTCCGCTGATATTCCTGTAATATATCTGGGCACCGCTGAAATGCATGGCTTGTACTGTACAACATGCAAAACACAACAGACAGGCGGATAGTAATTTATTAAGGGCGTTTCCCATCAGGATGAATCATACAGGTAAAAGTATTCCGATATCCCGTGAACCGGTCGTCCGTCATGAAAAATATTTCAACTCCATATTCAACCCGTCAAATTCGGCATAGGAAAAATACCGAATCCAGTCGCCCAGGTTGATGTACCTGCTGCTTCCATGAATCGGAACGTCCAGGGGAAGATGCCGGTGCCCAAAGACCAGGAAGTCATAATGTTTGTTTTCAAGAAGTTTTTTCGAATGAATAACCAGCCATTCTTTTTCGTTACCCAGGAATTTTTCGTCGGTGGCTCCGGTGGCAATCCTGCTTTTTCTGGAAAAATAATTTGCCATTCCGATTCCCAGGTTGGGGTGGAGGCGGGCAAAGAGCCACTGGCATACAGGATTGGCAAAAACCTTCTTAATAAATTTATACCCGTGATCCCCCGGTCCCAGGCCATCACCATGACCAATGTAAAATGTCTTCCCGTTGTATTCCGCCTCAATGGGTTTCCTGTACAGCGTTACCTGTAATTCTTTCTGCAGGTAATCAAAAGTCCACATGTCATGATTCCCCGTAAAATAATGAATGGGTATTCCTGCATCACTCAGCTCGGCAAGTTTACCCAGAAGCCGGACAAAACCACGCGGCACAACCGTTTTGTATTCAAACCAAAAGTCAAAAACATCTCCAAGCAGGTACAACTCCTCCGCATCGTTCCGGATCATCTCCAGAAAGGATACAATTTTTTTCTCCCGTATCAGGCTTTTTTCATAGGTGGGAACACCCAGGTGAAAGTCTGAAATGAAATATATTTTTTTTCCCGTCTGCAATCAGATGTTTACTTTTCTGAGCCGGTACAGAGGCCCCAGTTTTTCAAGATTCAGTTCAAATCGTATCAATCTTCCGAAATTCAAATGCTCCCTGTCAATCACGTATTTTATGTCGTCTGAATAAAACACCGGGAAATACACGGCAAAAATATCTTTTATCAGCCGTACTTCAATGCCCGCATCAAAACTGAAATTATAATTAACGGCGATAACCTTCGAGAAATTATTGAAGGTGCCCAGATCGAAGAATATCCTGAAAGGCAAAATCCCCGGAAGTGAGGTGCTGCCATTTACCGCTAGCATCCACTGGCTTGATCTCCGGTAAAATAAGGTGGGGGTCTTGAAAGCTCCATCCTCCGGAAGAAACTGTTGCGACCATATTCCCGAGGTTTCCGACCGGCCCGGGAAAAGCCCTTCAAACAGGTAATCATCCGTACCGGAATAACCGCTTAAACGCAAGGCATAATTTACCCCACGGGTATTCAACGGCCGTATGGACTCCATTCCGGCAAACATCCGGAGGTCGAATCCTTTCCCCGATTTTCCATAACTGTAAAATCGTTTGGATTCAACTCCTGCCTTGATAAAGTCTGCGTTGAAGGTGACGGTTAGCGTTTGCTTCAGGGCGTGCAGCGGGTTATCGTTCTGTCTGGTATAAGCTGCCTGAAAATACAAATAGTCCGATTCGGATTGTGCATAGATGAAGTAAAAAGGCAGGCTTCTTCGAATGAATAGTGCCCGCAGTTTTATGGAAGGCCGAACCGGATCCGGATAATTTTGGGGTCTGAAGGAAAAGGTAATACTGTTATCCGACCTCAGATAATGTAATATCCCCTCATACCGGAAGTCTTTTGATGGATTCGAATAGCTGTCATGGGCATAGGCGAAGCGCCTGAAATTCGTTCGTAATTCAATCCTGCTGATGGATTTGTTCCGCGGATAGAAATGCCACCTCAGGTCCGCAAACCCGTTGAGATCATTTGTACTAAAGGCAAAAAACGGAGTCAGGGAATATTCAAACTTTTTCTCGATGGAGAACACATTATATACAGATGACCCTGCCATAACTCCATTGTAAAGATTCCAACCGGCAACAGGGGTAATAAATACCTGTGTCCTTCCGGATTTTTCCAGGCAGGGCAATAATTTCAGGCTGATTTTTCCGGTTTTCCTGAATATTGCAGAGGTCTTCAGGCTGTTATTGTTCCGGTACAACTCCGGCATCCGTTCCGCGGCATCAATTCTGAAAAGACCTGCGCTGTCACACGCTACGGTAAATGTTTTTTTTCCGGAGAATCCCAAACTTTTTATAACTGGAATAAAACGATTCCCCCTTTTTTCGCTGATAATCAGGGGCGCCTGTACGGTGTTTTTATTCCTTACGGTAATATGACAGGAATCGGTTTGGTTTATCCTTTTTTCTGATACCATGGAATAATCAATTTTTCCATTGGTAGCAAGGTATTGTGTAAAGAACCAGTCAAGATCCTGCCCGGTTGTTTTTTCAAATATGGAACGGATATCTTCAGGGCCCGGGTGACGGAATTTCCATGTTTCATAATAGGCCTTCATCGCAGTATCAAAAAGGGAGTCTCCCAGGTAATGGAGGAGATAATCAAAACCCAGCGCCGTTTTACGGTACACATCGGCGGAATAGTTGGTGTTGTTATACTGGTCCGCAGGCAATCCAGGGCTTTGATCGGAATTCTGCCTTGCCCCCTTCAGGTATCGCCAGTATTGCTCGTCCCGGTGATTAAAGGTTTTCATGTGCAGGATTCCCGATGCCCATCCGAACCGGTCATAGGGTTCTTCCTGCCGGATTGAATCATTGCGGTAGCGGGTGTACATATACCGTGTTTCAAAGAAATTGGTAATGCCTTCGTCCATCCAGGGATATTTCCGTTCATTGCTACCCAGTATTCCGTAAAACCAGTTATGGCCTGTCTCATGAAATATGGTGAGTTCCAGCTCCACAGCAGACCCGTAACTTCCTATGGCATTGATCATGGGGTATTCCATGCCACCGCCCATTGCATCAGTTACATCCACGGAAGTAACACTATTGTATGGATAATCACCTACCCATCCTGAATGATAGGTTATTCCGTTGGAAATGTATTCGGGAGCACGTTTCCAGAGGTCTGCTTCAGCATTCGTGAACAAGGCCCAGGTTGTCACTTCCCTGCCTGAGGCCGGTAATATTACCATTCCTTTCAGTACATGAAACCTCTTGTCAGCGAACCATGCGAA
>JADZBN010000250.1 GCA_020852075.1 Bacteroidia bacterium
CCTGACCCACATTGAATAATTTTTATCTTTGCGCTCCCTTCCTGAAAATTTCAATGGACAGAAATTCTATTATAGGATTATCCATCATAGGCCTGCTTATCGTAGGATATTCGATTTACAATCAGCCTGGTGAAGCAGAACTGAAAGCCTTGAAACACAAGCAGGATTCCATTGCTGCAGTGGAGGCAAAGCGGACGAAAGAGGCTGCCATCAACACCTCCGGGATTTCCGATACTATAGCCGTAGTACCTGTTTCAGGCGATACCTTATCAGATTCCACACGGGTTGAAATGGGGAAGCAGGAATTTGGTGACTTCGCACCTGCCTCCACCGGAACCGAACAAATACTTACACTTGAAAATAAGCTTATCAAACTCTCCATAAGTTCCAGGGGAGGCATGATCAAAGGGATTGAACTGAAGAAATACAAAACCTGGGATGGGAAGCCGGTTGTACTGATGGCTGATGATTCCAGTTATGCGGCACTTACCTTTTCGGCACAGAACCGGATTATAAATACAGAGAAATTATTTTTCCAGGCATCGGGAACCAGCGGCAGCAGCAACACCATTCACATGAAGCTGCCTGCGGGGGAAAACAGGTATATTGAATACGTTTACAAACTTGAGGATGATTCCTACATGTTTGATTTCAGCATCATCATGACAGGAATGCAGGATCTGATTTCCTCCAATGCCGGTTACCTGAACTTTGACTGGAAGGACCGCATCCACAGTCTTGAAAAAAGCCTGGACAATGAACGTGTCGCATCCACCATCTATTACCGGTTTGCAGATGAGGATGTGGATTACCTGAGCTACACTTCCGATAAAACCGAGTCCATTAAAACGCGGGTCAAATGGATTTCATTCAAGCAGCAGTTTTTTAACGTCAGTCTAATTGCTGAAAATGCATTTGAATCACCAACAGTAGAGACCGTAACGGATAAGAATTCTCCCTACGTAAAAACCATGAGTGCTTCCTTCGGACTGCCTTTTGAACGAAAGCAGGTACAGACCTACAACATGCGGTATTACGCGGGTCCGAATCATTATCAGACGCTGAAAAAGATTGATCACCTGAACCTGGAAAAACTCATTCCGCTTGGCTGGGGAATTTTCGGCTGGGTGAATAAATTCCTGGTCATTCCCACCTTCAATTTTCTTGACAGTTTCCATATTAATTACGGTATCATCATCCTGATTCTGACCATCCTGGTCCGTGTTATCCTCCTGCCATTAACCTACGGCTCATTCAAATCACAGGCCAAGATGCGTGTACTGCAACCTGAAATGGCTGAGATCAACGAAAAGTTCAAGGATGATCCGATGAAAAAACAGCAGGAGGTAATGAGTATGTACCGGAAGGCGGGTGTTAATCCATTGGGAGGTTGTATTCCGGGCCTGTTACAATTACCGATACTCATTGCGATGTTCCGTTTCTTTCCTTCATCCATTGAATTACGGCAGCAACCTTTCCTTTGGGCGCACGATCTTTCCACCTATGATTCCATCCTGGATCTTCCGTTTAAGATTCCGTTTTACGGAAGCCATGTGAGTCTGTTTACATTGCTCATGACCGTATCAACGCTGATTTATACACGGATGAACATGGCGATGTCCACTGCCGTGAATCCCCAGATGAAGTGGATGATGTACCTGATGCCAGTCATGTTCCTCGGATTTTTTAACAATTATTCTGCAGGCCTCAGTTATTATTATTTCCTGAGCAATATTTTCGGCTTCGGTCTGCAATACCTTTTCAAAGCTTTTATTGATGAGGACGCCATGCACAGGCAAATTCAGGAAAACAGGAAAAAACCTGTTAAAAAATCCGGATTCCAGCAGCGCCTGGAACAGATGCAAAAGGACAGGAATACACAGGTACGTAAAAAGCGCTGATACCCGCCTTCACCCGGGATTTGTCTTTTCCCTATGGTTTAGGGATATTTGCATACCCACAGGCCAACGCGCCTGTTTAATGAATCATTTCGAATTTTATACGCACAGAGGTTAACCCCCATGAAAGACTTCCTTCCGCTACTTGGCACCGACCACATTGAATTCTGGGTTGGCAATGCAAAACAGGCTTCGTACTACTACCAAAAAGCCTTTGGCTTCGAACTCGTAGCCTACGCCGGTCCTGAAACCGGAATCCGCGACCGGGCATCCTATGTGGTGCAACAGGGGAAAATCCGGCTGGTTTTTACCACCTCTCTCATACCTGACAGTGAAATTGCCAGGCATGTCAGCCGCCATGGGGACGGGGTAAGGGTACTTGCCCTTTGGGTGGATGATGCAGAGAAATCTTTTTATGAAACCATGTCACGCGGAGCCAGGGCACATTCAGAGCCAAAGTCCTTACGGGATGAAAACGGAGAAGTAAAAGTTGCTTCCATACATACCTACGGTGACACCATCCATACTTTTGTAGAGAGGAAAAATTATACCGGCGCCTTCATGCCCGGATTTGACAGTGCCACCGCATCATTCAAAGCGGATCCGCTGGGACTTGAATACGTAGATCACTGTGTGGGCAATGTGGAACTTGGAAAAATGAATGAGTGGGTGAAATTCTATGAGGATGTAATGGGATTTAAAATGATTATCACCTTTGATGATAAGGATATCAGTACAGAGTATTCAGCACTCATGAGCAAGGTCGTTTCCAACGGAAACGGTTATGTGAAATTTCC